>DATLAR010000094.1:0-3544 GCA_035527355.1 Planctomycetota bacterium
TTCTATCAGGGCGGTTCCCTGCCCGGTGGTAAGCTCGCCGGCGTAGTGCTTATCGGCCGAGTGCGCGTAGCAATGCACGCAGCGAAGGTTGCAGCGGCGGGTGCAATTCCACACCACCACCGGTTTCTTGTCCGCCGAAAACTGCAGGAGGTGGCTGGGCAGATTCGCGCTCAAGGCTCCATACCGCAGCACGTCTGACGGCTCGACGGTGCCGCAGTAGAGCTTTGATATGCCGATCATTCATGAGGCTCCGCCGAGACGTTGTGCTCCTGTGGTGGCGGCGTGAACATCCGCCGAACAACATCCACCACTGCCATCCGCTCGCCGGATGATGCGTCTTTGGAGAGGGAATCGAGGAACGCCATCGGATTGTGTAGCAGCTTCTTGCACAGCGACTGTGTGAAGAGATCGAGTTGCCTGGCGTCGGCTTGGCTGAACTGGTGATCATAGCGCTTGATCTCGGCAAGGCGCATCTGGTCGAAATAATGCTGCAGCAGCTTCATCGCGGGCACCACCTGCAGCGACTGAACCCACTTGGCAAACTGTTCGACATCGTGCTCGATGATGGCCTGGGCGCGGGGTATTTCATTTCTGCGCCGGTTTATGTTTTCTTCCACGAGGTGATTGAGATCATCGATGTTGTAGACGAACACGTTTTCGATGTTGTTGATGTCGGGGTCGATGTCGCGCGGCACGGCGATGTCTACCATCAGCAGCGGCTTGTGCAGGTGCGCCAGAGTCTCGTCCATGTGCTCGCGTCTGAGCACCAGATCGTCGGAGCCGGTCGACGAGATCACCAGATCCACCGTTGCGATGTGCAAAGGCACATCATCGAGTGCCACGGCCTGCACTTCGAGGGCGGTGCTGTCGGCCGGGCTGAGAGTGCAACGTGCAGATGGGGCGGCGCCGCACAGCGAGGCGTCGATCGATTTGTCGCCGGGCGTGGCCGCTTGCAGCAGTCTGGCCGCTACCAGTTGCGCGCGCTCGACGGTCCTGTTTGCAACGATGATCCTGCTCACGCCGCAACTGATCAGCTTCCTGGCGGCCAGCTCTGCCGTTTTGCCGGCGCCCACCAGCATGACGCTCTTGCCTCTAAGACACGTGAAGACGCGTGACGCAAGCTCCACCGCGGCTTGGGGAATGCTGGCCGCGCCCAGGTTCAGCTTGGTTTCCGTTCGCACGCGCTTGCCGGTAAACATCGTGCGATGCAGCAGCTTGTTGAGGAGGAATCCGGACGTTCCGAGTTCAAGAGCCTGGTGATATGCGTTCTTCACCTGCCCCATGATCTGGTCTTCGCCCACGATCTGGGAATCGAGCGAAGCTGCAACGTTGAAAATGTGCCGCACGGCCGCGATGCCCTCGTGCCGGTAGAAAACCGACGTGTCAACGTTGTCCGGCGTGTTCTTGAGCGTGCGGTAGAGCCGCAGAAGGTATGGCAATTCCTCCTGCGGTTCCGGTGAAACCAGATAGATTTCGGTGCGGTTGCAGGTATCGAGTACGAGTGCCTCTTCAAAAACATGGTCGTCGCGAATGGCGCAAAGCAGCCGCTGTGCCAGATCGCCCGGCAGTGCAAACTGCTCGCGCAGCCCTACGGGGGCCGTTTTGTAGCTAATCCCCACAACGGAGAGATTCATCAGGGACCACCTGTCAAAGGAATTCCGCCCGTTATTCACGAAAGCACAGCGCCGCCGGCGATCTGTCAGCTTCCCGGCCGGATCGCGCACTTCCATAGGACGGTTCTCGGCGAAAATCAGTACCCGCTCCACTACGTTCTTGGGCTCGCCAATATTACCTGGCCGGCTACCGGTCATGATCGGCACATGATCTCGTCGGCGAGCGGGGCACTTCCTTTGAGTTCCTGCGAGGATTTCCTGATGCAGAAATGCGACGTCGGGGATGTCCTCGTGTCGTTCGCGGCAGCCGCCATGGCTCTTGCTTTCCAGCGCTGCAATTCAGCCACGTGCCAAACACGAATGAAACTGCTTGCAACTTATACGAACATGATGTATGGTAACTGAGTTGTCGTTCGGATTCCACTGCAATGCGGAATCCCAGCAAGTGCGAACGTTGAAGGCTGCATATAGGAAAGGAACCCGTGCGAGAATCGTGCCGCGGAAAAGTTTACCTGATAGGAGCAGGCCCCGGTGATCCCGGCTTGGTCACCGTGAAGGGCATGCAAGCCCTCCGGATGGCGGATGTGGTGGTGTACGACTACCTGGCCAACCCCGCCATAATCGAGCAGGCCAGCCCGAAGGCCGAGCTGATCTATGCCGGCAAGCGGGGCGGACACCACACGCTGGAGCAGTCGCAGATCAACGACCTGCTTGTCGAGAAGGCGTTGGCGGGCAATGTGGTGGCTCGCCTCAAGGGGGGCGATCCTTTCATTTTCGGACGAGGCGGCGAGGAAGCGCTCGAGCTTGCCCGCAACGGGATCGCCTTCGAGATCGTGCCCGGTGTAACCGCTGCCATCGCGGCTGCTGCCTATGCCGGCATTCCCGCCACGCATCGCGGCATTGCCACGAGCTTCGGCATGGTAACGGGCCACGAAGACGCGAACAAGCCGGCGTCCGAGGTCGACTGGTCCCGCCTGGCCACCGGCACCGATACGCTTGTCATCTACATGGGCATGCAAAACATCCGTGAGATCATCGGGAGCATGATTGCCGCCGGACGCGACGCCTCCACACCCGCCGCTGTAGTGTCGTGGGGAACGTTGCCCCGCCAACGGTGCGTGACCGGCACGCTGGAGACTATAGCCGATAGCGCAGCAGAGGCCGGCCTGGGGGCGCCCGCGATCATCGTGGTAGGCCGCGTGGTTTCGCTTCGCGAGCAGCTCAACTGGTTCGAGAAACTGCCGCTGTTCGGCAAGCGGATTATGCTCACGCGCCCTCGGGAGCAGTCGGCTGAGTTTGAAGCCGCTCTGCAGCGCCTGGGCGCCGAGGTGCTGATCCTCCCCACGATCAGAATCGTGCCGCTCGATGATTTTTCACGCATCGACGCGGCAATCGCAGGGCTTGCCAGCTACGACTGGACGGTCTTCACAAGCGTGAATGCGGTGCGCATTTTCATGCACAGGATGCTCGACCAAGGCAAGGACGCCCGCAGTTTCGCGGCGTGCCGGATCGCGGCAATCGGCCCTGCTACCGCCCGGGCGATCGAGGAGCGTTTCCTGCGCGTCGATTTCATCCCGCCCGATTATGTGGCTGAGGAATTTCTGACGTCATTCGCACAACAGCATCAGATCAGAGGTGCGCGATTCCTGCTGCCGCGAGCCGGGGCGGCCAGGCCGATGCTTGCAAACGAGCTTCAGAAGATGGGCGGCGAGGCCGATGAAGTGACTGTATATCACACTCTGCCCGAATCGGATGTCGACCCGGACATGCTGCAGCGTGTGATCGCAGGCGGCGTGGACGTGATCACGTTCACGAGCGCATCCACGGCGCGCAATTTCGTGAACCTTGTGGGCAAGGAGCGCGCAGTAGCGCTCAACCGGTCCGCCGGCGTTGCGTCAATCGGCCCGATCACAACACAGGCGGCACGCGAG
>DATLAR010000095.1:0-5068 GCA_035527355.1 Planctomycetota bacterium
GAAGTCCTTCAATATCGCCTGCGATACAGAATGCGCTCCTATGTCCAGAGCGAAAGCCGCGATGGATTGCCTATAGCCGGCATCGTTGCGCATGAGATCAGCATCGTATTCGGTGAGGACGTCCCGCATCATGTCTGAGCACACTTGAGCACCGAAGACCGAAGCCACCTGCCTCAGAAACAGCTTCTTGTCGTCTGGCTCCAACACCAGCTTTCCATGGTAATCAGCAAGCATCTTGGATAGCGGCGGGAGCTGCCCGCGGTAGGCAACCTGTCTTGATCTAACGCCCAAGTAGGAATTCTTGTGGAAAGGATAGTCCAAGATGTATTTTTTCAGGCGCTTGTTGTTTCCAAACCGCTTTTGCAGGCCAAGAAACCTGCCGAGCATGACAGTGATTCCGGGATCGGAATCAGAGGCATAGAACTTCACATTGACAGCATTGAGCCCGTTCACCAGGGCGAAGAGCTCGTAGGTAAGAAGGCTTTCAGGATACGGTCCAGGATAGGCTCGGTATACCTGGTCTAGCGACTGTACATACATGCCGCTAAGCTTTGTATACTCCATAAGGGCTTCTGTTCGGCCCTTCATTACGAATAACAAAGTCCCCACATCATCGATAGCCCTTCCAGACTCTCCCATGATAACCTCCATTCTCTGTCCAGGATCTCGTCGGCAGTAACCCTCTCTGATGATCCCTACTGCCATTCTTACGCATTCATCCGGATCCGAATCCTCTCTCATCAGCAGCCCAAGCATCTCCAATTCCTTTGGTGTAAACGGTTTTGGACCGCTCGCAGCGGACTCAATTCTCTTCTGCATCTTCTCCCGTAAGCTTGCCGCGAAGCTATCGAGATCCTTGTCTTGGGCATATCCAACTGATACAGAGGAACAAAAGACTGCTGACAGAAGGAAACACTGGACTAGCGTCCTCGCTTCACCCGACGATCTTGTAGGCATTCCTTCGTCCTTTCCTCGCGTTCTTGCACGATAGCGCGAATCCAACGCTATGTCGAAGTGCGACAGAGCCCGCATGCCATGGTCAATCGGTCCGTGGCAACCCCTCCGCCGCAGGACGGCGGTGTGAGTTCAGAAACGTTTTCCTCAATTCCACCAGGACGCCGCGCGGTGCCTTCCGCTCATTTCTTCGCCGTACCCGTGATCCGGTAGATGCCGGGCGAGACGCCGCGGAAGACGCCTTCGGCATCGCGGGCGACGGTTGCCTTGGAGAAAAGCTCCACAAGGCTGGTTGCATGCTGCAAGGCGTCCGGCAGGCGCACGTCCTTGGCCGATGCGGCCGGCGTGGCCTCGTCGTATCGGCCGGCCACGAACAGGATGTCGTCGATCAGCGACATGTCGCCGACGAGATGCGTGAAGGCGTCGCGGCCGCCTTTCTCGCGCATGAGCCGCGTAACGAACTGGACGCGCTCTTCCTGGCCGGGCTTGGCCTGGGCCGTCATCATGCCCGATGCCGGGAAGTAGTCGCCGCCCTGGTCTATCACCATCCGTTTGCTGGAGTATCGGTTCAGTTGCAGGCAGAAGTCGCGCGGGCCCATGCCGTCGATTGCGCGGACGGGATTGGCGGCGATGGAGAAGATGTTGACCGGGCCTTCGAGCGAGGTGCCCTCGCCCAGCATAATGGCTTCGGGGTCGCATTCCTTGATGCAGGCGTAGACTTCTTCCATGAACTTCACGGTCAGGCGGTTGGAGTCGGCGGGGTATCGCATGAACGGCCGCGGGCGGAAGTCGGGCGGCATCACCCAGCCAAGGCAGTCGAAGAAGATGCCTTTGCAGCCGCACTCGCGGATGTAAAAGCGAATCCATTTTTTCGTGTATTCGATGTAGCCGGGATGCCCGGGGTTGCAGTGTGCCATTCCGCCGTCGATGCTGCCCCACGAGGCGCACGCGCGGCCGTCAATGCCGCGGATGAACCAGTCGTCGTCGATGTCGGCCCCGCCTTGCGGCAGCAGGCCGCTGTGCGACATCCAGATGAGAATAGGCACGCCGCGCTTGGCGATGCGGCGGCACATGTCTCTGAACTCGTCGATGCTGCCGTGGTTTGGATCAGGCTCGTAGCCGGTGGGCGTGGTGCCGCAGTGGATCGGCCTGTTGGTCACAAGGCAATAGCTGATGCCGCTGCCGAGGCCCTGGTCGATCTGCTTTTCCCAGAGATCGGCCTGCTGGGTCCACGTGGGCTGGTTGTTCCACCCCAGGCCGTGGCTCCACACGGTTTTGTGAACCCAGGCGGGCGGCTCTTCATAATAGTAGGTGATGTAGTCGGCCATCCACTGCATCATTTCGTCGCGCGTCTTGCCGAAGTATATTTTCACCTCGGGCATCTGGAGGGAATCGCCGATGTTGAACGGTGCGTGCAGTGTGAAATCATAGCAGACGCCGCGGCCGGCATTGTTGAGGTTGAGGATGTAGCCGACATGGGGCCGCCTGCACGTGATCGCGATCCAGTGGGCGGTTTTGGCGTTGTAGAAGAGGCCGCCGTGGATTGCCATCACGCCCGGGTAGGCGCGGCGCCAGACGTTCTGCATGTACTTCTTGCACTGCTCGGGCGAGTCGTGCTCGTAGCCCACGTGGCCAAACTCGTCGGCCGGGCCGTTCGTGTGCAAAGACGGAAAAATCATGCGCGTGTCGTCGCCCCAGAACCGCCAGTTCCAGTTCAGCAGCGAAAACGTATCGACATACAGCGGCGCCTCGACTACCGGCCCGCCGGGGCCCGGGCATGGCAGATCGGTCATGTCGGCAAGCTCGCGGCGAATGAGATAATGCACGCCGAAGCAGGGATGTTTCATGTACGAGCGCAAGCCCATGCTGCGGCTCACCACCAGCCCATAACCCGAGAAATGATCCACGAATCGCTCGCCCTTCAGGCGCGTGACTCCGCCCTGTTTTCCGGGCGTGGGATGCGGGCGCGTTTTCAAGGGCAGGCCGTTTACGTAGAGCTCCGACGCGCAAGGCTGTGCCTCGTCGAGCAGTTCCTCTCCGTAAAGCTTCACCGATTGAACCAGGCCGGTGCTATCATTGCAGGTTACGTGCAGTCCATTATCTGGCATCGTTCGATTCCTATCGCATGAGTGGAAGAAACTGAAATCATGCAAACAACTACAGCATTATACCAAAGCGGTTTGGCTTTTGCAAGGAATGGGTTTTTCCGGCAGCCATGAGGAACAGGGCCAGTCGGTGCGGGGGGCCGAGGATCTGGCGGTGCTGAGGGTCAACGGCAGGGGATGGGCGAGCGGGCTCGGCGGCGTGCAGCGTCGAGGAAGGCAAGGAAGTCGGGTGAAGCGGTCAGCGGCGGTCGAAAGCGTCGAGGGGCGAACACGGGTGCCTGCAGCCGGCGGGTCAGGAGGTGTCGAGGCGGAGTTGGAAGCGGCGTGCGGCGCCGGGGTCGAAGGCGGTATCGGGGATGCGGAAGTAGCGGAAGCATTGCAGCAGGAACTTGGGGATGTTCCTGAGGCTGCCGAAGAGGTGTACGGCGGTTTGCTTGCCGTAGCGCTGGGCAAGTTTTTTCAGGGGGCTGCTCTTGATGGTGAACTGCATGATCATGTGGGCGATCTGGAGCAGCGTGTAGAAGATTTTCAGGCCGTCGGGGTGGTGGCTGTAGGCGTGTTCCATGTTCAAGCCGCTGTTCTTCTGATAGTTGAAGCCCTGGTTTTCAATGATCCATCGGCCGTGTCCTCCTTGTTCTGCGATTGGGATGACGGTGTCGGTGTCGAGGGAAAGGTTGGTGATCCAGGCGAAGGTGGTTTGCTTGTTTTCTGTTCGTTCGTGGACTTGGAGCGCGTTGGGTTCGTGATGGCGGCCCTCGCTGTCGTCGTGGTGCAGGGCATTGACCCACTGGTAGTGGAATGTGGTGCCGCCGGATTCGCGGTGGCGGCTGTTTTCCGGGCACAGGTCTTGCAGTGACGTGAACTCGTCCCAGAGGGCGGGGGTGCGGCCGCGTTTGAATGTGAAGACGTACTTCCAGCCGCGCTCATTACACGTGGTGATGGCGGGGCCGCAGGCGAACATTGCGTCGCCCAGCAGGCAAATGGGCTGCTTGGGGTAGAGCTCGTCAAGCCGCTTTGCCAGGCGGTAGAAGGCTTTCAACTCGCAATCCTGCTTGTTCTTCTCGTAGTCTTCTTCCGTTTGGCCCTCGGGATTTTCGATCATTTCGCTTGCGATGGAGATGGCCAGGCCGCCGGGGCCGACGATTTTCGCTTCCAGCACGTTATGGCGATAGCGGATGCCGTCGGACGTGCAGAATTTCAGGCACCGCGGGCAGTGCCGCTTCTTGAACGACACGTAGCCGGTGCCGTCGATGGCGATCATCAGCCAGAAGCTCAGTATTCGGCACTTGTCCAGCACCTTGCTGCGGATCAGCGCTCTTACCATCTGCGCCTGCACGTTTACAACCGCCGTCGGGCCCATATGGTGGACCAGCAGGTGTTCGACCGTGTCGTGAACTGGAAGGCTTTTCTGCCGGCAGCCGGCCAGCCGGTTCATGTTCTCAAGCATCGCTCCTTCCATCTCCCGAATGTCATAATCTATCTGGCGGCGGCTGCTCAGTTCGAAGGCGAATAGTAGCAGGCTTTCCCAGAACAGGAACTGCTTGCGATACTTCACGAAGGGCTGGAAACGAGTATCGAGCAACTCATCCAGCCACGCCGGCAGCTGCGGCCAGAGGTGGAGTATATTGCTTACGAAAATCGCGCCCAGCTCTATGATCTTCCCGCACGGCGCCGGTTGTGCGTCGTGGAGGAGCGCACCTGCGCTATCGCCAACTGGCTGATCTCCTCGGACAATTTCCTCATTCTGCGGTGTTCTGCAATCCATAATCGCACCTCGTCAACCATAGCTTGAGGGACATAGACCGTTTTGGTCTTGCCGGCAACCTTGAATGTGAGGTAGTCGCCCACGTGCTTATCGCCGCGGGTGCAGCGGCAATTGGGTTGGCCGCAGCACCTGGCGATCTGCACGAGGCTGGCCACCAGCACCGGCCCGGCTGCTTTCAGCTTCTTGACACGTGACTGGATCATCTTGCGGATCAATGTGGGATGCTCAGGGATATTCATGTGCA
>DATLAR010000096.1:0-6904 GCA_035527355.1 Planctomycetota bacterium
GCCGTCTTCATCACGATATGGCTCGCGCCGGCGGTGGCGATCATCTCTGAAGCGTTCAGCCATGATCCTGCCGCCGCGATGGCATCCAACCACCACGATCCGCTTCTCTTCACGGCGCTGGCAAACACGGTGGTCGTTTCATTCACGGCTTCGCTGCTCGCCTGCACGCTTGGCGCCACGGCCGGATATGCGCTCTCAAAGAAGCGCTTCTACGGCAGAAAACTCCTCTTCGGCGCGCTGCTCGCATCCGTCTTCATCCCGCCAACGGTGATGATGGCGCCGATGTTCAGAATCACGGCCTCGCTCGGAATCTACGACACGCTGGCTGCTCTCATTCTGCCGGCATCCGCTTCCGGTTTCGCCATAGTATTCATGAAGGTCGCGATCGACCGCATCCCGGCCAGTGTGATCGACGCCGCCCGCATCGACGGCTTCGGCGAGGTTGGAACGTTCGCGCGCATCGTGCTGCCGCAGGTGCGCGCACCGCTGGCCGCGTTGTTCATCATCGAGATGATATCCAACTGGGGTGCGCTTGCCGTGCCGCTGGCGGTGATCGACCGGCCCGAAAACTACACGCTCACGCTCAGCATGATCGCCGCCGGAAACAGCCTCACGCCCGAGCCGCGCGCACGCATGCTCCTGCTCACCGCCCTCATCGTTCTGCCGGCCGTCGCGCTGTTCCTCCTCAAGGCTCGCGAAGCCATCTCCGGCACCCTAAGCACATACTTCAAATACGAGCGGATCGACGCCGACACCTGAGCGCGTGAGCGCTAAGAGGCTGTGTGAGAAGTCAGAAGCCCGAAGTCGGAAGTCAGAAGCCAGAAGTCAGAAGCCAGAAGCCAGAAGTCGGAAGTCAGAATAACGGATTGGCTCGCCCAGCAATCGCCGGCTTCTTCTGAATTCCGACTTCTGGCTTCGGGCTTGTTGGCGTGCTTTTCACAGACGCTCTAACTAAGGGGTGTTGGTGATCGAAATGAGCTTTTGCAGAGCTTTGGCGGCGCGGCCGGAATCGATGGAATCCTCCGCCGCGGCGAGGCAGTCGGCGATCTTACCGTGCGGGTCGGCCGATGCAATCGCGGCTGCGGCGTTGATCACGGCAATGTCGCGGCAGGGGCCGCGCCGGCCGGCGAGGATTTCGCGGATCACGCGGGCGCTGTCGGACGGCGATTCCACGCGCAGCTCGGCGATGGCCGCCGTCTTGATTCCGAAATCCTGCGGCTGAATCTGGTACGACCGCACCTTGCCGTCGATCAGCTCGGCCACGTACGTGGCGCTGGTAGTCGAAATCTCGTCGAGGCCGTCGAGCCCGTGCACGACGAAGCTGTGCACGCTGCCGAGCGAATTCAGCACCTCGGCCATTACATCGGCGAGGTTTGGATTGAAGACGCCGAGCACCTGGTGCCTGGCGCCGGCGGGATTGGTGAGCGGGCCGAGGATGTTGAACACGGTGCGGACGGCGATTTCCTGCCGGACCTTCACCGCGTATTTCATCGCTGCGTGAAGCTTGGGCGCAAAGAGGAAGCCGACGTTCGCCTCGTCGATGCAGCGGGAAACGGTTTCGGGCGTTACGTCGAGGTTCACGCCCAGGGCCATCAGCGCGTCGGCGCCGCCGCTCTTGCTGGTCATCGAGCGGTTGCCGTGCTTGGCCACCTTGAAGCCGGCGCCGGCCGTGATCAAAGCCGCCGCCGTGGAGATGTTGAACGTGCCGGATGCGTCGCCGCCCGTGCCGCAGGTGTCCACCACCACGGGGTGCTCGCAGTGAATGCGAGTGGCTTTCTCGCGCATCACCGAAGCAAACCCGCCGATCTCGTCGGGCGTCTCGCCTTTCATTCGCAGCGCGGTGATGAGGCACGAAATCTGGGCGTCGGTCGCTTTGCCTTCGGTGATCTCACGCATTGCGTCAATAGCTTGCTGGCGTGTGAGGTGATCGCCGCGAATCGCTCTCTGTATCGCGTTCAGCACGCTGCTCATCGGTGTTCTCCCGGATTGTCAGAGGATCTGTGCACCCTGCTCGGCCGCTACCACGTAGATGCTGGGATGAATGCCGGTGGCGGCCTCGTAACCTTTGGCCATGGCCTTGCAGAAGGCATCAACGTGCTCGACGCCTACAAGGCTGATCACGCAGCCGCCGAATCCGCCGCCGGTCATCCTCGAACCAAACACGCCCTTCAGTTCATCGGCGAGGTTCACCATCAGGTCGAGCTCCTTGCAGGTTACCTCGTAGTCACTCTTGAGGCTGTCGTGCGAGGCGGACATGAGGATGCCAAACTGATGAGCGTTCTTCCTGCGAAGCGATTTCACGGCTTCGAGCGTGCGAGCATTTTCGGTTACGACGTGGCGGCAGCGTTGAAGGACGGGCGATTCCATCTCGGCGGCAAACACCTCGATGTCGGCCGGCGAGAGGTCTCGCAGGTTTTTCACGTTCTGGATTCTGGCGGCAAAGAAGGCCGCGCCTTCCTCGCACTGCGCCCGGCGGATGTTGTATTGCGAGGCGGCCAGCGAATGGCGCACGCCGGTGTCGCACACCACCAGCTTCACGGCGTCGGTGCGGAATGGCACAAGCTCGTGCGTGAGGCTGCGGCAGTCGATGAACACGGCCTTGTCTTTTTCGGCGAAGAGACTGACGTATTGGTCCATGATGCCGCACTTGACGCCCGCGTAGTTGTGCTCGGCCAGCCTGCAGAGCTTGGCGAGTGTGAGGCGGTCGAATTCGCTGCCGGATGCATCGGCGAAGGCCAGCGCGAAGGCGACCTCGATGGCGGCGGAGGACGACAGCCCGCCGCCCAGCGGCACGTTGCCCTCGATGGCGGCGTCGATGCCGGCCACGTGGCAGCCGTGCTTCTGCAGCTCCTTGGCCACGCCAAACGGATACCGAAGCCACTGCACCGCGGGGTCCGGTGCTTCGTCATCGAGACTGAACGAAACGGATTGGTTGAAATTGACGGAGTGGATGTTGACCGTACGCGAGCCATTTGGCCGGAACGCGAGCAAAACGTCTCTATCAATAGCGATGGGGAGCACAAAACCGTCGTTGTAGTCGGTGTGCTCCCCTATCAGGTTCACCCTCCCGGGTGCTCGCGAGATTCTGAGGTTGGCCGTGGTGCCGTAAGTTTTTGCGAAGACCGCCCGGAGCTGATCGATTCTCTGCTGCATGATGATCCTCTACGTGCGTCTGCCGCGGCGCTGCTGTCACGGCTAATGCGGTGCTTCTTCCGCCTGCGTCAGGCGCTGTCGCGGCAGTCTTCGATGTTGGTTGGAACGATCTCCTGCAGGCCCATGACCATTTGTGGCGTGACGTCGTAGCGCCGAGTGTCCTGCCGCATAGGCAGATCGAACATGGTATCGAGCAGAAGCTTTTCGACCACGGCTCTGAGGGCGCGTGCGCCGGTGTTCTTCTCGCGTGATCTACGAACGATCTCGCGCAGGCTTTCCTCGCTGAAGTTGAGCTTGGCGTTTTCCATCTCGAATATCTTGCGATACTGCTTGATCACGGCGTTTTTGGGCTCGAGCAGGATTCGCATCATCTCGTCTTCGGTGAGCGGCGTGAGCGGGCATATGATGGGCAGGCGGCCAACGAATTCCGGAATGAGGCCGAACTGGATGAGGTCTTCGGTTTCTATGCGTGCCAGCAATGCGCCCTTGGCCTTGTCTTCGGGGATGTCATTGCCATCCTGGAACCCGACGAATTGCCGGCCGATGCGTTTGCTGATGATCTCCTCGATGCCGGTGAAGGTTCCTCCGCAGATGAACAGGATGCGCGAGGTGTCGATCTGTATGTATTGCTGCTCGGGATGCTTGCGTCCGCCCTGGGGGGGCACGTTTGCGATGGTGCCTTCGAGCATTTTGAGGAGCGCCTGCTGCACGCCCTCGCCGGAAACGTCTCTGGTGATGGAAACGTTGTTGTATGTCTTGCCGATCTTATCGATCTCGTCGATGAATATGATGCCCTTCTGTGCGCGGGCGATGTCGTAGTCGGCGGCCTGTATGAGGCGAAGCAGCAGGTTTTCAACGTCTTCGCCCACGTAGCCGGCCTCGGTGAGCGTGGTGGCGTCGCCGATGGCGAAAGGGACGTCAAGAACTCTCGCGAGCGTTTGTGCCAGCAGTGTCTTGCCGGAGCCGGTGGGTCCAAGCAGCAGGATGTTGCTCTTGTCGAGCTCCACGTCGCCGGCCGGTCCGCTCCAGGTGAGCCGCCGGTAGTGGTTGTGCACGGCTACGGCAAGGTATTTCTTGGCTTGTTCCTGGCCGATCACGTATTCATCGAGCCGGCGCATGATTTCGGCGGGTGCAATGGGTTTTTTCTTGCGGAAAGTTTCGGCCGATTCTTCGCGCTCCTTCTCTACCTCCAGAATGGCGCTGCACAGCTCAACGCATTCGTTGCAGATGCAGATGCCGTGCGGAGCAGGGATCATCCGCTCCACCATTCTCGCGTTTTTTCCGCAGAACGCGCAGATGTCGGTAAGCCTCTTGGTTGTCCGCCGATCCTTCAAGGCACTACTCCTTAAGCGGTTTGATGACGGTGTCCACTATGCCGTAATCCTTTGCCTCATCGGCCGACATGTAGAAATCGCGGTCGCTGTCTTTCTCGATTCTCGCGAGGTCTTGGCCGGTATGATGGGCGAGGATGTGATGAATCCGCTTCTTTGCCTTCAGGATTTCTTCAGCCTGGATCGTGATGTCAGACGCAGTGCCTTGCGTGCCGCCCCAAGGCTGGTGGATCATCACGCGAGCGTTGGGGAGGATGTAGCGCTTGTTGCGTGTGCCGCCGGCAAGCAGCACGGCGCCCATGCTGGCTGCCATTCCAATGCAGGTGGTCGATACGTCGGGCTTCACGTACTGCATGGTGTCGTAGATGGCCAGCCCCGCGCTGATCGAGCCGCCCGGGGTATTCACGTATATGTTGATGTCGGCGTCTTTCTTCTCGTTCTGCAGGAACAGAAGCTGCGCGATCACCAGGTTTGCCACCACGTCGTCGATGGGCGTGCCGATGAATATGATGCGCTCTTTCAGCAGGCGCGAGAAGATGTCATACGCGCGCTCGCCCCTCGCCGACGTTTCCACAACGATCGGAACCAGGTTATTGTAAATCTCTCCGCTCATAGCTTTGTTTACTCCGTCTTCTTGCCTTCCTCCACCGCCGTTTCGGGCGGTGCTTGTTCAACTTGCGCCTTGCCGATCAGGAGGTCTACGATTTTCTCGTCTACCATTTCCTTCCTGAGCGATTCGAGGCGCCCGTCGTTGCTCATCGTATCCCAGAGCCGCTCCGGCGGCACGCCGTAATTTGCGGCTAGCTGGTCCACTCGCGCTTTCAGTTCATCTTCGGTAACGAGAATGGTTTCATTTTTCGCGATCTCATCGAAGATGAAATACAGCTTCACGTTCTTTTCAACGTCTTCCTTGCCCTTCTCGCCTTCTTCTTTCATCCGGGTTTCGATGTCAGGCTCGGGCACGCCCTGGTATTGCATGATCATGCGGCGGCGCTGGAGGTTTTCCTCGGAAACGCGCTGCATTAGCGCCTCGGGCAGGTCCATCGGCACCATCTCGGAAAGCTGATCGCGGATTTGCAGGCGAAGCTTTTCGCGTGCCTCCGAATCCTTCATCCGCCTGATCTGCTTGGCGATTTCCTGCCTGAATTCGTCCAGCGAATCGAAGCCCATCTGCTTGGCCCACTCGTCGTTCGCTTCGGGCAGAATCGGGCGCTTCACGTCCTTCACTTCCAGCGAAAGCTCGGCCTGTGCGCCGCGGTGCTCTTCCTGCTGGAAGGTATCGGGCAGAGTTACCGTCAGCGACCGCTTATCGTTGGCTTTCGCTGCGAAAAGCAGCTCCTGTAGCTGCTCGACCGCGATTCCGAGCATTTCCTTCGACTCGACGGCCAGCGTCATATTCTCGCGCTTCATCACGGAATTGTCGCCGACCTTGATGTCGAGGTTTACCACCACGTAATCGCTCTTCTCGGCACCAGTCTGCACGGCCTCAACGGTGGCCATTCTGTGGCGGTAATAGTCGATCCGGCTGGTCAGCTCGGCCTCGGCCGGCTCCACCGATGGCTTCATCAGCTTCAGCGCCGTGTAATCGGGCAACTCGAAGGTGGGCCGGATTTCAACAGTGACGGTGTAGGTGAAAGGCTGCTCGGCCGAAAACTCGGCCTGCTCGTCTTCAAACGAGGGGGAGCCGACCACCTGCAGTTCCTTCTCTTCCAGCGCCTTCTGGAACGACTCGTCAAGCAGAGCCTGGCGGACGTCTTTTGACACGTCTTCACTGAACCGCTTTTCGATCAGGCGCCTAGGCACGCGGCCGCGGCGAAAACCCGGCAGCTCAAGGTTCTTTCTGAGATTCTCGTAGTTCTCCTCGAACTTGCTCTTGACGTCCTCGACCGGCACCTGAATCTTCAATTTTCGTTTGCAGGAACCAATCTCTTCAACCTGTACTTCCATCCAAACAAGCTCCTGGGAAAAAAGCCCGCGACTCGGAGAAATGGAAAATGGAGCGGGTGACGGGGCTGTAGCGCCCACCACTACGAACGCAATTCACCAGCAAGCCATTGCACACAAGGCCGCACCAAAAGGCGTGCCAGAGGCTGCAAAAGAGGCCATTCGGGTACACCATGTATGCGCCTTTTCATCCTTAGTATTATAGCGCAACGATCATCAAACGGCAAGGGGATTTCCGGGAAAAATGGTACCGGCCGCCGAATGTTGCACATGTGTTACGATTTGCCTACGCTTCCCAACACGCGCTCTCAACCACGCCCGGATGGGTGTGTAAAAGATTCGTGGGCATTCGCGTATAAAAGTCACAGCAGCCAAAGGTCAGGTACACGGAGAGGCGCATCGTTCTTTGTAGGGAGCGGGCTGAGGCCCGAAGGGGCGCCGTCTTCGGTGCCCGGCTTCCGAGCCGGCCGAATTGC
>DATLAR010000097.1:0-4862 GCA_035527355.1 Planctomycetota bacterium
GGTGCGGTTTTCGGCGTTGGTGTGCATGGTGCGGAGCTTTACCATGTTGAAGAGGCGGCCGTCCTTGCCAACGCGCACTTGGGTAAAGAACGCAGGGCCCTTCGACGTGAGTTTGACGAGCCCCGCCAAGGCAAGGATGAGCGGGCCAAGCGGTATGAGGAGGATCAGGGCGCCGATAATGTCAAGCGTGCGCTTGACTTCTGCGAATCCACGTTTCAGGAATCTGGCAAGAAGCCCTGCGATACCTCCGCCAAGCACGGCCATGGAGACAGGTTCAGGCATTATGGATTCCTCTAGGGATCAGCAACAGAGGCGAAACTCACATTATTCGATAAGTTCTATATGCAAAAAGCGTACCACACCAAAGGCGATTCAGCCGTAATGCCCTAAGTGATTGATACGCAATCACTTGCGAGACTGCACGCGAGCGTGTGCCCTGCATCGGAACCGGAAGAACGTTTCAATATTTGGACGGTTCTATGGCACGAACCGCATATAAGCCATTGTGCTGCAATAACATGCGTGCATGTTGCCCAGAATGAACGCATGTTCAGATAAAGCAGCGCAAGCTGCCGTTCGCCTGCCTTCCTCCGGGGCAGACGCCGGATACGCCGACAGTTAGTCTTCCGCTCCATGAGCAAATATACCACATGAGAACCGGCATGTCAAGCGGAATGTTGGGCGAGGCGGCGTGCGGGCTTGGATCGGCGGGACGCGCTTTTTGGGCTCCGAACGATTATTGCCGTTGATCGCTGTACTCCGGCCTTGACAAGGGCCGCGCAATCTGATATATTTCGCTTCTGTGGGGTGTCCGCTTTTTCCTGTCCGATGAAACACCGTGGGTGCAAGTGGAGATTGCGATGAAGAGAATGCTGTTGGGGACGCTGATGGCTTTGGCGGCGGCGGGTGCAGCCGGGGCATTGCCGGTAACAATCACTTTCGAGGGGGCGGGGGTGCCGTTTGCGGTTGGGTCTTTTTACGCGGGGAGCGGTGTGATATTCGACGCGAATTGGGGGGTGATAACGGCGACGGCAACGTATCCGGCGCATTCGGGCAGCAGTATCGTGTATTCGGCGGCGGCGTTGGCGCGGGTCAATTTCACGGAGCCTGTGTGGTATGTGGAAGCGTGGTTTACGTCTACCAGCAATGCCCAGCCCAGCCTTTACATGGAGGCATACAGCGGGCCGTGGGGCACGGGCACGCTGCTGGGCGTGGCCACGATAGAGCGGAACGCCCGGAGCATGGATGCGATGCTGGTGGAATCGTTTTCCGGGGATATCATGAGCGTGGTGATCCACGATGCGGGGAATATGTTTACGATGGACGACCTGAGTTTCGAGCCGGTGCCGGAACCGGCAACGTTTTTGCTGGTGTTTGGGGGGTTGGGGCTAACCGCGCTGCGAAAGCGCCGACAATAAGGACGTGCACGGCATAGTGCCAAGGGTGGAGGCGGGTAGCGCCTGCACCTTGTGTCTTATGCCGCGGTCAACCAGAGCCGCCATCGGTGCAGAACGCAGAAGCCCGTATGATTTTCCGGGACGTGAAATGGTTTTCAGGCCAACCGACTATACGCCAGCCATCAACTTCCTCCTGAAGCGGCCGGTGCCGAACCGCCATCTCATCGGCTTTCTGCAACTGGCCGAGCCGGGCGAGCTGGACGTTTACGTGGACAATCCGGAGCGTCCGAAGGGCGTGATGCTGCTGATGAACCATTCAAGCGACGGGAAGGTGGTGCGGCGGGACGTTGATATAGACACAGACAGCGACGAGTCTTTGGTGCGGCTGATGGGGAAGCTGCGGGAGCCGGCGTATTTTTTCACTTTCCACCGCGAGTGGATGATACCGATCATCTGGGGGAAATTTGAGAAGAAATCGCTGATGCGCAGCTATTACATGCGTGTGACGCGAGGCGACTTCAAGAACCGCGCGACAAGGCAGCAGGCCGAGCACGTGCGTGAGATACGGGAGGCCGACCGGCATGTGATCGAAGGATATCCCGACGACTGGCCGTCGCTGCGGCGGTGCTTCGAGTTTACGGCGGCCAAGTGGCGCGAAGGCGAGCGTGCCCTCCGGATGCTCGGCTTGTTCGATTCGGGCCGGCTGGTCTCGTGGGTGCAGTTTTGGATGGGCGCCGGCATGTGCGAGGTGATGAACATCCACACGCATCCGGGCTTCCGCCGCAAGGCCTACGCGTGCACGTTGCTGTCGCTCGCCGCCATCTCCATTTTCAAAGACCATTCGGAAGTGTACTACACGGCTCCCGATGACAATACGCCCTCGATTCAGCTTGCGGAATCGGTGGGCTTCAAGAAGCATTCCTGCACGTATTATTTCAACGGCACCAGGCGGTAGCCCGAAAAAGCCTGGTTTCCCACAGCGCCTCGCTGCATATCGCTTGCCCCACACTGCGCAATCCTGCTATCGGCACGTGTTGAATCATTTAGGACCCGTGCTAGATCGTCTTATGGCAACCACAGATCGTTTTGGAGGAGAAACACGAATGGAAAACGAAGAACTCGCTGATCAGTTGGAATCATTGCTTCGGATAGACGTTGATGCGTCGCACGCGTATAAGCAGACGATCGAAGAGATCGACGTGCAGGAAATCCGGGAGCAGCTCACGCAGTTTCGCGGCGACCACGAGCGGCACATCGCCGAGCTGTCGAAGTGCATTCAGTCGCTTGGCCAGGAGCCTCCGAAAGCGGAGAGGGATTTCAGGGGCTACCTGATCGCCGGCTTCACGGCCATCCGCGCGAAGATGGGCATAGAAAGCGCGCTGAAGGCAATGCACAGCAACGAGAAGCTTACGAACAAGACGTATGCCGAAGCGATGAAATGGAATGCGTCGGAAGACATTCACAAGATCATCGCGCGCAACTACGAAGACGAGAAGCGGCACTTGAACTACATCGAGCAGGCGCTGAACACGAAGGCGTGGAAAGTGCCGGTGGGCGAGAAACACTGAAAGGAAAGAGAAATGGCCAACATCAAGAAGATGCTGAACGCGCACCCGCGCCGGAGCCACGTTGACGCCGACGCCTTCGCGAAGTGCGCGGAGGAAGTGTCGGCTTGCGCGCAAACGTGCGTGTCGTGTGCGGATGCGTGCCTGGCCGAGGATAACGTAGGCCCGCTGGTGCGCTGCATCCGGACGAACCTGGACTGCGCGGACGTGTGCAGCGCGACGTCGCGGCTGGTGTCGCGGCTGACGGAATACGACTGGGGCCTGCTGGAAAGCCAACTGCGCGCATGCGTGGCTGCGTGCAGGATATGCAGCGCCGAGTGCGACAAGCATGCGTCGAAACACGAGCACTGCAAGATCTGCGCCCAAGTGTGCAGGGAATGCGCCGAAGCGTGCGACGAGCTTGTCTCCGAAGTGCCGGCGAGGAAGTGATCGCAGACTAACAGGATGAAGGGGGCGGGTCGTGTCCTCTTCATCCTGTTAGTGAAATCGCCGCGGGCTCGGGTTTTGAAAACCACTGATAATGACGAATGGCTTGAACTGAAGCGTGTTATACGCGGTGCCGCGAAAGCGGGGGACAGGCACCGAGTTTGCTCCGCAGACTCCGCAAATCGGCTGCCAGTCCCCCGTTTTCGCTCGTTATTTCCGTTCCAAAAGCTCATTGAGCCGGTTACCATTTGGGGCTTAAGTTCACGCCATTCCTGATAATGACTGGTTTGCACTGATAGCGGCCGGCTGAAAACCATTGATTTCGCGCGTGGGTTTTGTTAACCTACGGTTATAATACGCGGCATCAGGCTTCGGCACGGCCGTTCGTTCAATTGCCGGCGTCGGCATCCAGCACGGCGTAATATGTTTCAAGCCGAAGTACTGCGCCCGCGGCGTTTCTTGGCACAGGAGCCCGCATGCTGGACGGCAAGAGAATTCTGGTAGTCGACGGTGACGACCAGCACCTGAGGACCGTAACGCATGCGCTCCAGACAGCGAAGGCACAGCCGGTGGCCGTGAGAACTGCGGAGGAGGCGCTGCGCGTGCTGGAGGAAGGGGAGTTTGATCTGCTGCTCACCGACCTGCGCCTGCCGCAGATGAACGGTTACGAGCTGTGCAAGAGGCTTTGTGCCGATCCCCGGCTGTCTGTCATTCCGATCGTTGCAACGTCGGTCAATCCCTTCATAGATTCGATCAACATCGCCATCTGCCCAAACGTAGTGGACTTCGTGCGCAAGCCCTTCCGGATTGAAGAGCTGATCGAGGTGCTGCTGCGTGTGATCTCGGGCAAGCCCGGCATTTTCAATCGCCTTGTGAGACGCAGAGCCTGAGCGGGCGGAAAATATCTTGCACAAATGCGCGGCATTTGCAGGGGCGGGGGACTGCCCCGCCCAGGGCAAGGGCGGTGCCTTGCCCCTACAGATCGGCGATCAGTTGCTGCGTAAAGCAGCCCTGATTGGTTGCGGCTCGTCCGCGTCAGGCTTTTGGGCTTTGGGCTTTGGGCTTTGGGGCTTTGGCCTTTTGGGGGGTTGCTCATTTCTTGATCAGCACTACTCTTTCGTCTCCTCTTATTTCGTATAGCAGGCCGACAGGTGCGAGGATGACGTCGAGCGCTTCGAGGCAGGCGGTGTCTTTGAATGTGGGTCTGATCCAGCGGTAGCAGAGCGCGCCGCAGGCGGCATCGGATGCATCGAAGTCGAGGGAAACGCCGGCTTGGCGGAGCACCTGTGTGGCGGCGGCGATGACGGTGATTTCGAAGTTGTTGCGGGGGCCGCCAACGGGATAGGGTGCCTCGCGGGCGGTGTAGCTGTATGGCGGGCCGAGGTTTACCGGCTGCAAGAACTTTGCCCTCACCGACGAGAAGTCTTTATCGACGACAGCTACGCCATTCTGGTCGATGGCGTATTTGAGTTTG
>DATLAR010000098.1:0-4807 GCA_035527355.1 Planctomycetota bacterium
ACGTGATGCGCGTAGCGGTGGAGGCGCCCAACTGCACCGCGGTCGGCACGTGGGGTATCGCCGATTGCGGCTCCTGGCTGGGCAAGTTCGACGGACCTGACGACGTGGGGCCGCTGCCATGGGACCGCAATTACTCGCCCAAGCCCGCCGTGCTTGCTATGAAGCGCGCGATGGTGGAGTGCGAGGCGAAAGGGCCCTCGCGCTGGCGTCCGACGGCCTAGCTGCAACGCTCTCACCCGGTTGTCTATCTGAATCGCCGGATTTCCGCGCAACTTTCCGGGAGCCGCGGCGTTTACCAGATGAGGGAAAGGTGTGGCTATGAGATGCGAAGATATCGAAAAACTGCTGTCGCCGCTGATTGACGGCGAGCTGCCGGCTGACCAGGCCCGCGAGGTTCGCGAGCATCTGGGCAAATGCCCGCAGTGCGCCCGCGAATTCCGGCTGCTGACGTTCACCTGGGATGCTCTTTTGGCACACCGGGGCATTGAGCCGTCGCCCGATTTTGCCGCCCGGTTTTGGCGGAAGCAGGCGGCTCAGGTTGCTGTGCCAAGCGCTGAACCACACGCATTTCGCCGGCTGCTGAAGTGGTCGCCCGCGATGGCGGCCGGTTTTCTTGTGGCATTCATGGCGGGTTGGTTCAGTGCAGGCGGCGGCAAAACGCAAGCCGTTACCGAACAGCCCAGCCAGCAGGCCCTCTCATACAGCGACATTGCATTCCTCCGCGATTTCGAGATGATCGAGAAGATCGACCTGCTCGAAGCGCTGCCGGTGCTGCAGACCGACGAGCTAGGCAATGGCGAGGGAGGTGCAAAATGAGAAAACTGCTAATCGCCTCGGTTGTTGCAGCAGCGGCAGTTTGCCTCGCGATCGCCTTTCTGGGCGGCGCTGCGGCATCGGGCGGCCCGGCGGCGCCGGCGGGCCCGGCGGCCGAAATGCCCCCTCCGCCACCGAGCATCGGCCCCGCTGCCGGCGAGCAATGGGCCAAGCTGCCGCCGGAGGAGCAGGAAGCCATACGAAAGCGGTTCGACAGGTTTCGCCAGCTTCCGCCGGAAAAGCGCGAAGCTATGAAGAAGCGCTATGAAGAGTTTATGAACCTCAAGCCCGAGCAGCGCCTGGCTATGCGCGAGCGCTGGCAGCAGTTTAACAACCTGCCGCCCGACATGCGCGAGCAGATGATGAAGCGCCACGGCCGCTGGCAAAACCTTCCGCCCGAACACCGCGAGATGATTGAGGCGAAGCTGCGGAGCCGTTTTCAGCAGATGCCCGACCGCCAGCTTGAGGAGTTCATGATAAACCTGAACATCTGGCGGATGCTGCCGCAGGACGAGAGGGAACAGGTTTTCAAGCGTTACATCGACATCCGCGGGCACGGCCGCCTTCCCCATCGCGAAAAACGGCAGGGCGAACACCCCGGCTCCCCCCCGGAAAAACCCGAGCCGGCACAGCAGTAAGAACTTCCAATGAACGATCCGGCGCCGCGAGTCTGCAGAATGGTCGAGCTGCTCGAAGCCCATTACGGCGAGCCGCAATGGGAGGGGCCGCTCGACCCGCTTGATTCAATGGTGACGGCTATCCTTTCGCAAAGCACCTCGGATACCAACCGCGACATGGCGTGGCGCGGCCTCCGCAAGAGCTTTCCTTCTTGGCGGCAGGTGGCGGAGGCGGACCCTAGCGATATTGCCGCTGCGATCCGGCCCGGCGGCCTCGCAAACCAGAAGAGCCGCCGTATCAGGGATTTTGTGCTGTGGGTGAAGGAAAGGTTTGGCGAGTATTCGCTGGACCGCATCTGCACGATGAACGAGCAGGAGGCGTACGCTCTTTTTTGTGGGGTGGAGGGGATCGGCGTGAAGACGGTGGCCGTAACGCTGCTCTTTGCGTGCGGGCGGGATGTCTTCCCCGTCGATACGCACGTGAACCGGATATCGTGCCGCGTGGGCCTGGTGGCGGCAAACTCGCCGCCGCACAAGACACACGCCCGGATGCAGCCGCACGTTCCGCCGGGCCGATGCTACTCGCTGCACGTCAACTTCATCCGGCTGGGCCGCGAGATCTGCCGCCGGGTGCCGCGCTGCCACGTATGCCCCCTTTGCACTGCCTGCGACTACGCAAGAACCGCCGAGCGGCAGGGCCTGCCCGTCGCGTAGAGGGTCCAAGGTCCAAGGTCCAAAGGCCGAGGTCCAAGGTCGAAGGTCAAGAGTCTAAGGTTCATAAGCCCGGCAAACAATCTTTTACACCAAAGCACTTGACTCAGTTCGAGGTGCCTGCTATAATCCGCGCCAGGGACGGAATGCTACAGATATTTCGCTGATTCTCGAGGTTCCCCGCATATGAACAAGTCTTTCGCTACCACATTTGTGTGCTGTTTCGTGCTTTCGGGGGCGGTTTTCGGGCAGGAGCCGGCGGGCGATTCGGGTGCGGCCACGTATACGGCCGACGTGCCGGCGGTGGATTCAATCGAGCCGAATTGGGCGCCGCTTGGCAAGGAGGCCGAGGTGGTGATCAGGGGCCGGGCTTTCTCGACCGAGAGCGTGCCGCAGGTGCTGATCGGCGGCAAGCCGGCGCCGTGGGTGAATGTGGTTTCGGATTCGGAAATCCGCACGATGATCCCGCGCAGCGACAGGCTGGGGTGGGAGTCGATCCAGGTGATCAACCCGGATAATCAGTCGATTCCTGTGGAGCAGGGTTTTCACCACGGGCCGATCCCGAGCGGCTGGCTGGACCGCACGGGGATGCGGCTGGGTTCGTTTGCGGATCGCTTTGCGATGGGCGGAAGCACGATGTACGCGATCCTGCTGCTTTCGGTGGTGGGCTTGGCGTGGTTTATCCATTGCCTGTTTTACCTGCGGCCGGCCAGGCTGATGGACGAGAGTTCGTCGCGGCAGATACTGGCGCTGCTGTCGAACGGCGATTTCGGCGAGGCGCAGAAGGCGTGCGAGCGCGACAAGAGCCTGTTTGCCCGGGTGGTGCTGGCGGGTGTGCGGCGTTCGGGCGAGAGCCCGCAGAAGATAACCGAGGCGATCGAGGCCGCGGGGTCGCGCGAGTCGGCGCATCTGTTTCAGAAGGTGAGTTATCTTTCAAACATCGGTGTAATCTCGCCGATGCTGGGGCTGTTTGGCACGGTGCTGGGCATGGTGATGGTGTTTGACGAGTTTGCCAACCAGGACGGCCCGCACCAGGTATTGCTGGCGGCCGGGATTTCGAAGGCGCTTTATACTACGGTGTTTGGCCTTACGGTGGGCATCCCGGCGATGTGCGCGTATTATTTTCTGCGCGGAAAAGTCATGCGGCTGGTTACCGATCTCGAAGAGCAGGCGGAAGAGGTGACGAGGTCGATCGCCAGGAGAAGCTGAGATGAATTTCAGGGCAAGCCTTGACGAGGGCGACGGGCAGTTTCAGCTTGCGCCGATGATCGACGTGGTGTTCATCATGCTCACGTTTTTCGTGGCGATCTTCGGCATGCAGCAGAGCGAGCGCGAGCTGGAGGTGAAGCCGCCGCTTTCGTACAGCGGCGATGCGATCAACCGCAAGCTGCACGATATCGTGATCAACATCAGGCAAGACGGCACGATTATCGTGAACAGAAAGCAGTGGGACATCAACGAGCTTCGCAGGCAGCTCAAGCTGTTTGCGGCGGCGAGCACGGGGGAGTCGTCGGTGTTGATCCGTGCCGACGGCGAGGCGCTGCATCAGAACGTGGTGGCCGTGATGGATGCCTGCATCGAGGCCAATATGTATCGCTTTTCCTTCATCACGGTAGAGAAGAGCGTGAAAGCGGCACACTGACGCGCGAAGCGGGGGTTTTGCCGAGCCGGGAAATGAAAATGCTGACACGAAGATGCCTTCAGATGATCCTGGTTGCGTCGAGTTTTGCGGCCTTGGCCGGAAGCGCGGCGGGCGAGGACCAGGCAAAGCAGCTTTATGAGTTTGCCGACCGCCTTCGCAGCGAGGGGCTGCACAAGACGGCCATACCGCAGTTCGAGAAATTCCTGGCTTCGCATCCGCAGCACGAGCTTGCGGCCGATGCACTCTTCCGCCTGGGCGAGTGCCATTTCGAGCTGAAGCTGTATCCGCAGGCCATAGTCTATTTCACCGAGCTTACCTCAAAGCACCCCGACAAGCCGCTATACGTGCAGGCGATGCAGCGGCTGGGGCACAGCAAGCTGCTGGGCGGCGACCTCGACGGCTCGATCGCAACGCTGACCGACGTGCTGAGCAAGAATCCGGCGAAGGAGCTGCTGCAGGGCACGCAGTATCTGCTGGGCAAGGCGTATTACCTGAAGCAGGATTTCAGGAAGAGCTACGAGGTGATGTCGGTGCTGGGCCGCGATGCGGCGCCGGAGAACAAGTACCGTGCGATGGCGCTGGTGATGGCGGGCGATGCGGCCCTGCGGCTGCAACAGCCCAACGAGGCGGTGGCGGCGTTCACCACGTTTCTGGAGGTTGATCCCAAATCGCCCGAGCGCGACGAGGTGCTGATACGCACGGCCGATTCATACCGCTCGATGAAGAAGTATGAAGAGGCCAGCCGGTATTACTTGCAGGTGAGCGCGGGCTCGGTTTTCTCGCCGGCGGGCATAGAGGGCGGGGCGCGGGCGCTGCTGATGCTGGGCAAGTACGACGATGCCCTGAAACACGCGGGCGAGCTGCTTGCGAAGCATCCGAACGATCCGCTGGTGCCGAGCGCCATGCAGGTGGCGGGCTTCTGCCATTACGAGAAGGGGCAGTTTGACCAGGCGGCGGCGCAGCTAGGCAAACTGGTGCAGGCGTATCCGAAGAGCGAGCTGGCCGAAAGCTCGGCTCACAAGCT
>DATLAR010000099.1:0-4829 GCA_035527355.1 Planctomycetota bacterium
TTTTTTTGTGGCTGTGTGCGGCTTTGCCGGGGCGTCAGCAGTTTGGCACCCACATCAGCGCGAATCGGGATGATAGCCGGGGAAATAGTAGACGGCCACCTGGCGGCGCTTGTCGGCCATTGCTGCTCATCTCCAATCGAGCACGACGCCGGTGTAGACGTCGGGCTTGTTCAGAAGGCCGTCGTACGCTTCCTTGATCTGCGCGGGCTTGAGCCGGTGCGAAACCTGCGGCTCGAGCTTCAGCAGGCCGCGCTGCATCCAGTCGAAAATCGTCTGCTGCTTGCCGTAGAGCGAGTATTTGCTGCCGACAGCAGGATACGTGGGCAGGCACCATTCGAGAGCGCCGCGAACCGTAACCCAGCGCAGGTGCACGTCGGAGAGCATGTCGGTGAGGTTGCCCTGCACGGGCACTCGCGGGCTGCCGAGGAGGATCAACTGGCCAAACGTGGCCGTGGCCTGAAGGGCTTCGAGGGCCACCGCGCTATGGCCGGCCGCCTCGACCGTGATGCTGGCCATCGTGCCGCCGGTCATTTCCTTGATTGCCTGGTGCACCTCCTGGGTGGTGCCGCCAACGGTGCGCTCGATGCCGCATTTTTCGGCCAGCCGGCGCCGCGACGCGTTTGGTTCAACGCCTATCACGCGGCAACCCATGACCTTGAATGCCTGAGCCGCGATGTTGCCCACCATGCCCAGGCCGAAAACCGCCACGCTGCTGTTTACCGCTATCTCGGCCACCAGTGGAGCCGTCATCGCCACGGCCGCTATGCGCGAGGCCGCCGCAAGCACCGGATCGATGCCCGCCGGCACCTCGCACACCATGGCGCCCTGGTGGGCGCGGGTGAACGATGCGTGCGGCCCGAAGGTGAACACGCGCTGCCCCGGCCTCACTTTCGTAACGTTTGCGCCGATTTTGCGCACGATGCCCACGTTTGAATAGCCCGACCGCCACGGATACGCGCACCACGAGCCCGACACGAAGACGAGCTTTTCCTTGCCCGTGTAGTTGGCGAGCTCGGTGCCCGCGCTGATGAACGTGCATTCCGTTTCCACAAGAAATTCATCTGGGCCCAGCGTCTCGTTGAGATCCACATCCTGCAGGCTCACCTGGTTCTGACCCGAAACCACTACTTGCTTGATGTTCATTGTGCAGTCTCCTTAATGTTGATGGCACACCTGTATTTCATTGTATCAGAATGTGGAGGTTATTCGAAAACAATCGGTGGAATCCGTGCAGGCGCGGGCGGGCAGCGGTGCCCGCGAAAAGGTGTTGCAAGCGTTGCGGCCGCATAATATAATGCTATGGTTCAAAACCCGTCGCCGCCGTTCTCACGGCGCCGGCCGCTTCCAAACATAATCCCTGCATGAGGATGTTTGCATGACACACCGCGAGCGGACTATTGCGGCTCATTGCTGCCGGAAAGCCGACCGCGCGCCCTACGGCGCCGGCCTGGGATATTGGCCGTGGGCCGAGACGATGGAGCGATGGCGCACGGAATCGGGAATAAAGGACCTCGATATCGCGAAGCATTTCGGATACGAAGGCGATTTCCAGCACGTGCCCGTCGACATGGGGCCGTGCCCCGCCTTCGAATACAAGGTGATCGAAGAAACCGAGGACTTCGTGGTGGCCGTGGATTGGCGCGGCATTGTGACGCGAAACTGCCGCAAGAATCTCTCGATGCCCGATTTCCTCAGCCATCCGATCAAGGGCGAGGACGACTGGGAGAAGTACAAGGAAGAGCGGTTGCAGCCGCGGCTCGACCAGCGCCTCGCCAAGCTCGATCAGTTTGTGAAGGACGCGAAAGCGGCCGATGCGCCCGTGCAGGCGGGGGGTTTTCCCTGGGGCGTGTTTGGCACGCCACGCGATCTGCTGGGGGCCGAGGAACTCCTCATTGGATTCTACACGATGCCCCACCTCATAAAGGACATCATGCAGACCTACGTGGACCTGTGGCTTATGCTCTTCGAGCGCATTGCAGAAAAAATCCATATCGATCACATCCACATCTGGGAAGACATGTCGGGCAGGCAAGGCTCGCTGATCTCGATGAAAATGGTCGAGGAATTCATGATGCCGCACTACGACCGCTTGGCCGACTTCGCCCGCCGGCACAATGTGGCGGTGCTCTCAGTGGACAGCGACGGATTGGTGGACGAGCTGGTGCCGGCGATGATGAAGCACGGCGTGAACCATTTCCTGCCGTTTGAGGTGCAGGCCGGAAACGACGTGGAAGTTTACCGCAGGATGTATCCTACGCTCAGCATCGGGGGCGGCGTAGACAAGAACGCCCTCGCCCGCACCCGCAAGGAGATCGACGCCGAGCTGGCCAAGGTGGAACGAATGCTCAAGCACAACGGCTACGTGCCCGGCTGCGATCACCATATTCCGCCGAACGTGCCGTGGGAAAACTGGGTGTATTACAACGAAAGGCTCAAAAAGATCATCGGCGTATAACCGGCGACACGTGGAGCAGACATGAATCTCGTGACGTTCGGCCCGCATTCCGACAGGATCGCGCTCGCGCATAAGCGCCTGGCCGCCGCATACGCCCGCACACAGCTAAACGGCCGCCGCTGATCCCGGGGCGCCGTCCCACGGATTTTCACCCATCCAAACAGTCAATTTTTCCGCCAGTTTTCCGACAACTCATAAGTACCGACGATGAACTCAAATCACTACCCGACAGGGAAAAGGCAAGGGCAATGCCTTGCCTGCACAACAGGAGCAATACATGCGCGGCAGGATCATGCGAGCAGCTTCCGAAACGCCCTCACCGTCCGTTTTGCCATACATTGCATTGAACCGCGGCCGCGACTATTTCATCTTCCGCTACTCGAAAGGCAACGAAGCCGAGCTCATTTCCACCATAGTGGAATACGCCCAGAACGAAGACCTGAACTTCACCTGGTCGGATGTGCTCTTGATCCTGCGCCGGCTAAAGATGTAAAATAGCTGGAATGGCTGAACTCACCGACCTGCTCGACCAGTTCCTCGGCTACCTCGACTTCGAGCGAAACGCCTCGCCGGAGACGTGCCGCGCCTACAGCCAGGATATCATCCAGTTCGCGCAGTTCCTCGGCATAGATGAGGAATTCGAGCCGGATAGCATAGACCGGCGGCGCGCCCGCGAATTCCTCGCGCACCTCCGCGCCGCCGGCGCCGCAAAATCCACCGCCAGCCGAAAGCTCTCGTCGCTGCGCAGCTTCTTCAAGTACCTCGTTCGCGAGGGAATCGCAAAGGAGAATCCTTTTGCGTCGGTGAGGCAGCCCAGGAAGGAAAAACGGCTGCCGCAGTTTCTTGATGAAAACGAGGTGAAAGCCCTGCTGGATGCGCCCAATCCCAGGCTGTTTGCCGGCGCCCGCGACTGCGCGATCCTCGAAACGCTATACAGCACCGGCGCCCGCGTGAGCGAACTGGTGGGAATGAACATCAACGACATCGATCTCGTGGGCGATGCCGTGCGCGTGCGGGGCAAGAGGAAGAAGGAGCGCCTCCTGCCGCTCGGCAGTTTTGCGGTGAAGGCGATCGAGCACTATCTCGAACGCCGCGAAGTGCGGGCCGGGCGCGTGCGCACGCACCGCCGCGCGCTTTTCGTGAATAAATGCGGCGGGCGGCTCACCGACCGCTCGGTGCGGCGCCTGCTCGACAAATACATACTGGAGCTGGGCCTCGCAAAGAAGGTAACGCCGCACACGCTGCGGCATTCGTTTGCCACGCACATGCTCAACCACGGCGCCGACCTTCGCTCGGTGCAGGAGCTGCTCGGCCACAAGAACCTGACCACCACGCAAATCTACACGCACGTTACCACCGACCGCCTGAGAGCGATCTACGAGCTTGCCCATCCGCGCGCACAAAAGCCGCAAGAGCAGCACAAAGACGCGGCGGAAGGCTACGGGCAGTACGAGGATTGAGCCGCAAGAGAGCTATGCCAGGTGCCGTCGGAGACGCCAGACGCTGGCACCTACGCCGCCGATGAGGAGGATGAAGAGGTAGTTGAACCAAGCCGGCGTGGGGGGCGCGTGGCCGGTGGTGGTTTCGGCCAGGATTCGGTTTGCCCGGCCGGCAAGCTCGGTCATCGCCGCGGCAGGCTCGGCGCCCTTGATCACGGCCTTCTCGGCTTTTTCGATGTAAAGACGCACCTCCTGCCAGCCGTCGACCGTGGGCTCGCCCACCGAGTATGGCAAAACCTCGAGCGGCCGGCGGGCACGCGGCGACGCGGCGAAGAAATCCTTGAGGGCCTGCGTTTCGAGGGCCGACTTGCGCACCGGCAGGTAGCCGGTGTTTGTGGCCCATTGGGCGGTTACGTTGGTGGATGTGAAGTACTTGATGAACTCCCACGCGCCGCGCTGGATTTCGGGGGTGGTTTTCAGCATGCAGATGTTGGCGCCGAACATGACCGTGACGGGCTTGCAGCCCTTGGCGTGCGGGATGATGCCCAGGTCCCAGTCGGCGTGCGGCTTGCCTTCTTTCTTCAGGTCGTTTGCCTGCTTCTCGAGCACCGGGCGGCTGGCGCTCGAGCGGATGAAAAACGCCACGCGGTCGTTCGCGAAATCAGTGCGGTCGTCGTAGCTGCGCGTGCGGATCATGTAGCAGAGCTTCTCGTCGCTCATCATTCTGATCAATTCGTAAACCTTCCGCGCCGGCTCGGAGTCGAGCAGCGAAGCTCTTTCATCGGCGTTGACTACGTTTCCGCCGAAGCTGTAGACCATCGCGTCGATGGTGGATGCGTCGAGGCTGAGGGCATAGCCGTAGCGTCGGTTCTGCGGGTCCACGTGCTTGTTTGCCTCTTTCACCGCCCGGCACATCGCCACAAAATCATCCCAGG
>DATLAR010000100.1:0-5837 GCA_035527355.1 Planctomycetota bacterium
GTTCACGCATGGCTTCTCGGGTGCGGCAGGCGCATTCAGGCTTTTTGCGGCGAGCGCACCGCCCGCAAGCGCAAGCCCGGCCACCGCGGCCTTGCGCAAAAGCCCGCGTATGAATTCCCGCCGATCTACAACGTCATTCGGTTCGCTCATCTGCCGGCCTGCTTTCGCTCAAAGATCACAATCTCGCCTGCTGTAGGCTCCAGCATCAGGATGCGCCCGCGCGAGTCTACAGCGAGGTCGAGCCCGGCGAAAGTATCCGCCTTGATCTTCCTCTCGATCGCGGCAAAATCGGCGGGCACGGCCACAAACCCGAGCAGCGTGCCAATGCTGTCGAACACACGCACGCGCAGCAAGCCCTTATCGCCGGTCAAGATGCTGCCATCCTGCAGCACGGCGATATCGGTGGGATTGCAGCAGCCGGGGAAGCCATGCAGCTTGGCCGAATGCTCGCCCCAGCTCTCCTTGATGTCGCCGTCATACGTGTACATCTCGATTTTCTGCCGGCCGGGGTTGTTCACCACGATCAGGTCGTCGTGCCCGATTGCCACGTCCAGGTGGTGGCTGGGCACGCGCAGGCCGGGCACGTCGCGTTTGTCATCCTGTTTGCCGATCCGGGTAACGACACTGCCGGATTTATCGTATCGCGCGATCACCTGGTTGCCGGCGTCGGCCACGAAAACGTCATTGTCGGCCACAGATACGCACGTGATGAAGGCGCGCTCACCGAGGCTGGGCCACTTCGCGATGCGGCCGCCGCCTTCCTCGTAGACTTCCACGTGGTCTTTCATGCCCACGTAGATATTGCCGTCTTCGGCAACGGCCGCGCACTCGGCGGCGCCCGCGATAGCCGTTCGGCTTTTGGCTGTGCCGCCGGCGTCGAAAGCAATCACCACACCATCGCCGACCACGTAGGCCGCGTCGCCGGGACCGATGGCGATGCCCCGGGCGTTTGCCAGACCAGTCTTGATGCGCCCAACCTCGCTATACGTGACGAGCGCAGGGTCGACCTTTTTATATTCGCTGAGATCGGGATAAGCGGATTGGTTGATCGGTGCGCCGGCACCGCCTTCCTTTGCGTTCCCGCATGAGCCAGGCGAGCAGTTGCCGTTGAAGCATTTCTCCGACGACAGCACGGAGTAAGCAATCGCAGCGAGCGCCAGGACTATGACGCCCGCTTGAAGAAGCTTGTTTGTTGTTGTGGGCGCATTATTTTCCATGCTGATTCTCCCGCAGGTCGAGGCAGACCATGCTCGTGAGATCGCGCACGATCAGCAGCCCGCCGGCAATCGTTATCGGCCCCCACGATTCGTGCCCGTGCAGCACCTTCGCGCTTGCCAGCGTCTTGAGGCCGTCGGGCGTAACGTCGGCCAGTGTGAGCACGCCGCTGTCGTCCATCAGCAGCATCATTCCGCCGGCAAACATGTACGGCCCCAGCCCGAAGCGCTGCGCGCTGCCGCTCGTCCACCGCCGTTTGCCGTCCAGACCCAGGCAGGCCAGCTCGCCGCCGGGGATCACGCCATAGACCACGCCATCGCGGAAAACCGGCGTCTGCTGGTCCGAGCCAAACTCGCGCGGTTTCAGGCGAAACAGCGTTTGCACGGCAATTGCGCCATCATTTTCCTCGAGCCGCAGCATCATGCAGCCGGCGTTGTAACCGCCCGACAGGAATATCCGGCCGTCGCCGGCATCCACCGGCGTGGGTACGTTTGCAATGCTGATCCGCCAATCTGTCGTCTGCCACAGCAGCCGGCCGTCATCCGCCGACACGCCCACCACGCCGCCGCTGGCACAGTAAACGTACATCCGCCGGCCGTTGAATTCCAGCGGCAGGATCGACGAGTGCGTCATTGTCCAGCCGTTCGGGTTGGGCGTCTTCCACAGCACGCTGCCGGTTTCGATGTCAACCGCCATCAATAGTGCCGACTCGCCGCCGGGCGCGAGGATCACCTTCTGGCCGTCGATCAGCGGGCACTGCCCTGCATACCAGGGCGGCACCTTTGCCCCGAAGCTCCTCACCAGGTCGAGCGCCCACTTGTGTTCGCCGCTCTCGGCGTCGAGGCAGGTAACGTGGCATTTCGGCCCGAGAGCCACCACGTGCCTATCGCCGAGGGCCGGCATCGTGCGCGACATGCCATGATTGCGCTTCACCTCCACGCCATATGAATAGCTCCAGATTTCGCGGCCATCCTTCAGCGACAGGCAGCGCAGAACGTCGGCACGCCGCACCTGGTCGTAGTCGAGCACGTAAACCCGCCCGGCCCTGACAGCCGCGCCGGCGTAGCCTTCGCCCAGCTCGAGCGACCACAGCACCGGCGGGCCGCTTTCAGGCCAGCTTTTCGCCAGCGGCGTGGGATCGGTGCAGATGCCGTCGCGGTTTGGCCCGCGGAAGCACGGCCACTCGCCCGGCAGCTCGGCCGGCATGCCCCCACCGGCCACCAGCGTGCCGCGCACCACCACGGCAGATTCCTGCTCGATGGTGGCGTCTGCCATTGGTATGCGTTCGGTGAGTGCGGCATCGGGCGCGCTGCCCAGCCACAGAATCAGCAGCAGAGCGCCCACCACCGCCGCCGCACCGGGAATAAGCCTTGCAACAACCTGAAGTGCCATATTTTCCTGTTACTCAGTGCACCGCCATTTGCCGTTTTGATGCGATTTACGCGGCGATTCCATTATCCTTACCAGCAGGCCCTTTTCAAGCTCATTCTTCCGCATCGGGCGGTTACAAAAAAAGACAAAAAGGCCCGTTTGCACGTGGATGCACAAACGGGCCTTTCAGATTCTTTTGTTATGTTCTATTTCCGGCCTATTCCTTTCTGAGGTTGTCGATCTCCTTCAGCATTTCCTTCACGCGCCAATTGTTGCGGTCGTATGTCATCGCCTTGGCATAGAGCGTGATGGCCCTCTCTTTCTGGCCGAGCTTGAGGTAAACATCGGCAAGATCGACGTATGCGGGCACGAAGTATAGGTCGATCATCAGCGCCGCCTCGAACGCCTTGATGGCGTCGGCGTACTGGCCGAGGTCCACGTATGCCATCCCCAGAAGCATCTGCAGGGGAAGGCAATTGTCGCCCACTGTTCTCAGGCCTTTCTTGATCTCCTCGACGGCATTTTCGTAGCTGCCGGGTTTCATGTTGCGCAGTGCGACCACGCCGTAGCCGATCTTGAGGTAGTTGTCGGGGTCCTTTTCCTTCGAGAGCAGCGCGGTGATGATCTCGATCTGGGCGCTGGCTTCGTCGCTGTAGCTGGATTTCGGCCCGGATAGCATTATCTCGCATTGGAATTCGTAAAACGCCTCGGCCGGCCGGCCGGCGGCCTGATGGACGCGGCCCAGCGCACAATGCAGGCCGGACGCGGTGGGATAGCGGCCAAGCCCTTCCTCGATGGTCTTCTTCGCAAGGTCATGGGCCTTCTGCTGCAAGTAGCACGAGGCCCTCACCAGGTAGTCCACCGGCTGGGCGAGCTGCGGGTTGATCTTGAACGCATTGTCCAAAGCCTTGCCGGCCTCGTCCCATTTGCCCTGTGCCATTGCCACCTGTGCCTTCAGGTATAGAAGCTGCGGGTCGGCGGGCGCAATATCCGTGGCCTTTGAAATGGCCTTGCGGGCTTCGGGCAGCTTGCCGAGCACGAGGCTGGCCCGGGCCAGCAGCAGGTGGATGCGGAGGTCGTCGCCCGGCGATGCGGCGTAGATGCTGCTGCTCTGTGCGGCGCATTCTTTCAGGATATTCGCCGCGGCCTGGAACTTGCCGGTGGCCATGCAAAGCTCGCCAAGGTTCATGCCCGAGCGTTTCTCTTTCGGGAAAAGCGCCCGCGCCCGCTCGGCGGCCTTGTACGCCGCGTCGGTGTCGCCGCGCCGCGTCAGCTCGTCGTGAACATCCTGGAATGCCTTGGCGAGGCTCTTGCGCTCGATGATCGAGCGCCCCGCCACGCTCTCGACGCCGAGCAGCAGGTTCACCGCCTCGTCCACTTTGCCGGCTTTCGCAAGGAGCGCAGCCCGCTCAGGTTTCTCGCCGGCAAGCGACAGATTGAATGACGCAGATGCAATAGAAATGAGAACAGCGGAAACAAGGAACCTTTTCATACAGGATTGCCCTCAGGTGAAACAACAGAGCTTGCAGGGCCAGGTGCGGCTGTGCCGCCTAAGTGCGCGCCTTCCTGCTCGAGCCGCCGATCACGCCGATGTCGACGAGCACGGCGAATATCACGAGCACCAGCCACCAGCCGCTCACCTCGCCATTCCTGAGCATCGCGCCCATGTAGGCAAGCGTGGTGTACGGCATAAACACCCATCCCAGCAGCGGCCATATCGTTGTCCTGAACGCCAGCGGAAACCAGTCGGTCAGGATCGCGATGAAAACCATCAGTACTCTTGGCAGCAAAACCGCCAACACGGCGATCAGACAACCCATGCGGCCGACCTCCTGCACATTTGAGTTGGTTACTCTTCAAACGGTGCCAGCTTGTGCACCTCGTCGTCCGGCGCGGCTTCGCCCGCCGCCTTGCCCTTCCGGATCGACTCGAGCTTGCTCACTATGTCTTTCTTCGTGGTGAGGCCCTCCTGCCGGTAAACCTCCTTGCCGTCGGCGCTGAAATACACAAGCGTAGGGAGGTTTCGCACGGCGTACCGCAACGAGAGCTCGCGGTTCTTGTCTACGTTTATCACCACGACGTTTACGTCTTTCTGCTCCTTCTCAACCTCTTTGATTATGGGAGCCAACTGCTTGCAGGGCGCGCACCAATCGGCGCCAAACTCGACCATCGTGATCTTGCCCGACTGCCGCCCCTTGTCCAGCGGGTTGTCCGTCAGCATTGCGTTTTGCTCGGCCGCCCACTTTTCATTCACCGACACCTTCGTGTCCCTCGACACTTCCTTCAGAAAGCCGGTCAGGATTTCCTGCTGCTTCTGGTTGGTAAGGTATTCACGCAGCATCTCCTTCGACTCATCGAATGAAGCCCCGCCAAGCTCGCCCTTATGCTTCTCATACAGCTTGCGAAGCTCCTCATCGGTCACCTTCACACCCTCCACTCGCTTCTTCACCATCGCCTGGATCGCGCTGTTCTCGGCGGTCTCGTCGGCCCCCTCCTTCACAAATCCTTCCCGCCTGGCCACCGCCAGCAGCGCCTCGCGCTGCACCAACTGCGCCAGCAGGAAAGGCCTGGTCTGCTCGAACATCTCCTTCTCTTCAGCCGGAGCCTCGGCGATCTTCGCCTCCAGGTATTTCTTCGTGATCTTCTTATCGTTCACCTTCGCCAGCACGCCCGACGGCATCTCTTCCAGGGCAGCATCGTTGAGCATGCCCACCTCGAACGCGGGATATTTCTGGCCGGCGGTTTTCGCCTCGCCCGCAAGCGCCGCCCCGATGCATGCACCTGCCAGCGCAACAACCGCAAACAGTGTTCTCATAGCGACCCTTCCGGATTAAACAGATCGAGAAACCGTTCGGCCTGCCTCGCTGAGAATGCGACACGAAACAAAGTCCATCTTACTATTCTTTCGGCAGTTTTGCAAAGAAATAACCCATATTCCAGCAAGGCGGGTCCGTAAACGATTTCTGGGCGCTGGGCCAGACTCCACCAAGGGCAATCTCGAGCCGGCGGAGACGGAATAGGCTTTGGCCTTCTGGGCTTTGGCCTTCCGGGCTTGATTATTCACGCGTATTCTCTTGAAATTCACCCGGCGCGGTGGTATCCTGTTAATCAGGGCAATTTCGGGCGCTCAGGATGTACTATGGCGAGTTTCACTTTCTCCACGATTCCAGCTCAGGTTCCCACCGTTGATACGCCGCATCGCCGGATCAAAACTCCCATCCCCGTGCCCGAATCGCTGCCGATAATCAGGA
>DATLAR010000101.1:0-2840 GCA_035527355.1 Planctomycetota bacterium
GCCGACCCGCAGCCTCTTCGCGGCGGCCCCGTGGCCATCGAGGAAGACATCTTCGCGGCTAACCAGTCGGGCAAGCTCTACAAGCTCGACCTCGCCAACGGCAGCATAATGATGGAGATCGATATCTCCGGCGGAGTGTACGGCGCCCTCGCGACCGACGGCCGGAGCATTTTCATGATAACGGACGACGGCTTCGTGCAGGCGTTCGAGGCGTCGAGCGGGCGGCGCCTGTGGGGCGTGCCGGTGGCGCCATACACCGATTCCACGCCCGCCGTCGACGGCAACACGGTATACCTCGCGGATCAGAAGGGCGAGGCTAAAGCCGTCGACGCCGCAACCGGCAACGTGATCTGGACCGCAAGCCTCGGACAGGAGTTTACGCGCTGCCCCGTTGTAACTGATCGGTGGGTGGTTTTCGGCTGCCGCGACGGCAAGCTCGCAATTCTCAACCGCTCCGACGGCAGGGAGGTCAGGTCTTTCCAGGTGCGCAGCCGATTCGCCTACGAGCCGATGGTCTTCGGCGACGAGCTGCTGTACTTCGAGGATGCCCTCGCGAAACTCGCAAACGCGGCCGATGGCTCCATCAAGGACGTGCAGGCGTACTGTCCGAAAGGCAAGGAATTCGAGCTTGCGAATATCTCGCTGGGCGACGATCCGCTGGTGTCGCTCTCCTATTACAGGGGCACCATCATCGCGGTGCCCCGGCACAACAACTACGCGCACGGCACGCAGGAAATGAACACCGTGTGGAGCCCGGGCGGCGGCAGGCTGTGCATCATCTCGCCGCGGGAAAAGCCGGCCGAGAAGGAGGCGAAGCCATGAGATCAGCGAGCTTCATCAGCCTGCTGGCCGCGGTTTTCTTTGCATCGGCCGCCTACGCGCAAACCGCCAGCTCAAGCATCGTGTGGCTGCAGGACGAGCCGCACGTGGAAACGCACGTGGGAGTAGACGCACCCGAAGACGTGAAATACGTCGACGTCAATGTGTCGCTTTTCAACAGCGAAGGGCGGCACCTCTGGAATGGCGGCGGCAAGGCGCCCCTCGAGCCCGGAAAGCCGCCGGTCGTGCGCATCAAGCTGAACAGCATCAACAAAGAAAAGCCCGACGAGCAGTATCGCGTTATGGTTTGGGCAAACCATCCGGCGCTCGATCTCACATACTCCGAAACGCTCAGGTTTGCCGGAAACAAGCAGCCGATCCTCTTCCACGGCGTGCGACGGCACGGTGCATATCCCCACGAGCGTGTCACGCTTGCCGTGATGATGAACGCGATCAATGACAGGACGGTCCAGTCGCTCGACCTCTCGCTCTCGCTGCGCGATTCCGACGAGAATACGGTTTTCGACCGCATCGAGAAACTGCCGGTGGTGAACCAGCGCGCGTACTATCAGTTCGACATCACGCCCGCAAAAGGCTCGCTGGGCCCCTATTCGCTCGAATACAGGATCGAGAACGACCCGCTCAACATCAACTTCAATTTCAACGACAGGTTCGCTTTCTCAACCGTGCTTCTTGCCCTCAGCAGCTTTGAAACCGACGACCCTGTGTGGACCGTCGGCTCGTATGCGGCGATCGTGTATGACCGCGAGAACCCGCGCAGCGGCCGACAATCGCTGCGGATCGACTACGTGCAGGGCAAGGCCGCACAGGTGAGCAGCAAGCAGGTTCTGCCCGGTTGCGCCACCGCTGCAAAACTGTGGGTGAAAGGCAACGGCACCCAAGACACGCTGCACATCCAATGGCGCGACCATTACGATTCCATACGCCCGTCATGGAACTGGTTTACGAATACCGCCAACCAATTCGTTTGCAGTTTGAACTTCGATGGCTGGAAGAGCTTCCGCGTGCCGGTGCTTGGCGACGGACTGCAAGCCAGAAGCCCCGCCGGCTCCACCCCGGCCATCGACGCCCCCATCTACATTGCCAGCGTTACCGTCCATCCAGGGCCGCTCGGCAAAGACGAGCCGCCCGGCGCACGGCGGTCGGTTTGGATCGACGACCTCTGCATCGAAACGCAGGTGCGCTCCGACCAATACATCTCGCTCGAGCTTAGCGGCGACACGCCCGACCGCCGGCTTCACGGCAAGGCGAAGCTTTTTGCGGCGGTGGGCAACGGCTCCGGCAAGAGCATAAAAGACGCGAAGCTGCGCGTTGTTGTCAAGGCTCGTGAAACCGATGGGGCGGTGCTCGAGCTTTCCGAGGTGCTCTCGGTGAAGGCCGGCGCGTTCGCCGTCAAGGAATTCGACCTCGCACCCCTGCACGCAAAATCGCCGCTCGGCCCCATCGACATCGACGTCTCGTTTGTTCCTGCCGCCGCCGCTCTGCGGAAATCCGAACGCATCGTGTTCAAGAATTCAAAGAGCTTCGGGCTGTTCCGGGATTTCGAAAAGCCAATGTACTACAAGGGCCTCTTCATCTACGGACACGTCGACGGCAAAGGCCCCACGCACGCGCAGGGCGGCGCCGAGGGGTCGGCCGGCGCGATCAGGCTTCAGGCAGAACCGCGCGTCCCGCCGCCGCCAAACCCCTATCATTGGTCCGAACCGGCGAACGCCGTGATCCTCCATCCCTCGATGCCCGGCGTGGTGGACCGCATCGAGGTGATGGTGAAGGGAGGCCCGCTGCCCGTGCTGCTCTCGCCCGTGCTCGTCGACGACGGTCTCACCGGCGTCACGCCGCTTGCGCACAACTCGTTCTGGATGCCAACCATCACGGTAGACTGGCAAGACTGGCGAAAGATCGAGCTTGTCGCACCCGCGGTCCCCGCGTACTACGGCGACCGTTTTCGATATTTCCTCGACAAGCCGTTCTACCCGCTGAACCTTGGATTCGTTGCCAAG
>DATLAR010000102.1:0-2748 GCA_035527355.1 Planctomycetota bacterium
CGGCTGATCATGTCCAGCCATGATATTCCGGGCTGCTGCCCGATGGAAAACATGGACGCGATGGTCGAGGCGATCAAGAGTTGCACCTATTGAAGCGAAGCGGCTGCCGCCGGGACAGGGGCAGCCGCAGGTTTCATGAAAGGGCGCGGTGGCAGCATCATTAGACCCACGCATACGCCGATACCTGCTGCCGACTCGAATCGTTTGGCAGACGGACGGCGCGGCCGCGCCGCAGGCCCCGGAGGTGCTGCTGCAAAACGACACCGGCCAGTCCACCGTGTCGCCGCCTTCGTGGTGCCTGCTGACGCATAGCGGCACGCCGCCGGGCATCCTGCTGGATTTCGGGCGCGAGCTGAACGGCGGCGTGCAGATCGTGGTGAGCGACGTGAAAGGATGCTCGCCCCCCCGCTGCCGTGTGCGGTTTGGCGAGTCGGCCACCGAGGCGATGGGCGAGCCGAACAACGATCACGCCCTGCACGACCACCTCTGCCGCATCCCGAGGGCACGGTGCCCACGCCCGCCGGCTCGGTGAACGTGAGCCACCGCCGAACCAGCCGCGGCGGGATCGAAAGCAAAATCGAAAAACCGGACGCCATCACTATTGAATGAACGGCGGATTTCAGCAAGGAGCACAGATATGGCCGACTGCACAAACAGGAAATCGAACAACCAGAAATGCCCCTGCACCTACAGCGGATGCAGCCATCACGGCATATGCTGCGAATGCCTGCACAGCCACCTCTCGCGCCGCGAGCTGCCCGCGTGCGCCTTCACGCCCGACGCCGAGAAAACCTACGACCGCTCGTTCAGGAAATTCATCGAAACGTGGTCGTAGGTGTCGGCAGGCATTTTAATATGAAATGGGCGCCGCGCGCAGTGCTATAATAGATATGGTCGCGAGTGCGCGCCCATTTTCTGTCTTGACACCGGATTCAGCTCAATGCCGAAGTTCAACCTCGTTTCAGATTTCCAGCCGGCCGGCGATCAGCCACGGGCAATCGAGCAGCTCGTGAAAAGCTACACCGCCGACGGGCAGTCGTATCAAACGCTGCTTGGTGTTACAGGCTCGGGCAAGACGTTTACCATGGCCCACCTGATCCAGGCGCTCGGCGTGCCCACGCTGGTGATGTCGCACAACAAAACCCTGGCGGCGCAGCTCTACTCCGAATTCAAGCAGTTCTTCCCGGAAAACGCCGTCGCCTATTTCGTCAGCTATTACGATTATTATCAGCCCGAGGCTTACATCCCGCAGCACGATATCTATATCGAAAAGGAAACGTCGATCAACGACGACATCGACCGCCTGCGGCTCGCGGCCACCAGCGCGCTGATGTCCCGCGAAGACGTGATCATCATCGCCAGCGTGTCGTGCATCTACGGCCTGGGCTCGCCCGAAGACTACGAGGCGATGACGGTGAAGGTGAAAGTGGGCGAGCGGAAGGACCGCGACACGATCCTTCGCGGGCTGGTCGACATCCAGTACGAGCGCAACGACTACGAGCCGCGGCGAGGAAACTTCCGCCCGCGCGGCGACGTGATAGAGGTTTATCCCGCGTACGAGGAGATGGGCGTGCGGATCGAACTCTTCGGCGACGACGTCGACAAGATCACGCTGTTCAATCCCGTGTCCGGCGAGTTGATCGATGAAAAGACCGAGCTGATCATTTTCCCGGCCAAGCATTTCGTGATGCCGGAAGACCGCATGGCCCAGGCGCTCGAATCAATCGAGAAGGAGCTGGAGCAGCGGCTGGCCGAGCTGCGTTCGCAGGGTAAGCTGCTGGAGGCGCAGCGGCTGGAGATGCGCACGCGCTATGACATCGAGATCATGCGCGAGACCGGTTATTGCGCGGGCATCGAGAATTACTCGAGGCATCTCAGCGCCCTGCCGCCCGGCCACCGGCCCAGCACGCTCATCGATTTCTTCCCCGATAACTTCCTCATGATCCTCGACGAGTCGCACGTGACGGTGCCGCAAGTGCGCGGCATGTACTTCGGCGACCGCTCGCGCAAGCAAACGCTGGTCGACTACGGTTTCCGGCTGCCGTCGGCGCTTGACAACCGCCCGATGCGGTTCGACGAGTTCGAGGGAATGATGCACCGCGCGCTGTTCGTTTCGGCCACCCCCGCCCCTTACGAGCTCGAGAAATCCGGCGGCCACATCGTCGAGCAGATCATCCGCCCCACCGGGCTGGTAGACCCCGAAATCGAGGTTCGCTCGGCTTCCGGGCAGGTGCAGGACCTGCTGACAGAGATCAGGGAGCGCACCGGCAAGAGCGAGCGCGTGCTCGTTACCACGCTTACCAAACGCCTCGCGGAAGACCTCAGCGAATATTTCCGCGAGGAAGGCATGCGCTGCAAATACCTCCATTCCGAGATCGATACGCTGGAGCGGGTGGAAATCCTGCGGGACCTTCGAATGGGCAAGTTTGACGTGCTCGTCGGCGTGAACCTCCTTCGCGAGGGACTCGACCTGCCCGAGGTGTCGATGGTGGCCATCCTCGACGCCGACCGCGAGGGCTACCTGCGGTCTGAAACATCGCTGGTGCAGATGATCGGCCGCTGCGCCCGCAACGTGAACGCAAAGGTGATCCTCTATGCCGACACGATGACCGAATCGATGCGCAAGGCCATCAGCGAAACCGACCGCCGCCGCGAGATACAGCTTCGCTACAACGAGGAGCACGGCATCGCTCCGGAAACCATTCGCAAGGCGATCCACGAGGGCATCGAGAAAGAGATCAGCGACCG
>DATLAR010000103.1:0-5950 GCA_035527355.1 Planctomycetota bacterium
GCGACGACATCTTCTCGCTCACGCGTGAAGCCGCCGACGTTTCCGGCATCCCGTTTGTGATGGACGTAGACGCCGCCGAGTGCGACAAGATCCTCAACGGCTGATCATCACAGCCGCAACAGACAAAGGGCACAGATGCACGCTTGCGCGTCTTCTGTGCCCTTCGGTTTTTCGCCACCTTCAATCCGCCGCCTACAGCCACTGCTTCTTCCTGAAATACAGCAGCATGCCCGCCGCCACGGCGGCCATCAACGCCAGCGAAAGCGGGTAGCCATACTTCCAGTGCAGCTCGGGCATGCCCGTGAAGTTCATCCCGTACAGGCCCGCAATGAACGTGAGCGGCATAAAGATCGTGGCTATCACCGTCAGCAGTTTCATCACCGAGTTCATCTTGTTGCTGATGCTCGTCATGTAGGTGTCCATCAGCCCGCCCATAAGCTCGCGGTATGTTTCGATCACGTCGAACGTGTGGATGACGTGGTCGTAGCTGTCTTTGAGGTAGATGCGCGTCTCGTCCCTCACGAGCGCTGTTTCGTGCCGGAGCAGCGCGTTCACCACTTCGCGCTCGGGCCAGACGATCCGGCGAAGATTCGCGAGGCCGGCCTTCAGGCGGTGAATGCGTTTCGCCGTGGCGTGGTTCGGATTGTCGAGCACTTCCTCCTCAACCGACTCGAACTCCTCGTTGTATGCGTCTAGCACCGGGAAATAGCAATCGATCACCGCATCGAGCAGCGAGTATGCCAGGAAATCGGCGCCGTTTCTCCTCAGAAGCGAGCCAGTGTGCCGTATACGGTTTCGCATCGGCTCAAACACATCGCCGGGCTTCTCCTGGAGGGTGATCACGAAATCTCGCCCGAGGAAGATGCTCACCTGCTCGCCTTCGGGCGCCTGGGGGTGGAACATCTGCAGCACGATGTATATGTTGTTTTCGTAGAACTCGATCTTGGGGCGTTGCGGCGCGTGGATCACGTCTTCGAGAGCGAGAGGATGAAGGCCGAAAACGTTGCCCACGTGGCCTATGAGCTCCGTGTCGCCTATGCCGTCGATATTGATCCACGCCACGCCGTCTGGTATGCGGTGTTCGAGGCACTCCTTCACCGAATCGACCTCGTACTCCTCCACTCTCTCGCTCGTATAGGTCATGAGGCTTAAGGGCACCCTCGTAGGTGCGGCCGCCGCCTTCAATTCAAGCCCGGGAACAGCCCCCGGCGGGCCGTGCTTCTTCAGTCTCATAGCGTTTGCGCCCTGCTGTGGCTGGTCAGATGAAACGACAGCGAAATGCCGTGCCCGTTTCATTCTCCAGAGGGCGAGCCGGGAATCAAGCGCTAAACCCCTGCTACACGCCCAGCAGTGTTTTTGCGGTGAGGAAGTAGATCAGCAGGCCCGTGATGTCAACGCACGTGGTGAGTGCGGGGCTGGCGACGACGGCGGGGTCCTGCTTGAATTTGGCGGCGATGAGCGGCAGCATTGCGCCGAAGAGGGTGGAGGTGATCACCTGCAAACCGAGTGCCGTGGCGATAACGACAGCAATGTTCAGCAAGCTGTGGCCCCGGGGGATGTCGGCCCCGCGCGACAGCAGCATCACCTTGCCAAACGACAGCACGCCCAGCAGCACGGCAAGCATTAGGGAGATGCGGAATTCTTTCGAGAGCACGCGGAGGACGTCGCGGTATGAAATCTCGCGCAACGCGAGCGCCCTCACAACCACCGTGGCCGATTGGCTGCCGGTGTTGCCTCCGGTATCGGCCAGCATCGGCATGTAGAGGGCGAGGATGAGGAGGTTCGTGAGAACGTTTTCGAAGCGGTGTATGATCACGCCCGACAGCAGGCCCACGATGGCCAGGCCCAGCACCCACCACACGCGGTTTTGGAAGTGCCGCAGCGCGGGCGTGCGGAGGTATTCGCCCACCTTGTGCCGTCCGCTGATGGCCATGAATTTTTCGATATCCTCCGCCTGCTCCTGGCGGATGATGTCGAGGGCGTCGTCGTAGGTGATGATGCCTACGAGCACGTTGTTTGTGTCGACGACCGGAATGGCGATGAGGTCGTATTTTTCGATCTTGCGGGCGACCTCTTCCTGGTCTTCGGCCACCAGCGCGGTGATGATGTCGTGGTGCATCAGGTCGCGCACGGTCTTGCCGGGCTTGGCGAGGATGAGGTCTTTGAGCGAAACGAAGCCGGCGAGCCGCCGCTGCTCGTCAACCACGTAAATGTAGTAGATTGTTTCCTTGCTCGGCGCCTGCTTGCGGATTTCCTCGATGGCCTCCATCGCGGAGAGGTCGGGCCGCAGGGTGGCATAGTCGGAGCTCATCACGGAGCCGGCCGAGCCTTGCTCGTATGAAACAAGCTTGCGGATGTCTTCGCGTTCGGCCTTTGCAACGAGCGGCAGGATTTCCTCGCGGACCTTCGGGTCGAGGCGCTGGACGAGGTCGGCGCGGTCGTCGGGGGGCATCTCTTCGAGCAGGCCCGCCATGTCGCTGCGGTTCTGGCCTCTCACCAGTTCCACCTGGCGGTCGAGCTCGAAGTGCGAGAAAATATCGGCCCGCAGGTGGATATCGAGCGCCATCAGGAAGCGCCAGATTTCGGCGGACTCGAGCCCGCTGATCGACTCGGCAACGGTGGCAGGGTGCAGCTCGGCACAGTACGCGCGGATGGCTTCCTCGCGGCCCGAGGCGATCAGCTCGCGCAGCTCTTGCTCGATCGTCTGTTCTTCCATGATGCAATCACTCCCGTCCGGGCAACGAAGCTACTATGACCCGCCCGTGCAGAAAATCGGCGTGGACTGCACTGCTTTTCCGCTTGTTTTGAGCCCTATGGAATGATGCGCACCGCATTTGCAGTGATGAAGGCAGGAGAAGCCAGAACCCCCGGGCTCTCGAACTATGCCTGTTGGGCAGAACATTACAATCTTAGGCAAACGGCCGCATTGATTCAAGCATTTTTGCTGAAAAGCTGTTTGGGGGGTTCATCTTGAGTGTGCGGTCAGCGCAGGCGGGCGATGAATGCGCACCACTGGCGGATGGCGTATTTCTTCTCGATGCGGCTGGTGCCGCATTCGGCACATGGCAGCCAGCCGGCACCGGCGGCGAAAGCCAACGAGGAGAAGGCAATAACCAGCAAGCAGGTTCTAATACTGTTTGGGTTCATTGCCATCTCCTCGTACAATTAGCTCACGTGCACCTTGTTGCCCGTCAGGCGTTCAATCATGCCCAGATGGCAAGGACGTATGGCGGCGGTGAGCTTTATCATGTCGCCGCTGTATTCCTGGCTGATCACCCGGCCGTTTTCGGCGAGGAAGGCCAAGAGCCGGCCGTTGCCGCAGTGCGTTTCGAGATCGACTACCGTTTCGCGCTCGTTCAGCAGCTCGGCCACTTTCGCGGCCAACAGGTCGACGCCCTGCCCGGTTACGGCGGAGAGTTCAACGCTTTCGGGCCGTTCGATGCGCAGCCGGGTAACGCACGAGAAATCGGCTACCGCATCGATCTTGTTGAAGATGATTATGGTAGGCTTTCCCGCGCAGCCGATTTCTTCAAGCACGCCCTCGACCGCTCTTATCTGCTCCTCGCACTTGGGATGCGAGGCATCGACGACGTGCAGGAGTAGGTCGGCGTGGCGGGCCTCCTCGAGCGTGGCGTGGAACGACGCCACGAGGCGGTGCGGCAGCCTGCGTATGAAGCCCACCGTATCGCTGACGAGCGCCTTGCGGTGGTCGTCTAGCTGCCAGGCGCGTGTGCAGGTATCGAGCGTGGCAAACAGCTTGTCTTCAACAAGCGTGCCGGCGTCGGTGAGGGCGTTCATCAAAGTGGACTTGCCGGCGTTTGTGTAGCCAACGAGCGAGATGTTGAATTCGGAGCCGCGCGATTTCACCTCACGTGCCTTGCGCTCGGCGATTTCGGCGATCTGCTCGCGCAGTTTCACCTTGCGCTTGCGGGCGAGGCGGCGGTCGCTTTCGAGCTGACGTTCGCCGGGGCCGCGCGTGCCCAGGCCGCCGGTCATGCCGATGCCGCCCGCGATGCCCTCGAGGTGCGACCACATGCTCTGCAGCCGCGGCATTGTATATTCGAGCTGGGCCAGCTCCACCTGCAGCCGCGCCTGATGGCTGCGCGCCCGCGACGCGAAGATGTCGAGGATCAGCTCGCTTCGGTCGAGCACCTTGCGTTTGAGCAGGCGCTCGAGGTTTCGGATCTGCCCGGGCGTCAGGTCGTTGTCAAAGATCACCGCATCGGCGCCGGTCTCGTCGGCCAGGGCCAGCAGCGTTTCGGCCTTGCCGCGGCCCAGTGCGTAGGTATGATCCAGCGATTTCGCATTCTGCGTGAGCCTGCCCACCACCTGCGCGCCCGCGGTATCCGTCAGGCGCTCAAGCTCGCCCAGCGGCTCCTCGTCTTCGTGCTGCATCTCCGGAAGCATCACCCCCGCCAGCACCACTTTTTCCAGTCGTACCGAAAGCTCGGACCTCATCGGCTCCTGAGCTTTCACCGTGTGCATCTTGCTTTCAGCAGTTGATTTTCTGGTGATCTTAAGGTATCTCCTGTAGTCTTTGCACGGGACAGGCAGCCAAACACAGGAACTGCCTCTATCTATATTATACACTATTGAGAGCACATGTCAAACGATAGGCGGCGAATCTGCACGGCAGTTCACGCAAGCGAAGGCGCCGCCCGCCGCTTCTGCGCTGCCTAAACTTCTTGTTTCCTCAGGCTGATTGGCTATAATTACATTGTTTGCGAGGGTGGGGGAGAGAGAAGAGCCAAGCAGGACGGCATGCGTGATTAGAGCCCAGAACCTGACGAAATCGTTCAACAAGCAGCACGTGCTGAACCACCTCAGCTTTGAGGTGAAGCGCGGCTCAACCGTGGTGGTTATGGGCGGCAGCGGCGCCGGCAAGAGCGTTTTGCTGCGGCTGCTCAACGGCCTGCTGAAGCCCGACGACGGCGAGGTGATCGTTGACGGTCACGATATTACGAAGCTTTCGGAAGACAAGCTGAACGTTTTTCGCCTACGCATCGGGATGGTTTTCCAGGGATCGGCGCTGTTCGACTCATTGAACGTGCTGGAAAACGTGGCCTTTGCCCTACGCGAGCATGCCAACTACAGCGAAAAGAAGATACTGGCGATCGTTCGCGAGAAGCTCGAACTGATGGGTTTGCACGACGTTGAAAATAAGATGCCCGATGAGCTCAGCGGCGGAATGAAAAAGCGAGTGGCGATCGCCAGGGCCATCGCCCTCGAACCCGAAATAATGCTGTATGACGAGCCGACGGCCGGCCTTGATCCCGTAACCGCCGACATCATCAACAACCTCATCCTCAAGCTGCAGCAGACGATGCACGTAACCGGCGTGGCCGTAACGCACGATATGGCCAGCGCATTCAAGGTTGCCGACGTGATCTTCCTGCTGAAGCGCGGCACTTTCATTGCGCAGGGCACGCCCGAGGAAATACGTAACAACCCTGACCCCGAAGTCCAGGAGTTCATCCTGGGACAAGCACCCGAAGAATAAAGCGGAGACCGTATGAATCTATCACACAGAATCTCGGCGATCAGCGAGTCGATGACGTTGGCCATCAGCAGCAAGGCCAAGGCGATGCAGGCACAGGGCATCGATGTGATCGATTTTGGCGTGGGCGAGCCCGATTTCGACACGCCGCAGCACATCAAGCAGGCCGCGATCGACGCCATCAATAGCGGCTACACGAAGTACACGCCCGCACAGGGCAGCCTCGAGCTGCGGCAGGCCGTGGCCGAAAAGCTCAAACGCGACAACGGCCTGGAATACCCGCCCACGCAGATTCTGCTCTCGTGCGGGGCGAAGCATTCGCTCTACAACATCATCGTGGCGATGTGCCAGGAAGGCGACGAGGTGCTCATCCCCTCCCCCTATTGGCTCAGCTATCCCGAAATGGTGAAGGCAGCGGGCGCCGCCAGCGTTTTCCTGCCCACCGACGAGACC
>DATLAR010000104.1:0-12430 GCA_035527355.1 Planctomycetota bacterium
ATAGTCTGCGGCGGCGCTTCCGCCATCATTGGGAACACGATCAACGGCAACATTGCCCAACAAGGTGCCGGCATATATTGCCTGGCCAACTCTCAACCGAGCATCAGGAGCAATATCATCACCGGCAACAGAGCATCATCCTACGGCGGAGGGATCTACTGCGGCAGTTCAACGCCGGCCATCGACGCCAACACGATAAGCGGCAACAGAGCATCTCTTCGGGGCGGGGGAGTGTACTGCGATGCGGCGACGGTCACCATAAGTAACACCATCCTCTGGGGCGATACCGCAAGCACCGGGCGTGAAATCTACCTCACGTCGTCAACAAAGCTGAACATATATTACAATGCGGTCATGGGTGGTCAGGCAGGACTGTTCGTGGAAAGCGGGTGCACCGTCAACTGGACGCTTGGCAATATCGAAGGCGATCCGCTGTTTGCCGCCCCAGGCTTCTGGGACGGCCGAGGCACGGTGACCACGAGCGACGACATATGGCACCCCGGCGATTACCACCTCAAATCGCAGTTTGGCCGGTGGAACCCCGCCGCCAATGCCGGCGCCGGCGGCTGGGTGTACGACAGCATAACCAGCCCTTGCATCGATGCCGGGCGTCATTCCGGCTCGTATGCAAACGAGCCCCGGCCCAACGGCCGCCGCCTGAATATGGGAGCCTACGGCAATACCGCACAGGCGTCGAAATCGGCCAAGTGGACGATGCCCGGGGATACGAACGATGACTGCAAGATCAACGTGCTGGACTTGATCTTCATCAGAAACAACCTGAATGCCAGCCCTGATTCCGGTGGCAACTGGAAGGCCGATGTTAACGAAGACGGCAAGATCAATGTGCTGGATCTCATAATGGTGCGGAACAGATTGAACACGCTGTGCGATTAGGTCGCGGCGAGAGTCAGCAGTCCAAGAGGAAAGCAGAAGGCAGAGGAGTGTGGCTCGGACCTGATGCTGCGGCCTCAGCCGCCGTAGAGGTTGTTATAGAGTGCACGAAGGAGGACGGCGAGGAAGAAGTTTACGATGATGATGCCGATGGAGGTGGAGACGTTGGCTTCGGTGGTGGCGCGGCCTACGCCTTCGGCGCCGCCTTGGGCGTTGAAGCCCTTGAAGCAGCAGATGAGGCTGAGCAGCCCGCCGAATACGCCCGCCTTGAACATGCCCGATAAAATGTCCCAAGTTTCAACGTATTGCGCGGAGAAGTGCCAATACCAGTGCGAGTCTACGTTGAGCACGCGTACGCTGATCAGCCAGCCGCCGAAGATGCCCAGGAGGTCGGAGTATGCCACGAGCAGCGGCATGAGCAGCACGCAGCAGATGAACCGCGGCACGATGAGGTAGATGACAGGGTCGCTGCCGAGGGCGCGGAGGGCGTCGATCTGTTCGGTCACTTTCATCGAGCCCAGCTCGGCGGTCATCGAGGCGCCCACGCGGCCGGCCAGCACCATGCCGGTGAGCACGGGGCCGATCTCGCGCACCATCGCCACGGAGACGACGGCACCGAGCAGGTTCTGGAGGTTTACGCGGGCGAATTGCGAGTGCGTTTGCACGGCTAGCACCATTCCGGTGAACGTGCCGGTGAGCAGCACCACGGGCAGCGATCTCACGCCGATTTTCATCATCTGGGGGCGCAGCAGCCGCCAGCGGGGCATTCTGGTGAATACGTAGCGCAGCACGCGGAGCGCGAGCAGCGCAAAGCTGCCGGTCTCCTCGATCTTGCGCCGGATCATCTGTGCGGTCGTCATACTCATTGACCTTTGACCTGTGTTTCCTGGTCCGCCGTGCGCACGGGATAGTATTCGGACGGGGGGCGTGCGCGGACAAGAAGATAACGCGCCTGCTACCGTGCGGGCAGCAATTCCTTTCTGATCCAGGCCAGCCAGTCGTCGCGTCGTGCGCCGAACGCCTGGCCGGTGAGCGCCTCGGCCTGGGCCGCGAGCGATTTGTCGATCTCGGGCGTTTGGCCCATCGCGTCGACGAGGATCACCACCGCGTGCTTCTGCCGCGACGATCCGATGAGCGCGGCGGCCGTCTCGGCGAGCCGGGCGTCGCCGCGATAGAGGTAGGGCTCGAGCAGGCCGATCGCGAGCGAGCCGGTTTGGCCGGCCAGCCTGGTGGCGGCCTGCGAGCTGTCGACCTGCTGCGCCAGCGATTGAAAGAGGACTATGGTTTCGCTTTCGGAGCGGGCGTTGCGGGCCCTCGAGAAATATCCGCGGTGGACGACGCGGACGTCGTCGCCGGCGCCGCTCACGTATCCCCAGAATTGGGGATGGCCGCCGGTTTCGTGGCCGCTGGTTCTCACGGCGATGCGTTCGGCGCGCCGCCGGCCGAATTCCTGCGCGTCGGCCACGAGCATCGGCACCCAGCCCGACTGCGGAAAGTAGATTTCGTTCCAGGCGGTGCCGGCCGAGTCGATGGAAAACTCGCTGGTGCCCGCGACATATGCGGCCACCGTGCGGCATGGCAGGTCGTTTGCGTGGCAGATCGCGGTCATTGCGTTGGCCAGCACCAGGGGCGTTTCGTGCCGCGGGATCGCCTGCGGAAACGGGAGGCCGCTGTGGTTTTGCGAGACTGTTCGGCGGACGTATGCGGCGAGGCCGAGGGCGCGTTCGATGCTGGGCTGCCTGTTTTCGATGTCGCCGGATTCCCACACGTATAGCGAGCGGACGGGCAGCGGCACGGGCAGGGCGGCCTTGCGAAGGCGATCGAGGTCGAACCGGACATCGGCGGCGGCGGCTCGTGCCACCCACATGGCAAAGAAGTGCCCGCCCGGCTGCAGGCTGACCTTCCAGCGTGCCAGTTTCTGCAGCCAGCGGTCTTCTTCGATGCCGGCGGGCGCCGGCAGGAAATCGAGGTTGAATACCTTTTGGCCCGCGAGGTTGCGCGGCAGGTACATCACGATCTCGATCTCGCCGGTGGGCGCCGTGCCTGTATTATGCAGGTGCACCGAGCCGGTGAGCGCCAGCGGCTGGGGCTTCGATGTCTCGAATCCAAGCTCGGCGGCCGCGGCCGCGGCGCCGGAAAGCGCCAGCACAAGCAGTAAGGCTTTTGTAAACGGCTTTTCCATCGGACATGATTTTATCCATTGCGGGCGGATTTTCAAGCACGTTTGCGGGCGAAGGGCGCGCCGCGGCCGGATCGGAGATGGCGTCTGGCGCTTCTTCTCCGGATTCACGGCCGAGGCGTCGCTTCGCTCGTCTGCGCTACTTCAGCATGGGCAAGTAGATGCGGTCGCCTTCGAGGCAGAAGAGCGCTACCGCGGTGGTGTAAACGCGGCCGCCGTGGGCGCCGTAGGTGGTGTCGGGGTCCCAACTGCCGTCCAAATCCTTGCCTTTGCCTTTCACCTGCCGCGCGAGCAGAGGCTCGCGGCAGTTTTTGCGCCAGTCTTGCCAGTGGCGCGGGATGAACTGCTTCACCTGGAACATCGCGAGCGTGGCGTAGTAGGTGTGGTAGAGGTTGTTGAGCTGCACGCCGTTCTTTTCGATGTAGCCAAGCGCGCGGGTGATCTCGGGGTCGCCTGCTTTCCAGCCCATGAACTGCCGGCAGAGCGTGGCGGCGGCGGTCATTGCGGGCGTGCCGTTGCTGCTGCCCTGGGCGCCGATGTTCTTTGTGTAGCCGGTGTTGCCGTCGGCGTTGATCGACTCGCGCAGCCATTTGCGCACCCGCTCGACGGCCGTGTCGGGCACGTTCAGTCCGCACACAATGCCCGATTTCAGCGCCAGCACCATCCACGCGCTCACCGAGGTGTCGACGCGGTTCGGATTGTTGCCCATGTAGTCCCAGCCGCCGTTCGGGTTCTGGTTGGCGCAGCAGAAGTCGAGAGCTTTCTGTGCAACGCCGCGCCAGGTGGCCGTTCCAGACATTCCGTGCGCCTGTGCGACGGCCATCGTGCAGATGCCCTGCGAGTAGAAGCGCTCGCCGAAGCCGCCGTCGGACGCCTGGCGCTTCTCGAGCCAGCGGAGGGCCAGGTATACGTTGCGGAAATAGCGGCCGCTGCGGTCGGTGTTGCCGTCGGCCAGGAAAGCGAGAACGGCAAGGCCCGTTACGCCTGCGTCGCAGTTGTGATTTGCGCCCCACTTCATCGAATCCCAGCGGCCGTCGGGCTCCTGCACGCGGGCCAGCCACTGCAAACCGGGATCGATGTCGGGATCGGGAGTACGCCCTGTGTATGGGCCCTTGGGGCGTTTGCCGGGGCCGATGCCGGGGTTAAGGCCGCCCGTGGTGGAATCGGTGGACGCAAGCCCGAGGACGGCAACGGTAGGAATGTGGTGGTCGAAGATGGGGTTGTGCACCTCGGGCAGCTCGTCGCCGCCCGGAACGACATCATCGTCGATATCATCGGCGTTCATGTTTCGCTGGTCTATCGGAGCATCGGGCGGAATCGCTGCAAAAATCGGATAGTCGATGGGGTCTGGCGGAACGTCCGGGCTGAGGTCCAGCGGTTCGTCACGGTCGAGAGTGACTACGATGGGCTCGGCGGGCGGGTTTTCGACAGACCACTGCACCTGGCAAAACAGCAGCAGGACTATGACGTGCAGGACCGCCGAGCCCAGCCAGGACGGCGCAGCGGTGATGATGTGCGGCAGCGCCTCGCGCGGCGCCGCAGCGTGGACCAGGCTACCCCCTGTATTCAACCTGTTCATGACACCTCTCCTTTCATTCTCCCTCACGAAATCCTATCGGTCAGATGGACGTAATGGCGGTTCTCCTTTTCGGTTGCTGCGGGCGCACGATCCCCGGGGAAAGCAAGACAGCTTTCCTCTGCGGGGGAATCGGCGGTGCTTTTGGATTTTGCAGTCGCGCCGGCCGGCGGCCGGTGCGTGATTTACTTCAGGACGGGCAGGAAGCGATAGTACACTTCCAGGCAGAATACTGCCATTGCAGTGGTGTAGACACGCCCGCCGTGGCCGCCGAGGGTGTCGTCCAGGTGGTCCCAGCTACCGTCAAGCTCGGGGCCGCGGTTCTTCACCTGCAGGGCGATCAGCGGGTCGCGGAACTGCTTGTTCCACTTCGACCAGTATTCGCCGCCTGCCTGGAACATACACAGCGTGCCGTAGTAGACCTGGTAGACGTTTTTGAGGTTTACACCGGCTCTGTCAACGTAGTTGAGCGACTTGGCAAGGTCTTCGGCATCGGGCTTCCAGCCCATGAACTGCCGGCAGAGCGAGGCTGCCGCGGTGAGCCCGGACACACTCATGCCGCCGCCGCTGCCCTGGGCGCCTATATTCTTGGTGTAGCCGGTGCTTCCATCGGGGTTTACCGACTCGTACAGCCATTTCTTGATCCGCTCGAGTGCTTGCTCGGGCACCCTGAGGTTGCTGGCCACGCCTGATTTTACACCCATCACCACCCACGCGGTGACGGAAGTGTCGACGCGTGCGGGGTTGTTGCCGTGGTAGTCCCATCCGCCGTTGGGGTTCTGGTTGGCCACGCAGTAATCGAGCGCTCTCTGCGCCACGGCGCCCCAGCGAGGGTTGCGGGTCATGCCGTAAGCTTCCGACATTGCCATAGTGCAGATGCCCTGCGTATAGAATTGCTCGCCGAAGGAGCCGTTGCTGGCGCATTTCCTTTCGAGGTATTCCAGCGCCTTGGCCACTGTGGCGCGATACTTGCCATCGCGATCTGTCTCGCCGTGCCCCAGGAATGCCAGCGTGGCCAGGCCGCTCACGCCCACGTCCTGTCCGCCGCCGCCCCACTTCTTGGAATCCCAGTGGCCGTCTGCTTCCTGCACGCGGGCCAGCCAGCCAAGTGCCTCGTTTACGGATGCTTCGGCGAGGGGCGACCCGCCCCTGCGAAGGATGGATTTCTTGCGGCCGCTGCCGCCGCGGTTGCCGTAGATGCCATGGAAGTGGCCGGGGGCGCCGTCTTCACCCAAGGCCAGTTTTGCAATGGCCAATGGCGGCGCCTCGTCCGGTTCCAGCGTATTGAAGCCGGGCACGTCCATGTCGGGCTGGTCTATTTCCTGCTCCGGCGTGTCAATGGTATCCGATGGCGGAAGCGTGGGATCAATGATGGACGCTTCCTCGAATTCAGGTTTCTCGGGCTCTTCTTCCACATCTTCCTCTTCCTCCACCGGAGGTCTGATGTCGGTGGCGGCTATTCTGTCGGTCTTTGTGCCCACTTCCCAGCCGATCTGGGCGAAAACGAGCAGGATGAACGCGTGGAAAACGAGTGAGCCCAGCCACCAAGGTGCGCCGGAAAGGATGGTTTGCAGCGCATCGCTCTGGACCGGCTGCGGGCTTTGCTCAACCACATAATCACCATTCGGTATGTTGGCCATCTCGCCTCTCCTTTCGGCACTAGCAACAGTTACAACTGAAGTAAATCAAGGATGACCCCAGCCACGTCTTCGGCATTGACGGCTCGCCCGCCGGCCGGTAATGGGCCGGCGATGAAGGCCATCGTGCGGTCGTCGGTCGGCATCCTGCCGTGAGATCCTTTCACGAGCGAGGTGTCGAGCGGGATCGCCCGCGTGGCGGGGTCGATAAACAATTCACAAGGATCATATCCGGGTTTCCGGTGAATGTCAACAGTGCTTGCGAAATCGGGCGCCTTTGCGGGGTCGTCCCACCAATAGTAGGCAAACCACTTGTCATGCCGTGCAATGGCGATAAGCTCGCCGGCGCGGGGGTGGTTGGTCCGCCACTCGGCTTTTTCGGCCGGCCCCAGGATTGCCTCGATACCGTCGGTTTCTGCCAATGCGGCGCGTGCGGCGTCGATGGCATCAGGGCGGGCGTAAACGTGCGCCACCTGGTGGTCAACGACGGCAAATGCCATGCTCGATGCGATGTCCAGCAGCTCCATCCCCTCCACCTCGCGCACCTTGAGGAGGCCGGCCTGCCGCAGGACGCGATTGGGCGTGATTGCACCCGAAACCTGGGTCATGCCGTATTCCGACAGCACCAGGAGCTCGGCTCCGCCGGCCGCGGCCCAGTCGCGGATTTCCGCCAGCAGGCTGTCTATCTGCTTCAGTTCTTCGTTGATCCGAAGGCTTTCGGGCCCGAATTTCTGCAGCGGGTAATCGAGGTGCGGCAGGTAAACCATCAGCAGGTTCGGCTGGCAGCGCTGGAAAACGTAACTGGCGGCGGATGCGATCCACCGGCTGGATTTTATGGATGCCAGCGGCCCCCAATAGCTCATCAGATCAAATGGGCCGAGGCTGCGGACGAGATCGCCGTAGAGCCCGGCAGGCTGGGTGTAGCAGCTTGGGATCATGCGGCCGTCGGTTTTGTGCACGGGTGCGGGCGTAACGATCACGTCGGCGGCGGCGCCGATGATATTTTGCCAGAAAAGGAGAGCGCAGGTGAAGTCGGGGTTGGCCTGTTTGGCGGTTTCCCAGATTTTGCGGCCCTGCACCAACCTGTCCGACTGCTCCCAAAACGAGACTTTGAGGTAATCGCGGTCGAAGAGGCCGTTTGCCACTATACCGTGGCGGGAGGCCGGGGTGCCGGTAGTGAAGGTGGCTTGCACGGGGCAGGTAACGGCCGGAAAAGAGGGTGCCATCGGCCTTGCGCCATCAAGCTTGTTGATGGTGGAGGCAGCCGTATTGCGGCTCAGGCTCCAGGAGAGCCCTGCGATGTTTACCACCACTACTTTGCGCACCGTGTTGTCCTTTCCTGCACGAGACCGTGTGCTTCCATATATACAAACGGAGAAGGGTTCGGCGAAGCGCACGAAAAAGCCGGCTTTGGGTCCAAATTCCTATCGAAAATGCTCGAGACAAAAGCTCGCCAAATGCGCAATCTGCGGTAGGGACGGGGCGCTGCCCCACACACCGAAGGGCAAGGACGGTGCCTTGCCCCTACGAACAAGACGCGATTCATCCGCCACCCTCTTGGACTTTGGACCTTGGACTTTGGCCCTTGGACCTTGGACTTCCTATTGCAGCCCGCACACCGAGATCGCTTCCTGGGCCGAGGAAACGAACGATATTTGCATTGCGTCAAGAATCTCCGACGGTATCTTCTCGAGGTCTGCACGGTTGCGGTCGGGAATTATCACCTTGTGCACGCCTTCGCGGTGTGCGGCGAGCAGCTTTTCCTTTATGCCGCCCACCGGCAGCACGCGGCCGCGAAGCGTTATCTCGCCGGTGAGGGCGATTCTCGGGTCGACCGCTTTGTTCTTGTATGCCGAAACCAGTGCGGCAATGAGCGCCAGACCGGCCGAGGGGCCGTCTTTGGGCGTGGCGCCCTCGGGCACGTGGATGTGGATATCGGAGATTTTACCCGCGTCTACGTTCAGGTTCTGGGCGTTGCTGCGCACAAACGTGAGCGCGGCCTTTGCCGATTCCTGCATCACGTTGCCCAGCGAGCCGGTGAGGCTCAGCTTGCCTCTGCCCGGCACAAACGACACCTCGATGGTCATCACGCGGCCGCCGGCTTCGGTCCACGCCAGGCCGGTAGCGGTGCCCGAGCCGCCCTCCTCCAGCAGGTCGCTGAAATATGGCGGAGCGCCAAGAAACGCCTGCAGCTCGCCGGGATTGACGGTTATCTGGGAGGCGTTGCCTTCGGAGCGTTTGCGTGCAATCTTGCGGCAGATGGTGGCGAGCTTGCGTTTGAGGTCGCGCACGCCTGCCTCGCGGGTGTAGGACATTATCAATTCGTTGATCGCCAACCGCGAGATTGCGAGGTCGCCGTCGGATAGGCCGTGATCTTTCAGCAGGTCGGGCACGAGGTGGCGGCAGGCGATCTCGATTTTTTCGGTGGGCGTGTAGCCCGAAAACCTGATCACTTCCATGCGGTCGCGCAGCACGGCGGGTATGTTCTCCAGCCAGTTGCCGGTGGCAATGAAGAAAACGTCGGACAGGTCGAACTCGATTTCGACGTAATGGTCGATGAATTCCTTGTTTTCGGCGGGGTCGAGCACTTCGAGCAGCGCGGCCCCGGGATCGCCGTGGAAATCCTTGGAAAGCTTGTCGATCTCGTCTAACAGGAAGACCGGATTCCTTGTGGCGGCTTTGGTGATGCCCTTGATGATTCCACCGGGCATAGCGGCTACGTAGGTGCGGCGGTGGCCGCGGATTTCGGCTTCGTCGCGCACGCCGCCCAGCGATTTCTTGATGAATTTGCGGCCCAGTGCGGCGGCGATCGAGTGTGCGATCGACGTTTTGCCTACGCCGGGCGGCCCTATGAAGCACAGAATCTGCCCCTTCTGGCCGGGGACGAGCTTGCGCACCGCCAGGTAGTCCAGCACGCGGTCCTTCACCTCGTCCAGCCCGTAATGGTCGCGGTCCAGCACCTCCTTGGCCCGCGGCACGTCGAGGTCGTCGTCGGTCTTGGCGTTCCACGGCAGTGCGAGAAGCGTTTCGATGTAGTCGATGGACACGCTGGCCTGCGGCGAGTGCAACTGCGATTGGGACAGCCGGTCGAGCTCGCGTTTTGCGGCGGCTTGGGCGTACTCGGGCATTGCGGCGGCCTTGATGCGTTCTTCAAACGCCGACAGGCTGTGGTCGCTCTCGCCGTCCAGCTCCTCACGCAGCACCTTGAGCTGCTCGCGCAGGAAATAATCCTTCTGCGATTTCTGGATGCGGTCGCGCACCTTCGAGTCGATCGACTTCTGGAACTCGAGGATGTCGATTTCCTTCTGGAGGATGGCGGCCAGTTCCTCGAGGCGTTTCGACGGCTCGAGCGTCTCGAGCAGCTTCTGCTTCAGCGAAATGCTTATCACGAGGTGCGCCGCCACGCTGTCTGCTATCTGGCCGGCGTCTTTCATGTCGGCCAGGGCGTTCGTTACGCCCTTTGGCACCACGGGATTGAGCAGCGAATAGCGCTCGAAACGCTCGGTTACAATTCGGGCTACCGCCTGCTGGGCCACGTCCTTCTCGATGGCGTGCGCGGGATCGACAACATCGGGCAGCTCCACTACGCTGGCCATTCTGCACGAGCCATGCCAAACAAACCGCTTGATCTTCACGCGGCTGATAGCCTCCACGAGCACCTTGAGGGCGCCGTCGGGCAGGTTTACCACCTGCAAGAGGTTGCAGGCCACGCCCACGCGGAAAAGGCTCTTGGCCGAGGGATCCTCCTCAGACGCATCGCGCTGCGCCACGAGGACGATGGGGCGGTTGTCGCGGGCGCTGTGCCGGATCGATTCCTTGCTTTGCTCGCGGCCCACAAGCAGCGGCGTTACGAGCTTCGGAAAGACAACGGTATCGCGCAGCGCCAGCACCGGAAACTCTATTTCTGATATTCTTGTTTTAGAGGCCATATTGCTCACTATGGGCTGAAAGGTTTAACGGTAAGCCCTCTCCACCCTCATAATTCTATCCAACTATTGCCGCGTGTCAATAGAGTTTCAGGGATTCCTTGTGCAGATTCGAGGCAAAATGCACAGCCGGCCCGCCGGATGAACGTGCGAAAGCTGGCGCGGCCGGCCGGCGCTCCGATGTTAGAAGCGCGGCGGGCCCTGCAATTCCCGCGAAGGTTCAAGGCCCATAGCAACGATCAGGAGGAGCAATGAGCAAGACACTAGCTGAAACAGAGGAAGTGGCGCTGCAATCGGGCAAGGCGACCCTGCAGGCCAGCCTCACCATACCCGACAACGCCGCGGGCCTGGTCATATTCGTTCACGGCAGCGGCAGCAGCAGGTTCAGCCCGCGAAACAGGTCGGTGGCCGCGAAACTGAACGACGGCGCCCTGGCCACGCTGCTGCTGGACCTGCTTACGATGCCCGAGCAGCGGGCCGACGAGCATACCGGCCACCTGCGCTTCAATATCCCGTTTCTTGCGGGACGTGTGGCGGGCGCGCTCGACTGGTCGGCCGCAGAGGAGCGCACGCGGGCGCTGCCCATCGGCCTGTTCGGCGCCAGCACCGGTGCCGCCGCCGCGCTCATCGCGGCCGCCGAGCGGCCCGAAGTGGTGCGCGCTGTCGTATCGCGCGGCGGCCGGCCCGACCTCGCTCCGGAAGCATTGCCGCTCGTGAAGGCACCAGTGCTGCTGATCATCGGCGGCGATGACTCACCCGTGATCGAGATGAACCGCCAAGCCGCACAGCTCCTGAATACCGAGCACCGCATCGAAATCGTACCCGGTGCCACGCACCTTTTCGAGGAGCCGGGCACGCTAGACCAGGTGGCACAGCTTGCGCGCGACTGGTTTCGGAAGCACCTGCGCTCCGAGGAATGAATCGTGGAAGGCGAGCCGGCGGCCGCGCCGTTCTGAAATCGAGGGGAGTGAAATGATGCAGCGGCTGCTGGTTTGCACTGCAATCTGTTTCACGTCGGCAGCCGCGTGTAGTGCGCAAGACGACTTCTGGATCGGGGCTTTCGGATGGCTGGGCGATTTTCAAAGCTCAATCGCCACGCCGCAAGATGAAAACTCGGTGAACCTGGGAAGCGACCTCCAATACGATCCGATCATCGGCGTGCCATACGTGAAATTCCAGGCCACAGTGAACAGAAGATGGTATGTTCGGGGCGAATACTGGGCCACCGAGCAAACGTCCAGAACCGTGCTTGCCCGCGATGTGCAGCTCGACGGCACCACCTTCAACGCGGGCGAAAGCGTATCGAGCAGGTACCTCATCCAGGTGGGCGAGGGCTCGCTTCTATACGTATTTTACCGCGAATCCGGTTTCAGGCTTTCGGGCATACAGGGTTTCAACGTGCTGAATTTCCAGATGCACATGGAAAACGCCGCGCAAAGCGATGCGGTAAACTTCACCGTTGCCACCGCCCCGTTCGGCGTAATGGTGGAATACGACTTCCTGCCCGACCTCACCGTGCAGGGGCTCGTTGTAGGCATACCCACGCTGGGCGCCAACGAGCGAACGACGATGGTGATGGCCGACCTGCTGGCGATCTACAGGTTTGCCCCGTACAGCGCCCTCGGCGTCGGATACAAGGCGTTCTGGTTCAGCTCGGAGAGCCCGGTTCAGGATTTCAGGTATCGATTGGCCGGGCCATACGCGGGGTTCATTTTCAGATTCTAGCGTTTAGTGCAGTTATGGCAGGGAGAAGGCCGGGCGGGCACCCGCGCAAATTCGATAGCAGGCATGCGTTATTCATCGGAGATCACGGGCTCGCCGTGGTATTCCAGCCAGGAGCCGCCGGCCGCGGGCACCTTGGAGCCGGCGGCGGCGCGTAGCCCGCCTTCCCTCCCATTGCCGCCTGCATCACGATAAGCGCCTATCAGCGTGCCGATCAGATCGGCCGGCAGCAGGTCGGGCGTAAACTGCAGCCTGTGGAACGTGAGCTGCAGCGTTTTGGCCAGCGTTGACACCGCCGTCGTCTTCGCCATGCCGGGCACACCTTCCACCAGCACGTGGCCATTGGACAGCAGGCCCACGAGCAGGCGGTCGATCATCTGCTTCTGCCCGACGATTACCCGCCCGATCTCCTTTCGCACTTTTTCAATCTGCCGTGGAGGGAGTTCCGTGGAGGGAGTTCGTGCTTGATTTCGTTTGCGCCTTGGGTATAATCAGC
>DATLAR010000105.1:0-14950 GCA_035527355.1 Planctomycetota bacterium
CGAGATCGGTGAGAGTGAGCTTGACGCCGGTAACGAGGCTCAGCGAGAAATCGCCGAGTGTGGCGGAGCGGCCCAGGTCTTCCTTCGTCTTGTTTGATACGGCCCGCTCGACGGCGGACGTGGGAATGAGATAGGGCCCCAGGATAATTGCCACGGCGAGCAGTGCAACGATGGTGCCAATGACCGCGATGGCGACCTTCACGGCTTTTCCCAGTAACCTGCGGCTTTTGGAAACGGAACGTTCGCTCATAAACCTCCCCTCCTTTTGCTGGTGCAAAGGTCAGGTTGCCTTTTTCCACCGCACGCCCGCCGGTGTGTCTTCGAGGATGATCCCGCGGTCGCGCAGTGTATTGCGTATCTCGTCTGATCGGCGGAAGTCTTTGGCCAAGCGCGCTTCCTGGCGCTCCTTTATCAATCGCTCAATTTCATCCTCGATAGTCTCTTCTTCAGTTTCGATAACGTCGAGCACCCTGTTGAGGTCCATGATCGCCGCGTGCGCGGCCTGGCCGTCTTCGCGGCTCACGTCCAGCTTGTTCACGTCGCGTATGAAGTCGAAAATCGCGGCCATTGCCTTCGATATGTTCAGGTCGTCGTCGAGAGCCTCGGCAAAGGCGGCTCTGGTGGTGCTCACGAGGTCGGAGACGATGGGATTGCTGCCCTCGCCGGTTGCTTCGCGCATTCGCTGCAGGAAATCACGTATGCGTTTGATGGCCTCGTTCGACGCCTCTACCGCGTCGAACGTGAAGTTCAGCGGCTGGCGGTAGTTGTTTGTGAGCAGCAGGTAGCGCATCGCAACGCCGCTGTAGCCTTTCTCCTGGAGGTCGCGCAAGGTGTAGAAATTGCCGAGCGATTTCGACATCTTGCGGCCCTCGACGAGCAGGAAGCGCGTGTGCAGCCAATACCTGACGAACGTCTGGCCGGTGGCGCCCTCCGACTGTGCAATCTCGCACTCGTGGTGCGGGAAGATGTTGTCCTCGCCGCCCGTGTGGATGTCGATCGTGTTGCCCAGGTACTTCATCGACATAGCCGAGCATTCGAGGTGCCAGCCGGGGAAGCCGCGGCCCCAGGGGCTGTCCCACTGCATGATGTGCTTGGGGTCGGTTTTCCACAGAGCGAAATCGAACGGGTTGCGCTTGTCGGGGTTCACCTCGATGCGCGCGCCCGCCTGCAGTTTGTCTAGCGTATTGCCCGAGAGCCTGCCGTAATCGGGGAAGGTATTGAGGTCGTAATAGACGCTGCCGTCGCCGCCTATGTAAGCGTGGCCGCGGTCGAAGAGCTTGTGCAGCAGCGCGATCATCTCGGGGATGTGCTGTGTGGCGCGGGGATACACGTGTGCTCGTGCGATGCGGAGGCTGTCGATATCCCTGAAGAATGCCTGCGCGTAAAACTCGGCTAGCTGCCAGGGGTCCTTTCGCATCTCGCGTGCGGCCTTCTCCATCTTGTCTTCGCCCTCGTCGGCGTCGGTGGTCATGTGGCCTACGTCGGTGAGGTTCATGACCTGCGTTACCTGGAAGCCGCGGTATTCGAGGTAGCGGCGGAGGAGGTCGGCCAGCATGAACGCGCGGAAGTTTCCGATGGTCGCATAGTTGTAGACGGTGGGCCCGCAGTTGTACATCAGGACCTTTCCGTCGTGGAGCGGCTGGAATTCCTGCTTGTTTTTGGTCAGCGTGTTGTGGAACAGCAAGGCCATGAGTCGGCTCCATTTGCCGGGTTTGAAGGGCACGTGATGAAACAGCGGCACGCGCGCGGTGCCTCGATCTCCTTCCGGTTCCGTGCTCAGTCGCGCGGCTGAAGCAGCACCACCACCTGCGCGGCGATGGCGTCGCCGCGGCCGATGGGCCCCACCTCGTTCATCGATTTGAATTTCACGTTGATGGCGGTTGGGTTAACGTGCAGCAGCCACGCGACGTTCTTCCGAATATCGTCGCGAATTTCGTTCATTTTCGGCCCGCGTGCAAAGACGGTGCAGTCCACGTTGCAAACGTCCCAGCCGTGCCCGTCATGCACCATGTGGTAGATTTGCTCAACGAAGAGAGAGCTGTTAGCACCCTTGTTTCGCGGGTCATTGTCGGGGAAGAACGAGCCGATGTCGCCCAGGCCGGCGGCGCCAAGCAGTGCATCGCAGATGGCGTGCAGCAGCACGTCGCCGTCGGAATGGCCCAGCAGCCCGCGAGGGTATTCCACCTTCACGCCGCCGAGGTACAGCGGCCGCTCGGGCACAAGTTTATGAATGTCGTATCCGCTTCCAATTCGCATCGCGGCAAACCACATCGGAAGGAGGCGTTACGACGGATTCTTGCCGAACACGCCGATCTTCCGGTATTTATCGTAGCGGCTGGTGAGGAGCTGGTCGGGCGGAATCGTCTTCAGCTCCTTGATATTCCTGACGATTGCGCTCTTGAGGGTGCTGGCCATTTGCCGGTGATCCCTGTGCGCTCCGCCTATAGGTTCGGGGATGATCTCGTCGGCAATGCCCATCTTGAGGAGGTTGTTTGCGGTGATCTTCAGGGCGATTGCGGCCTCTGACTTCTTGTCGGCGCTCTTCCAGAGGATTGCGGCGCATCCTTCGGGCGAGATCACCGAGTAGTACGCGTGCTCGAGGATGCAAAGGCGGTCGGCAAGGCCGATGCCCAGCGCTCCGCCGCTGCCGCCCTCGCCGATGACGATCGAGATTATCGGGACTTTCAGCGTCGACATCGCGAGGATGTTTTCGGCAATGGCCTGGGCCACGCCGCGTTCCTCGGCGCCCACGCCCGGATAGGCACCCTGCGTGTCGATCAGCGTGACGATCGGCAGGTTGAATCTCTCGGCGATGAACATCTTGGCCAGTGCCTTGCGAAAGCCTTCCGGATGTGCGCATCCCCAGTTGCACAGCATTCGCTCGCGGGTGTTCCGCCCCTTGCGGTGGCCCACGAGCATCACGCGCTCGTCTTCTATTTTCGCGAATCCGGTGAGGATGGCGGCATCGTCGCGGAAGGCGCGATCGCCGTGCAGCTCTATGAACTCATTGGCGATAAGCCCCACGTAATCGCTGGTGGTGGGGCGGTCCTTGTGGCGTGCCACGCGGACGCGTTCCCACGGGTTGAGGTTCGAGTAGATTCGCACGGCCTCGCGTTTATACTGCTCGCGAAGCTCGTTTATCTGGGCGGAAAGGTCCATGCCATGCGTGGCCGACGCGTTCTCCAGATCGCGTATCCTGTTCTCGATATCAACGAGAGTCTTCTCGAATTCGAGCAGATTCCTATTGTCCATGCAGTTGGAAGGCCTCCTTACAACCTCCGAATGATTCTACACCACAGGGAGGGGGGAATCAAGGGTAAAAGGCCGCAGGTGTGGCCCATGCTCCGGTACATAGCAAGCGGCTCCTGCCTGTTCACCGGGAGAACGGAGAAGTTTCGGAGGAATCGCTGAGCGGTGCGAAACTCTAGACGCGGAATCTACAGAATGAACTGCCTGAGGAATCTGCCGGAGAGCTCGAGCGCGGCGTAGCGCCGGTCGCCTGTGTATACCGCGCTGTGCGGCTCGATGCACACCGCCTTGTTGTAGCCCGCGTTGTACAGCAGGCCGAAGAATACGCTCCAGTTGATCTCGCCGAGGCCCGGGTTCGGGTCGGGGATCAGTTTGCCGTTCACCCGCAGCACGTCTTTGGCGTGCGCGTGCAGGATGTTTGGCCCGGCGGCGAGGAGGTCGGGCGTCCAGTCGCGGTTGTCGTAGGCCGGATGGCTGGGGTCGAATTTTATGCCGGTGCCGGGCAGCTTGGGCAGCACGTATTCCCACGCGGCGGGGGTGTTCACTTCGTTTTCCCAATGGCAATTGTAGAAGGCGAATCCGAGCTTCTTTGCCTGTATCTTTTCGATCAGCGGCTTGAGGACCTCGATGGAATAATTCCATTTACGCTGCAGCGACATGTCCTGGTTGCCCGAGCCTGAGCCGGTGATAACGACCGGTGCGGCGAGCTTCGCCGCGAGGTCGGCCATCTTTTGCAGGCGCTTGGCGGTATCTTTCCGGACGGCGGCGTCGGGGCTGGTGTAGTTTTGGCCGAAAAGACTGACGGCCGAAACAGGGATGCCTTCGGCATCGCAGGCCTTGCGAAAATCCTTGCAGTCGTTGAAAAGCGGCGTATCGCCGAAAAGCGCCACCTCGAGGCAATCGAAGCCGAACTTTCGCGCGAATTTCACATCGTCAACCGTTCCGCTCGTAATGAATCCGAGTTGCATGAAAATCTCCTGTGCCTGCGGTGGTAGAAAATGCCAACCGATAAAATGTTATCGATCTTGTGCGCCGAATCAAGGGAAAATATGCTGGCGTGGTTTTCGAAGGGCTGCCTCAAACGTTCTCGGCGGGCCGGTCTTGGGGTTTCACCGCGAATGCCTCCTCGGCCTGCCGCGTGTAATCGTTCAACGCCTGCTCCAGTTCCGCACGCTTGCGCTCCAGGTCATCGTCGGTGGCATCGTGCGGGATGGAATGCTCGTGCACCACGATCGCCACGCGGGTGAAAGGCTTGGGGATGTAGAAGCCGTCCCACGAGCCGAGCCGCCACGCGCGTTCGGGCACGCAAGCGCCAAGGACGAGGGGAGCGCCCGATTCGCGCGCGAGGAACAGCGCGCCGGGCTTGAACTGCTGCCGCGGCCCGCGTGGGCCGTCGGGCGTAACCGCTATGTCGATGCCGTTGCGAAGCTTGTCGATCGCTTGCGACAGCGCCCGCACGCCGCCGCGGGTGGACGATCCGCGCACGGCGCCGAATCCCAGCCAGCTAGTGACGCGCACAATATACTCGCCGTCGCGGTGGCTGCTCACGAGCACGTGGATGTTGCGTTTGCGGTAGAGGTATGACAGCGACAGAAGCTGCGCGTGCCAGAAGCAATAGACCACGCCCTGGCCGGGGCGTCGCGCAGGCTGGTCGTGCAGTATGCGCACGCGCACCGTGCAAACGAGCGCGCGCACGAGCAGCGAGCCGAGAAAACCTGCCAGCCAGAATTTCAGCCTCTGCGTCAGCTTCAAAATCACGTTCCGTTGGTGTCATTTGCGAATCGAGCGAACGATTGCCCGTGCGCGTGCGTTCATCTTGCGGCGGCGCTCGGGGGTGTCGTCGTCGTGCCCGAGCAGGTGAAGCAGGCCGTGCGCCACGTAAAGGTAAAGCTCGTCCTTTGCGTCGAGCTTGCGGCGGGCGGCCTCGTCGATTGCCACGTGGGTGCATACGACCACCTCGCCGAGGAAATCGCGGTCGCCCGGCAACGAGTCGTGCAGGGGAAACGCGATCACGTCGGTTTCGGTGTCTTTGCCGAAGTAGCGGCGGTTCAGTTCGGTGATGGTCCGGCGGCCGGCAAACACGATGCTGACGTCGCCGGAGGCGCCTTCGGCGTCGAGAGTGTTGCGTGCGAGGGCGGCGATTTCGCGGCGGTCCAGTTTCATCCGCCGCTGCTTGTTGAGGATTTCAACGGCCATTCTGCCCTCGGCCGGGCGCCGGGCGGTCCGGCTCCGGATACTTGATTCTGCCGTGGAAGACGCTGGTGAGCGACCTTACGAGCGTTTGCTGCACCTTGTGCACTTCGGTGAGGGTCAGCTCGCATTCGTCTAGCTGGCCATCCATCAGCTTGCGGTTGATTATGTCGTCTACCTGCCGTGCTATGCGCGAGGGCGTAGGCTCGGGAAGGGCGCGCGAGGCCGATTCGACGATGTCGGCGAGCATCAGCACGCCGGCCTCCTTCGATTGCGGCTTCGGGCCGGGATGACGGAAGAGTTCCTCGTCTACGCGGGCGCCCTTGCTCATGTCGCGGGCCTGGCGGTAGAAGTATTCGACGAGCGACGATCCGTGATGCTGCTGGATCATATCGATGATCTGCTCGGGCAGGCCGGCCTCGCGTGCGAGTTCGGCGCCGTCGCGCGTGTGCGCAGCGATGATAAGCGAACTCATAGTGGGCGAGAGGCTGGTGTGCATGCTGCCCTGCATGCCTTCGTTCTCCACGAAGTACTCCGGCTTCATCAGTTTGCCCACATCATGGAAGTATGCTCCCACGCGCAGCAGCAGCGAGTTTGCACCCACCGCCTCGCCGGCGGCTTCGGCCAGGTTTCCGAGGATGAGGCTGTGATGGTATGTGCCGGGGGCTTCGAGGCTGAGGCGGCGCAGCAGCGGGTGATTCTGGTCGGAAAGCTCGAGGAGGCTGATGTCGGTAGCCACCTTGAATGCCTGCTCGATCAGCGGCAGGATGGCAGTAACCAGCACCGCCCAGCCCACGCCGTTGAAAAAGCCCATCAGGCAGTCGTCGATGGTAACGCGGCTGATGGCGTCGCCGATGGTGTTGGCGTCGCGCAGCCTGCACGCTATGATGAGGACGATCTGCACCAGCGAAGATACGAGCCCCACTTTCAGCAGCTTCGAGCGCTTGCGGATTTTGCCGCACCCGAACGCGGCCACGGCTGCCCCGCCAAAAAGTATCAGCACGAGGTCGTGGGGCCTGGGCTGCTGTATGATTCCTGCCGCGCTTGCCGCCGGTGCGCCGATCTCGAGCGAAATGCCTACCAGCAGGCAGAGCATAAGGCTCAGCGTGAGGGCCGTGCGCTCCGTGTATACGATGCCGAAGATGAAAGCCGTCATCGTTACCGGAACGAGATACGCGGGCACCGCAAGGCTCGGGAACCAGGCCGCCGCCGCCACGGGAATGATCGAGATGGCCCCGATCGACGCGATGGAGCGGAAGGCCTTGATCCTTCTGGTTTCAAAGCTGACCAGGTAGAAGCTGTAGATCGTGCAGATTACGAGTATCAGGATGCTGTTGCCGGCAAAATCCCACAGCGTGGTGTCCTTGCCGGTGTCGCGGGTGTAGTTCAGCAGCAGCACGCAAAGGGCGAATATGACGCCGAAAACGAGACCGTTGACGAACCGCTTCAGATCGACGTTCATCCACAATGCTCGCGTTTCCGCGATGATTGCCGATTCAAATACGCTGCGCCTGGATGGTTTCTTCTTTGCGATGCTCATCGGCTTTCTGGTGTGGCCTCTTGGAGTCCGGTGCAGAGGCAACTGGAGCAGGATTTCATCCTGGCCTCAGAGGGAAATTTCCGGCTTCAGGCCCCCGGCCGCTCAGAGGCTCTTCGCCTTCCCGCGGCGGTCGCGCTCAATAGAGTCGCGCTCGTATGCGTCGACGATCTCCTGCACGAGGCGGTGCCGCACGATATCGCCGCGCTTGAGCGCGATGAACGCGATGCCCGGCACGCCCTTCAGCAGGCGCTGGGCGTCTAGCAGGCCCGACACCTCGCCGGTCGGAAGGTCTACCTGCGTGGCGTCGCCGGTTACGACGGCCTTGGATTTCACGCCCATGCGCGTGAGGAACATCTTCATCTGCATTGCGGTGGTGTTTTGCGCCTCGTCGAGAATTATGAACGACTCATTCAGCGTGCGGCCGCGCATGAACGCAAGCGGCACCACCTCGATGATGTCGCGCTCGATATACTTCTGCACCTGGCCGAATTCCATCATGTCGTTGAGGGCGTCGTACAGCGGCCGCAAGTATGGATTCACCTTCTCTTGCATCGTGCCGGGCAGGAAGCCGAGCTTCTCGCCGGCCTCGACCGCCGGCCGCACGAGGATGATCTTGCGCAGCATGCCGTCGCGCACGGCCGAAACCGCCATCGCCACCGCGAGATACGTTTTGCCGGTGCCGGCTGGGCCCACGCAGAAAACGATATCGTTGTCGCGGATGGCGTCGATATACTCTTCCTGGCCCTTCGACTTCGGCGCGATCACGCGGTCGCGGTAAAACACGCGAATCGGCTCGTGGCCGGCTTCTATGGCCTCGCGCTCTCCTACCGCCGCGTGCAGCAGGCTTTCCACCTCGCCATCGCGAATGCGGCCGAAAGTTTTCACGCGCGACTGTATCTCGGCGAGCACCTGCTCGGCCTTCGCCACGTTCTCGTCCTGGCCTTCCACCATCACCACACCGCCGCGAACCACGATGTCTACGCCAAACGCCTTGCGGATCAGCCGCAGGTAATGGTCGTGGCTGCCCATCACCGCGCGCGCCTCTTCGTTATTCAGAAACCTGATAACTTCCTTCAAATCGTCCTTTCAACCCGCGTCGTGCGGCGCGTTTCAAACAGGCACCTGCAGCCTGATAAGGTAGTATGCCACCGGCGCGCTCAGCAGGATCGAATCGATCAGATCGAGCGCACCGCAAACCTTGGGCAGGATCACGGCGGAATCCTTCACGCCGCAGCCCCTCTTGATCATCGACTCGGCAAGGTCGCCAAACTGCGACGCAACGTTTACGAGCACGGCAAAGAGCACGGCCCAGCCGGCATCGAAACCGAGGCCCGGCATCGCGGCGCGCAGCCCGAATGCCGCCGCCAGGCTCAGCAGCACGCCGCCTATCGAACCCTCGATCGTCTTGTTTGGGCTGATGGACGGCGCAAGCTTGCGCCGGCCGAAAAACCGGCCGGTGAGATAGCCGCCGATATCGGCTGCCTTCGACACAGCAACAAAGAACAGCACCATCTTCGCGCCCTGCGGCAGCGTGTGAATGGCGACGATAAAACCGCCGAATACGCCGATGTAAACCGCCCCGAAGATAGTTACGGCTGCATCGGCCAAAGCGTTCGGCCTGGATTTGCGGAAGCGCACACCGAGGCCGATGAATGTGGCAATTGCCAACGCGGCAAGTATGCCCTCGCTGCCGCCCAGGCACGGCCATTGGGCGGCCATCCACGGCAGGTTGAATGCTGCCGCCGCCGCCAGCACGCCCCAAAACGCGAACGGCGCCGCGCCCGCCGCGCCCGCCATTGCGTAAAACTCATGCGCCGCCGCCGCGATCAGCAGCGTGCCCACTATCCCCGCCGGGTATGGAAGCCCCAGCAGGATGTCAGTGAGCATCGCCCCCAGAAACAGGATTATCAACGACAACCCGGTCAGAACTCTGATTACAAACACCCCGTGATCCCTTCAATCCACCGAACTTCCTGTCCCTGCGTCCATACTCCGCAACAGCCGCCCTGAGATGCTCGGCGCGAAATTCCGGCCAGCATGTTTCCGTGATGTAAAGCTCCGCGTACGAAGCCTGCCACAGCAGGAAATTGCTGAGCCGCATCTCGCCGGCGGTGCGTATTACGAGGTCGGGGTCCGGAAATGGCTCTCCGTTTGCATCGGCATAAAGGCTTTGCCTGAAAATGTTCTCGTCTATCTCTTCGGGTAAAATGGAGCCGTCTTTCACTTGCATGGCTATCTTGCGGGCGGCGTCGACAATTTCGGCGCGGCCGCCGTAGTTGAGCGCGAGGCAGAGGCGCAGCCCCGTATTCTCGTGCGTGGCCGCCATCACGCGCGCCAACTGTGCCCGCACGCCGCGGGGCAGCTCATCGGTGCGGCCGATGGTGTATAGCAGGATGTTGTGCTTCATCAGGTGGGGCTGCTCCTGCGCGAGAAACCGCTCGAGGAGCTTCATGAGAAAAGCCACCTCGGTCTTCGGCCGCTTCCAGTTCTCCATCGAGAAGGCATAGAGCGTAAGACAGCTCACGCCCAGGCGTGCGCATTCCTCCACGCACTCGCTCACCGCCTTGGCTCCCTCCTGGTGGCCGCGCGTGCGGGGCATGTTTCGAGCCTGCGCCCATCGGCCGTTGCCATCCATAATGATGGCTATGTGCCCGGGTATGTTTTGGAGCGGCTGCTGGTTCGTGAGTTTTGCCCTCGAATATGATTCGCGCGGCGCGCCGATTATGGGTAAATCACCTGGCTGCGTTCACTGCCCACCGACACCAGCTCGATGGGCGCGCCCACGAGCCGCTCGATGTAATCGAGGTAATTGCGCGCGGCCTTGGGGAGGTCGGAAATCTTTCGCACGTGCGATATGTCTTCCTGCCAGCCGGGCATCGATTCGTAAACCGGCCGGCACTGCTCCAGTATAGTGTAGTCGGCCGGCACGGTGTTGTACTGCGAGCCGTTGCACTGGTATGCCACGCACACGTTCAGCGTGGCCTGGCCCGATAGCACGTCCAGCTTGGTCACGGCGATCTTGTCGATTCCGTTGATCCCCACCGCATAGCGAGCGGCCACGCCGTCTAGCCAGCCGCAGCGCCTGGGCCTGCCGGTGGTGGCGCCGTATTCGTCGCCGCGGCAGCGGATGAGCTCGCCCGCCTCGCCGGTAACCTCGGTGGGAAACGCCCCCTCGCCCACGCGCGTTGCGTATGCTTTCAGCACGCCGGTAACGGCGCCTATTAGCTTGGGCGGCACGCCCGTGCCGGTGCAGATTCCGCCGGTAGTGGTGTTCGAGGAGGTGAGGAAAGGATACGTGCCGAAATCGAGATCGAGCATGCTGCCCTGCGCACCCTCAAAAAGCACCTTGCGGCCGTCCCGCAGGGCGCTCAGCAGCAGTTGCACCGTATCTTTCACCAGCGGCTTCATGCGCTCGCCCAGCGCGCGGTATTTCTCATACACCGGCTCGAAGTCCAGCGGATCGAGGTCGTAGATTCTCGTGAGCACCTTGTTCACGTCGTCCAGGTTGCTGCGCAGCATCCGCGCGAGCGAGTCGGGATTCACCAGGTCGGCCGCGCGAATGCCGCTGCGGCCCGATTTGTCGCGGTAGCACGGGCCGATGCCGCGCAAGGTTGTGCCCACTTTCGCGTTGCCCTTGGCCTTCTCGGATGCGGCATCCAGCAGCTTGTGATACGGCATCACTATGTGCGAGCGGTCGCTCACAACAAGCTGCTTGCTCACTTCCACGCCGCGCGACTCGAGCTGCTCCACCTCCTGGATCAGCAGCTCGGGGTCCACTACCACGCCATTGGCGATCACGCACAGCTTGCCCGGCCAAAGTATGCCCGAAGGCACAAGGTGGAATACGAATTTCTCGCTGCCAACGATCACCGTGTGGCCGGCATTGCTGCCGCCCTGATACCTGACTACGATGTCGGCCTTCTCGGAGTAAATGTCTACAACTCTGGCCTTTGCTTCGTCGCCCCAGATCATGCCGATCACACAGGTGCTTGGCATCAGTCGGTCCCTTGTGTTTGTGTCTTTTCCCAGAAACGTTTTTCCGTCTTCTACAGCAGCACGCGCACGGGCGTGTAAAAACGCGGTCAGATTCCCAGTCGCAGTCCTATCGAGATGATCGTCGTGAAAGGAAGAAGCAGCCCCACCGCCGCAACAAGAAGGCAGGGCAGCAGGGAGGCCACGGTGGCGGTGCCCGCCGAGAGGCCGTAGATTTCCTTGATCCCGATGATTGCCAGCACCCACGCCCACACGATAATCAGCGGCACAACCGCCAGAAAGAAAAGCGCCGTGCCCGACGCCCCCAGCGGAGAGAGCAGGATGATGGCCGGAGCGCAAAGCGTGAACGGCGCCGAAACGAGGCCGTAGGCCGCGAGGAAGCGCCCGAAATTGCCGTAGCCGCCCATCAGGCATGCCGCCGAGTGCGTCAGCCCTCCGAGGAACAGCCACAGCGCGAATACACTGGCCGTTGTGAACAGTGCAAATGCCGCCAGCACGAGCGGCCCCACCGCGCCCGCCGCGGCGGCGCTGATCACCGCCCATGCCACCGATGTGCTGACAGACGCGGCCACGAGCATCGTTATGCCCGAGCCCAGCGCGCCCGTGGTGCGAAGCCGCCGCATTGCAGCCGTCGGATGCGTTATCAGTGCGTAGGCGATCTGAGCGTTCAACTCATTGTCCTTTTCAAATTGCCGCCGGCAAACGCCCGTCTACTTCAGTATCCCGCCCGGCAGATAGAGGTATTCGATCCTCACCGACGTGAGCCGGTCGGCCATTTTGGACACAACCTCGGCGGCTCCGGTCGCCCCCGCCTGATCGCCGGGGGGCAGCAGAAGGTCAAGCAATCTGTCCATACGGGTGGTTGGCGTAATGATCGGTGCATCATCAGGCAGCTTTGCAAGCTTGCGGGCACGGCTCACGGCCTTCCACAGATTGCCGGTGTCGTCAATAAGCCCTTCGGCCTTGGCTTCCTCGCCGATGAAAGTTTGGCCCTGCGCCAGCTCGGCCAGCTTCTGCTCCAGAAGCTGCTCGTCAGAGAGGGCCGGGTCGAATCCCTTGGCCTTCGCCACCTGCAAGATGCTGCTGCTTCTTCTGAGTTTCACCACGTCGAAGAACTGCTTGTAAACTGCGTCGAGCTCTTTCTGAAATCGCGCCTTCTCTTCATCGCTCATGGCGCGCAGTGGCGAGCCGGCATCCTTCATCTTGTCCTTCGGGCTTTTTATTACCTCGGTGCGGATGCCCAGCTTGTCGTTGAGCATGCCCTGGATGTTCGGGAAAATCGCTATCACGCCGATGCTGCCCACGGTGGAGCCGGGCAACGCCACAATCTCGGTGGCCCCGCACGCGATGTAATATCCGCCCGACGCACCAACGTCGGCGATGGACGCCACCACGGGCTTCAGCTTTCGCAGCTTCTGCACCTCGTCGTATATTTCCTGCGTGGCCGCCACCCTGCCGCCGGGCGAGTTGATCCTGAGCACCACGGCCTTGACGCGCGGGTTCTTGGCCATCCACTGCAAGCGCGCCATCACGCCTTCAGAACCTAGCTGAAACCTCTGCGACAGGTCAAACCTGTCCGTCGTATCGATAGGCCCGCTGATGTGCACCACGCCATAGCCGTCGGGCCCGCTTATGAACCCGCGCGTGGCTTTAGCCGAGGGCCGTGGCGGCGCCTTCAGCGTAGTCATCACGGCCACCACAATCGAAGCAATGAACAGCAGCGACAGAAAGCCTACAACAAGCTTTTCCTTCATGGCCGGTAACCATCCTTGCAGTTAGCGCGTGGCGCAGGCGCCACGGAAAGGCCATAACGTTACGTAAACTCAAGTATATGCCGCGAAGGGCCAAAAATCAAGAACAAAAGACGGCGCTCGGGCGCGCCATCAGCGCAGAATCAATGATTACCACCGGCTGCAGTCCTTGCCGTGCTGATCGCTTCGCTCAGGTCTACCGCGCCGGTGTAGAGCGCTTTGCCGATTATCGCGCCTGCAACTCTCATTGTCGCCAGTTTGCGCACGTCATCCAATGATGAAACTCCGCCCGATGCGATTACGGGGATGGGCACGGCGTTGGCCATGGCCTGGGTGGCGGCGAAATTCGGCCCGCTGAGCATGCCGTCTTTCGAAATATCCGTGAAGATTATCGCACAAACGCCCAGCCCCGCCATTTGCTTCGCCAGGTCGATCGCCTTCACGCTCGAGGCTTCCGTCCAACCGGCCAGCGCCACCATACCATCGCGCGCGTCGATGCCGGCCGCGATGCGGCCCGGGTGCCGCCTGCACAGCTCGCCCATCCATTGCGGCGTAGCGGCCGCCTTCGTGCCGATGATTGCCCGCGACACGCCCAGCGCGATCACCGCGTCCACGTCCGCATCGGTGCGCAGCCCTCCGCCGAATTCCACCGGCGTGGCAACCGCATTCAGGATCGCGCGCAGCGCGTCGAGGTTCCGCGGCGAGCCGGCAAACGCGCCGTCCAGGTCCACCACGTGAATCCACTCGGCACCGGCCGCCTGCCATTTTCCGGCCACTTCCGCCGGATTCTGCGAATACACCGTCTCCCTGTCCTTCTCGCCCTGCACCAGCCGCACGCACCGCCCGCCTTTGAGGTCAATCGCGGGAATGATAATCATCTCACTCTCCTGGAATGCCGCTAATTATTATATTGACCGATACCGATTCTAACTTCTCTTTGCCGAATAATCAAGAACATCGGTCTTTACTTTCAGAGATGCGCGGCCGGCCGTCCGGGCATTACAATGTATTACGCCGGCCGCCGCGTGCCTTGAGCCGCTCTATGCTTGATTCCCGGCGGAGTTGGGCGTACAATCTTCACATATGGAAAAGCCGCCGTCGAAACGCATTCCGGCTCGCGTGGTGGCGGCCGGCCCAGGATCATTGGAGCAAAGCGTGCAAGAAGCGAGGTTCAAAACGAAGTGGCGCAAAGCCCAAAGCCATAAGCCTGAATCGGCTTTCACCCTGGTGGAAATGCTGGTGGTGATCGGCATAATGCTGCTGCTGGCCGGCCTGCTGATGCCATCGCTGATTGGCACAAAGGAAGGCCAGAAAGCGAAAAACGCCATAGCTGAGCTTGAATACCTCAAAGTAGTCATTGGCCAGTATCGCGATGAATTCGGCGATTATCCGCCGTCGGACGTTGGCCTGGCGGCAAACGTGCCCAACAAGGGCAACAAGGCGCTCGTGGCCTGCCTCGCCACTTCGCTGAGCAAGGAGTCGTACCTTCGCTCTTACATGATGAGAAACGAGGAGAAAACGCGCGTAACCAACACGCTGGCTGCCAACGACCTGCAGTGGCGCTTCACCGACCGTCCGCGAAACTACCGCGAGCTGCTCGACCCCTGGGGCTCGCCTTACATCTATTTACATAATCGCGACTACAGATCGGCCGACGGCCAAGTCTATACTGTACAAGGCCGCGCATCCGGCGGCAAATTCGAGTTGCCTTGCACCGTAAAGGCCCGCAAGGACGCCAACGGCGTCTACCGCGGGCAAAGCTCGTTTCAGTTGTGGTCGTGCGGGCCGAACCGCACCAACGACAACGGCCTCGAGGACGATATTACTTCGTGGGTAAAATGACGCGCAAACCGCGCACAATTTGTGCTTTCACGCTGGTCGAGATGCTGGTGGTCGTCACCGTGATCGCGTTGATGCTGGGCATTGGCGTGGGCGCGTACATCAGCTTCAACCGCGACATGACCTGGCACGCGTCGGTTACCACGATCTCGTCGCTGCTGCAGGCGTGCCGCAATTCGGCCAGCAGCGATCAGACGCCCGCCGTGCTGGTTATCGATACCGAGCCGGCGCCCGACGAGCAGGGGATGTTCATCTGCAAGCAGGTCTACGCCGCCACCCTCGAGCGCGTTGGCACCTGGCACTTTGAAGGCCTTGCAAGCACGGGCGGCGGAGTTATTGCCGACGGCTCGTTCGGGCAAAAAGCCGCGATGAACGGCGATGCCGCACT
>DATLAR010000106.1:0-6578 GCA_035527355.1 Planctomycetota bacterium
CGTGCCTTCCGCCGCGAATGCGGCCTATTACGCGCAGATCGTGCACGACAAGGCCGTAGCTCGCCAGCTCATCAGCGCCTGCAACGACATCGTGAAGGAAGCCCATCAGCCGACAAAGGAAGTGCGCGCTCTGGTGGAGCACGCCGAGCAGCGGCTGTTTGCCATCAGCCAGGACCGCCTCTCGCGCGATGCGTCGCCGATCGCACAGGTGCTCAACGACGCTTTCCGCATCATCGACGAGCTGCAGACCGGCATCCTCACCGGCCTGCCCACGGGCTTCACCGACCTTGACGAGCAGATCGGCGGGCTGCATCCTTCCGAGCTGATCATCCTTGCCGCGCGGCCGAGCATGGGCAAAACCACCTTCGCCCTCAACATCGCCCAGCACGTGTGTATGGACCTCAACAAGCCCGGGGTCATGTTCAGCATGGAAATGGCCAAAGAGCAGATTGTGCTGAATATGCTGTGTGCGCGGGCACGCGTAGAAAGCCACCGCGTGCGCCGCGGATTCGTCACCGATGCCGAAATGGGCAAGCTTACACAGGCCGCCGGGCACATACAGCAATCCACGTTTTTCATAGACGATACGCCCGGCTTGTCTATAATGGAGCTTCGGGCCAAATGCCGCCGGCTGAAGGCGCGGCATGATATCCAGATCATTTTCCTCGACTATATCCAACTTATGGAGGGTAGCGACCCCATAAGCGAGAATCGCCAGCAGGAGATATCGGAAATCTCAAGGGGGCTGAAAACCATCGCCCGGGAACTGAACGTCCCGGTCATCGCGCTGTCGCAGCTCAGCCGCGCCACCGAGGCGCGCGAAGGCCACCAACCCAGAATGTCGGACCTGCGCGAGTCCGGCTCTATCGAGCAGGATGCCGACGTGGTGGCGCTGCTTTACCGCGAGGATTACTATTACCCCGACCGCCGGTCGAACGAAACCGACGTGATCATCGCAAAGCAACGCAACGGCCCGACCGGAAAAGTAACCTTGACCTTCCGCAAGGAATTCATGCGATTCGAGAACTGGTATAAGAAACAGGAAGAGTAATCATGCGGAGCTGCGACGATCCCTCGTCGCGCGCCCTGTGCGGACGCGTGGACAAAAAACCATGATCCAGAACCGAACCTCAAAGCCCGCGCACGCCCTGGTTGGCCTGATGCTCGTGGTGCTGGCCGTTTTCGCCGCCGACGCGTTTGCGGGCGAAGGCCCAATGGTCGTAGACGTGGAGGTGGTGGGCCTGCAGCAGATTTCGTTGGCCGAATTCATGTCCCGGATTCAAACGAAAAAAGGCCAGCCGCTATCGGAGGCCGAGATATCGCGCGATCTCGCCCGGCTGGCCGAGCAGGGAATAATCGCCTCGGCCGACCGGCGCGCCGTGCCCGGCGGCGTTGTTGTAATCTTCACCGTCAGGGCCCAACGCGAAAGGGCCGAGGTGGTGAAGGTGAGATACAAGGGGGCTTCCGTCTCTGATGTGCGTGACCTGCTGGAAACAAAGAAAGGCGCGAGGCTTACGGAGTTTATGCTGCGGGCCGATGCCAACAGGATCCGCGAGCACTATGTGGATAAAGGCTACCAGGAGGTGTCCGTCAAGTATACGATCGAGGACATGGATACCGAGCCCGGCAAGGTGCGGGTGATCTTCGAGATCAGGAAAGGCCCGAAATTCCAGTTGAAGGCTTTGCGTTTCCCCGGCAGCCGGCAGTTGTCCGAAAAAGAGCTGGCGAAGGTGATGTATACGAAGGTTGACACGTGGCTCACCAGCCGGCGATTTGTGCGCAAGCTGTTCGACGCCGACATCGCCCGGCTGAATCAGCATTACCTGTCGAAGGGCTTCTTCGATGCGGAGGTTCGCCTTCGGGATTTGGCGGCTGATTTCGAGACGGGCCGCGTGGAGGCGGTGATCCGTGTATATGAAGGCCCTCGCTACAAGATAAATTCCGTGGAATTCGAGGGAACCGAGGCGGTATCGGCGGAAGCATTGGCGGGGATTGTCAAGATGGGCGCGGGCCGCTATTTTTCTGCCGTGGAGCTGCGCTCGGATATGGATGCGATCTACCGGCACTACACGACCGGCGGCCGCAGCTATGCGTCGGCCGAGATCATCCCAAGGCTCCAGGATGGGCCGGATCCGGGAACAAAGAACATCACCTACACGATAGAGGAAGGGCGGCCTACATACATCCGCAGGATCACCACCCGCGGCAATTACAAGACGCGTCCGAAGGTGATCATCCGCGAAATGCGGATCGAGCCGGGCGACATGTACGACCTGCAGAAGGTGAAAGACAGCGAGCGCCGGCTGAAAGATATGCGGTACTTCGAGCGTGTTGAGACGAAACTGCAGGATGCACCGCCGCCCGAGATAGGCGCACTGGAAGGCGTGGATTACAAGGACCTGGTGGTAGACGTGGACGAGGCCACTACAGGCGCGCTCTCATTGGGTGCGGGCTTCAGCACAAATTCCGAGGTGGTGGGCCGCATCGCCATCGAGCAGCGAAATTTCGACATCAGCAACCTGCCCGATTTCGGGCGCTACGGCCTGGGGGCGCTCAGCCCCTCGCGGATGTTTGTTGGCGGAGGCCAGCGGCTGCGGCTCGTTGCCGAGCCCGGCACCCTGCGCAGCCAATATACGCTCGAATTCGAAGAACCGTGGTTCTTCGATTATCCTGTCGAATTCTTCTTCAGCGCCTACTACTATCAGAGGCTCTTCGACGGCTACTCCGTGGCTCGAACCGGCGGATCGGTTGGCTTCGGCCGGCGCTTCACCCGCGAGCTCACGGCCAGCATCAAGTACAGGCGTGAATTGGTGCAGATATCGGACATCGAGGCGAACTCGCCCATCGAAGCCGTTCGCGAGCAAGGCACGCACGATCTGGGCTCGTGGCGCGGCGGGCTGAACTACGACACGCGCGACAGCGTCATCTTTCCTACGCGTGGCTATGTGATCGGCACCTACGGCGAGATCGGAGGCCCGCCCGCCGGCGGAAACGTCGATTTCTGGAAGGCCGGCGTCAACACGGGCTTTAATCAGAAGCTGTACGAGTTTCCCGAAGGCACGCCCCACGTGCTGCGCGCTTCCAGCCAGGCAGACTTCTCCGGCGGGGCCTTCGGTGCGCCAACAGTGCCGATCTACGAGCGTTTCTTCGCGGGCGGCATCGGCACGATGCGAGGATTTGCATGGCAGGGAATGGGCCCCAGGCAAACTGATCCGCCCACCGGCGACAGCCCGATCGGCGGCCAATTCCTGTTCCTTGGCACCATTGAATACGTAATTCCTCTTTACAAAGAGGAGCATCAATTGTATATTTTTAATGATGTAGGCACGTTGACAGAAACAATTCGAGCCGATGCTTTCGACGAATTGCGGGACTCGGTGGGCGTGGGCGTGCGCCTCAACATCCCGGGTGTCAACATTCCGCTGACGATGAACCTTGGCGTGCCGCTTCTTCGACAGCCGCGCGACAAGATTCAGAACTTCAACTTCGCCCTGGGGTTCTTTTTCTAAGCCCGAAGGAGTTTATGAAAATGCGAAAATCACTCATTGTGCTGGCTACGCTGGCACTGCTTCCCCTGGCATCCGCACGCGCCGGCGAGGCCACGATTGCCGATCTTGAGCAGCGCGTGAAAGCCCTCGAAGACGTTCAGGCCAAGCCCGCAGCGAATCCGCTCAAACTCGGAATCGTGTCTGAGGAGGAAGTGCTCGACAACCTGGAAGAGAAGAAGGAAATCGACGTGGAGATAGAGCTGGTGGAGCAGGAAGCCCGCAAGACGCTAGCCGCAATACAGAAAGAGTGCCTGAAAATCGAGGCCGAAATCGAGCTGCGCGCGCAGGGCTCCGACGACCGGGCCAGGAAGGTGAAGGAGCTTGACGTCAAGAAAGAAGAGCTGGCCGTCAAGTACAAGAACCTTTATGCCGATATACAACAGATGGCGAGAAAGCAGATCGATGACTTGCGCAGCAAGATACGCACCAACATCGAACGCTATGCCCGCCAGCATAATTACTCGCTGGTCATCGAGAAGCGCGCTCTGCTCTATGGCGAGGAAGGAGACACACTCACCACCAAGATCATCGATCAGATGAACGGCGAGCACTTCGCAAACAAGGCCGACAACGAAGACGAGAAAACGGAAACACCCGGCAAATAGGCCGCCGGGCATCATGAATACGAGGACACATATATGTCACCTTATGCAGCGCCAAGGGGAGGTGGCTGGACCGTTTCGCAAATAACACAGCTTGTGGGCGGCCGGACCGATAGCAACAGCAAACAAGATGTGCTTATAACAGGCATATCCGGCATCCGCGATGCCGCCGAAGGCGATATCACGTTCGTGTCGCATCGCCGCTACCTGCCGCTCGTCAAAGAAAGCCGCGCATCGGCGATCATCGTTGACGAGCTCCTGAAGGTGGACGAGAGCAACCCCGCCACGTGCTTCATCCGCGTGAACGACCCCGGCTCGGCCTTCGCGAAGGTTGCCGAGCGGTTTGTGTCGGAAAAGGCGGTTGCGTTCGAGCCCGGCGTCCACCCCACGGCAATCATCGCGGGCGATGCGAAGCTCGGCCGCAACGTTGTGATCCAGGCGTATGTCGTTGTCGCCGAGGGGGCCGTGATCGGCGACGATACCGTCATCTATCCGCAGGCGTATATCGGGCACTACAGCAAGATCGGCAGCAACTGCCTCCTCTATCCGGGCGTTACCGTCCGCGAGCGCGTTGCCATCGGCAACAACGTGATCATCCACAGCGGCGCCGTGGTCGGCAGCGACGGCTTCGGCTTCTTCACCGTAAACGGCGTGCACAAGAAAATTCCGCAGGTAGGCACTGTGGAGATCGAAGACGACGTGGAGATCGGCGCCAACGTAACCATCGACCGCGCCCGGTTCGAGAAGACGCACATCGGCCGGGGCACGAAGATCGACAACCTGGTGCAGATCGCGCACAACGTTTACATCGGCGAGCGATGCGTTATCGTCGCCCAATCCGGCATTGCAGGCAGCAGCCGCATCGGCAACAACGTGATCGTCGCTGCACAGGCCGGCATAGACGGCCACCTCGAGGTAGGCGACAACACGATCATCACCGGCAAGGCCGGCGTTACAAAGAATATCCCCGCAAACGTAACCGTATCGGGCTTCCCGGCCCAAAAACACGACAAGCAGCGCCGCGAGCAGATCCACCTCCGGAAGCTGCCGGAGTATTGTGCCAAGATAAAGGACCTGGAAGAAAGGCTTTCCCTACTTGAAAAAGCTGCAGAGAACCATCGAAAATGAGGTGGAATTCACCGGAATAGGCATCAATTCCGGCGAGCCGGCCACGCTGAGGATAAAGCCTGCGGAACCGAACACCGGTATATCCTTCGTTCGATCGGATCTCGCGGGCAGGCCCGAGGTTCCGGCGCGAATCGAGAATGCCGGCACACGCCCGTTTCGCACTTCGCTGCTGAAAGACGGCGTGGAAGTGCAGATGGTGGAACACCTCATGGCCGCCTTTGCCGGCCTGGACATCCATAACGCCATCGTTGAAATCAACGCCCCCGAAGTGCCAAATACCGACGGCAGCGCAAAGGCATTCCATGACCTGCTCCTGAAAGCCGGCGCAGTGGAACAGCCCCACCCGCGGCCGCAGTGCACCGTTACCGAGCCGATATCCGTGCGCGAAGGCGATGCCTCAATCACCGCGCTCCCCGGCGAGCAGGGGCTTACGATCTCATACACGCTCTCATACGAATCAGCCGGCCTCGCCGCACAGCACTACCATGTGAAGGTGAACGGCTCGAGCTTCGGCATCGAAATCGCACCCGCACGCACGTTTGTGATGGCCGCCGAGGTGCAAGAGCTGAAGCTTCGCGGCCTCGGACGCGGCGCCACCTACAAGAACATGCTTGTCGTTGACAAGGGAGGCGTGATCGACAACGAGCTGCGGTTCAAGGACGAGTTTGCACGGCACAAGATACTCGACATCATCGGCGACCTCTACCTGCTGGGCGCGCAGCTAAACGCTTACATCGTGGCTATTCGATCCGGCCACGCGCTCAACCGCAAGCTGGTCGAGCAGCTCCGCCGCACAATGGAAACCGAACGCGGCACCAGAGTAGTCGAGCATTTCGACATTCGCGAGATCCAGCAGATACTGCCACACCGATACCCTTTTCTGCTCGTCGACAAGGTGCTCGAGCTGGAAGGCGACCGGCGGGCCGTGGGCATAAAAAACCTCACGTTCAACGAGCAGTTCTTCCAGGGGCACTGGCCCGGCCAACCTGTTATGCCCGGCGTGCTCCAGATCGAGGCAATGGCGCAGCTTGCCGGCTTCCTGCTCCTGCGCAAGTACCAAGTCGGCAAGAAGGTCGCCTTCCTGTTCTCCATCGATAAAGCAAAGCTGCGCCGGCCCGTAGTGCCCGGCGACCGCCTCGTCCTCGAGGCCGAGAGCATAAGGTTCAAGCACAAGATCGCCCACGTTGCCACTCGGGCATACGTTGACGGCGAGCTTGCGGCCGAGGCCCAGATTAAGTTCATGATAGTGGACGCCGTTTGATCCACTACCGTTTCGCTTCCAACACATCCCAGTTTCTAA
>DATLAR010000107.1:0-8939 GCA_035527355.1 Planctomycetota bacterium
GCTCGCGTGCGGCTGCGGGCCGTGCGGCCGCCGGTTTCTGTGCCGGCGAAGCAGAAGGCGCGGGGGCGGGCTTGGGCGAATCAGCCGGCGCGGCGGGCTCCGGTGCTTCGGGCTTGGGCGCTTCCACGTCCATTGGGATGCTCTCGGCCGCCGGCGCTTCCGTTGCATCGGGGATGCTCTCGTCCGGCGAAGCTTCCACGGCCATCGGTATGCCTTCGGCCGGCGTCAGGTTTATGTCCTCTTCCTCCGGGGGCACCGCCACTTCGTCAACAAACGTGAAGGTAGTCTGGCCCAGGCGGAGCACGTCGCCCGAGTTTATCTGCACCTTCTGCGCCCTCGTGAGCTTGTCGTTGATGATCGTGCCGTTGCTGCTGCCGAGGTCGCGCACGAACCACTTGCCGTCGGCGTGCGTGATCTCGGCGTGGTTGCGCGAAACACCAGGATCATCCAGTCTGATCTTGCACGACGGATTGCGCCCGATGATCACCAACTCGCTTCCGAGCTTTATCACCTGTTCGTTTGCGGAGCCGCTCTTCTGAATCAATGCCGGCATGTGCACCTCTCAAAGGCAAGGCCGCAAAGCTGCCGGCCTCGCGTACGCCTGCTACTTCTTTTCTTCCTTCTTGGCCAAAGTCACTTCGGGGGCCGTTACCATCATGTCGGCCACGCGTATGCTGCCGAGTTTCTCATCGAAATGGAAATTGATCTTGCTGCCCTTGCCCGTCTTGTCGCACTCCTCGCGGAACAAGAACCGCGGGCACTTGGGGTCGATCTGCCACACCTCCCGCGTCTTTCTGAGGATGGTATAGTCGATGCGCCGGATCATCTTGCCCACCGCTATCGAGCCGTCGGGGTTGAATATGGTATCAGTGCGAATCTGCTCCACCACCAGCTTCTGAAGTTTGCCGGTGCCGCCCTTGCGGGCGATGCGTTTCTCGTGGAAGAAATCGTCGCTCACCTTCACCAGCTTCCAGATCGCCTCGTCGTCTTCCTTCGATAGCTTTTCGGTCTCGCCAAATACATCCAGCCGCAGCCCCTCGATCACGTCCTCCTCCGTCTTCAGAAACACATCGTACTTGCCCGGCGGAAGGCCCGTAACGCTGTATGTGTCGCCGTTCACCCAGCCGTTGTAAAACTTGAACGCCACCTGCTCGACGGCCAGCATCTTCTGAAGGTTCCCTCCGTTCAGCTTGCCCGTAAGCCCGCCGGTCGCCTCGGGATCGGTGGGATCGTCCCACATATCGCACAGTGCAGGAAGCGCCACGAAACAAGCCGCCGCCGCCAGCAGCACTACGGCCGCAAATAGTTTTTTCATGCTTCACCTCACGGAATTCAATCCGGCCATGGCATCACCCACAACCGGGCTCTTCGGGTATTCCCTTATCACCTTCTCGTACAGAGCCCTCGCCTTTTCCTTGTTGCCGAGGCTGCGGTACGCGTTGGCCATCCTGTACTCCACCGATGGCAGGTGAGGCGTGAGCGGGTTGATCTTCAGCAGGCACTCGCAGTCGTTGAGCGTCTTGCGGCTGTCGCCTATTGCTTCCCAGTATTGCGAGCTGAGGAGGATGAAATCGCCGGTGATCTTGCTGAGGGGAAACTGCGCCTCCCACTCGATCAGCTTTTCGCGGGCGGCGCGAAGCCGGCCGCCGTTCAGCAGGAAGCTCACCGTTTCGGCGTAGCCGCCTTGCAGCATCGCCTGCTCGTTTGCGTTCAGCCCGCTCGACGATATCGCCTGTGCTTGGCGATAGACGTCTTCGGCCTTCTTCAGGAGGTCTTTCACCTTGGCCGGGTCCTTCTCCTGGCCGGCCTGCAGAAGGTAAACGTCGCCCGTCTTCACCCTCGAAACAAGCGAGAGCGTCGATTTCGATTCGCTGGTGGCCACGTACACCTTGGCCATTTCCATCGCCTTGTCCCAATCGCGATACTGGTGCAGGTAAAGCTCAACGAGGTCCACTCGGGCCTCCAACGCGGCATCCTTGTCGGACGAATCGGCAAGCTCGCGCAACAGCGTTGCGGCCTTCGACTTGTTCGCTTCGTTCACCGAGTATGCCTTGGCCACCAGCCTCTTCAGGCGCAAGGCCACAGGCCCGCCGTACGAGCGCTTGCGCATCACTTCCGCCATCGATTCCAGCATCAGCGGCTGTTCGAGCGTGTCGATCAGCTCAAACAGGCGCAGCAGCGTGAGCGGCTGCATCTTCTCGAACTGATAGGTGTTGATCGTTTCGGCAAACGAACGAACCACGTTCACTTCCTCGATGGTCGCGTTTTGCGTGGGCGTGAGAAAGGGCACCTCGATCTCGCATGTGTCGGTCTTGTTGCCGCTCTTGATCGTGAGGCGCACCTTGTATGGCGGCGGATCTGCAAACACGTGCCACTCCTGCGGCTTGGTCGACGTTACGCCGTCGCCGAATTCCCACTGCAGCGAATCGTACTTACCCTTCGAATTGTTGCTGAACTTGTACCGCGTGTACTGCAGCGTATCGGGCGCGCCGTCTACGTCCATATAGAGCACCGTATCGTAAGACCACGTGAAATGTGCGGCGGGCGAGCCGTCGACGCGCACCGGTTTGCCCACCGATGCCACGGGCGTTTGCACGAAAGCCGACGCCGGCACAACCCGCACGTCTTTCTCGCCCTTCCTGCGCCACCCCAGCGACATGCACGGCGGCTCGCGGTTTGGATTGCGGCCCGAGTAGGCGTGGTAATACTCGACCTTGTGCCGCCCTTTCGTCAGAAGGATGTTCGCGCCGCGCTCGCCATACCGGCCTGCGTGCGCGCCGTGCACGCCCGGCCATGAAAACTCCGGCTTGTCGTCGATCAGCACAAACGATGCATCGCACGACGCGGTGAACAACCGGTATTCGGTATCTTCCGGAATGCTCAGCTCGGCGCGGAAGATCGAGATGAACTCTTCATTGGGCCCGAATGGATTGTGGCCCATCCAGATGCTCGGCACAAACATCATCCCCTGCACCTTGTCGGCCGTTTGCCTCAGCAGGCTCTGCATGGCCGCATATGTGTCAACGGCACCGGCGGGTTTGGTGCGAATCTCGAGCAGCACGCTGGGCGTGGGGTCCCATTTCTTCTGCGGCCGCTGAAACGTGCCCTTGCCGCCGTAATGCAGCATGTACGCGCGCGAGCCGTCGGATCCGTCGAACAGCATCATCAGCTTGCCGCTCTTCATGTTCAGCAGCACCTTCGACGCCACCACCTGGCCGCCGGCGCCCGTTACGGCCGGCTCGGTCGTTACCTTGATGCCCGGGAAAAACTCGAATGCTATCGCCTCGCTGCCCGCACACCCCGAGGCGTCGATCTTCACCATGTGGGTGAAGCCCTTCACGGCGTACTCCTCGCCGCCGAAAGCCGATGCCGCCAGGGTCATGCAGGCTGCAAACGCGATTGCCTTCAGTAAGATCATTCTGTCACTCTTTCCGCCAGCGCCTTGTAATACTCCGAAACTATCCCCTCGTATTCGGCCGGTATCCGCTCGCCGCTCGCGTCGCGGATCGTTTCCTTCATTTCAGCGGGCACCTTCATCCACGGATCGAGCTGCAGTTTCGCCTCGCCCCTGAGCTCGCGGCGGGTGTTGTCCAGCGCATGCACGATCTGCTTCTGCAGCGACCTGAATCCGGGCATATCGCCCTGTGCCAGGCTGAACTGCGCCTGCTGCATCATGGCTACCGCCGCATCGAGCTCGCCCGTGGGCAGGAATAGCAGCACCGACTGGCTGTAGATTTTTTCGGTGTTGCGGCGGATTTCCATCTGCCTTCGCTCGAGCTCGCGCAGCCCCAGCTCGTTCTTGGGCGGGGCCGTGCCGGTGAGGCCGCCCTCGCCGCCAGCGCCCGATTGCTTTCCGCCGCCGGTCGCCTTGGCTTCCGAATTCGGATTCTCCTCTTCCACCTCGCCTTTCTGGAACGGATCGTTTGTGCGGCGTTCCTTGGTTTCGCGGCCTTCGAGGTCCTTGGCCTTGCCTTCCACCATCTCGCCGTTTGCGTTGCCTTCGCGCCCGCCGCCGCTGCGGCCGGTCGCTTCGTTCGTGTTTGGCTTTTCGTTGCCGCTCTTGCCCTTGGCGCCAAAGCTCGACATCGGGCCGTCGTCAACGTTCCAGCCGGCGGGGAGGTCGCCGAAGATCGCGTTGCTCGCGGTGTCGTTCGCTTCCTCGTCCAGCTCCTCTTCCTGATCCACGAGGTCGCCCACAAGGTCTTCAAGCTCCTCGGGCAGATCCACCAGCGGGATTTCCGGTATCTCGTTTTTCGCGAAGTTCTCGTTCTTCCACCGGATGAAATCCGGAGTGTCCTTCAGCCACATTTCCATGTCGGCTATGCGTTCCTTCAGCGCCTCCAGCGCCGCCAGAATGCCCTCGTCGCGCTTCACCGCTATCTCGCTCACGGCCGTCGCCTCGCTGCCTTCCTGCTGCTCGATGTCTTCATACACCTCGCGCATCTTCTGCACCATCTCGTTGCACGCCGGAATCTCCGGGAAGATGTTCAAATCCTTCGCCATCTTCTCGATCACCTCGGCCATCTTCTTTCGCATCTCGTCCATCTCGCCCAGCTTGGCCTTGAGGTCCTCATTGTCGTTTTCCGAAAGGTCCTGTGCCTTCTCCATCTCCTCGGAAAGCTGTTTCACCTTCTGCTGCAGCTTCACCAGCTTGTCGGCCTTCTCGGCCGCTTTCGACGCAAGCTCATTCAGCTTCTTCAGCTTCTCCTCGGCTCGCTCGGCAATGCTTTCCCTCAGCATCCTCTTGATTGCCTCGAGATTGGCGATGATCCGCGTTTGCACCGGAAGTGCATCGGTGGCGGCTTCGCGCTCGATCATCGCGGTTGCCTTGATCATGTCTTCGCGAACCTGCCGCGAGTCGATCTCGGCGGCCGCATTGTCAAACCTCGTGCCCAGCACGTTATCCGAGCGCGACACCTCGGCCGCGTGCTCCTTGAGCGCCACCTTGAATTTCGCCATCCGATCCGACAGCGCGTCCTGCCTGTCGGCTATCGGCTTCGGGTTCCACGGCTTGCCTTGCGTGCGCTCTTCCGTGATCGTGCGGAGTTCCTTCTGCGCCGCGATGATCGCATCCAGCTCCGAAAACAAGTCCTGCATCTTCTTCTGATTCAGCGTATCGGCCAGCGACTGCTTGCGCGCGGTGAGCCGGGCCAGTATCTCGCTTTCGGTCGCTATCGCCAGCTCCACGTTTTTCGTGCTTTGCGCCACCTCGCGCAACTGCTTTATCGCCAGCATCATCTCGACGCCAAAGAGGCCGTCGAGCGTGGCGCGCACGGGCGCATCGCCCTTCAAAACCGCCAGCAGCTCGCCCGTTGTCTTCCTGATCTCCTCCTGCCTCGCCACCAGCGTCTTCAGGGGGTCGGCCTCCACCGAAAACGGCCCCTGCGAGCCGAGGATCACCTTCGTCTCGCGAAGGTTGCGCTCCTGCAGCGTGATGATCTCTTGCAGCGTTGCCTCGGCCTTCTTCGCCTTTTCCTCGGCCTTCTTCATCACCACCTGCCTAGCGGCCACGGTGATAGCAAACGACGCCTCGCCGATGCCCGGGCCCGACACGTCGTTCCAGTCTTCCGCCCGCAGCTTCAGGTTGGCCTTGCCCGATTCCAGCTTCAGCTCGCTGGCCTGCAGCTCGTATCGCCGGCGGTGTTCCTTCTCAAATTTCACATCGAATTCCCAGCCCTGCAGCAGCGTCTCCTGCCCGTTCTTCTCGTCCACCTGCACAAGGGTGATCCTGCGAATGCCGTAGTCGTCGGCCACGGTGAAATCGAAAACGATCTTCGTATCTTCCGCCACGGTCAGGTTCTCGGCCGGCTCTATCACGTCAATGGTCGGGCAGTTGTCGGTTATCACGTCGGCGGCGTACGGCACCGGATCGTTCCTGAATCCGAAAGCATCCTCCAGGCCGATCTCGTATCTCAGTGCATCGTTCAGCGGAATCTGCGCGTGCAGCTTCAGGCCGTCCGTCACCGGGATGTCTACAGGTTTGCCCCCGGAGATCGTCAGCGATGCCGATTTCAGCTCCTTCGTGGCCTCGGCGTAGATGTCGATCGTGGTGCCCCTCAGAGCCTTCACCTTCAGCTTCGATTGCGTAGTCTTGGTCAGCCCGCAATACTCTGGATAGGTGAGCTCCACGCGGGTCTCGCGCAGCGCCGGCTGCTCGTGCACCTTCACCTTATACGCCTTGCTCTTGGCGTCGCGGGCTTTCACGTAATACGTGGTGTCGTGCGTCACCTGCCTGAAATCGTGATAGAACACGTCGGGCTTGTTCGGGTCGTCGCCCATTCTCATCATCTGCGGCTCGGCGCCGGCCACGCTATACCACACCTCGGCCGACTTCGGCAGCACCCCGCCAAACCTCGCCTCCACCTTCACCGTCTTGCCCGAAAGCACGTTCGCATCGCCCGGCGCCACTTCTCTGATACGCGTGAGCGTAAGGGGCTCCACCGACAGCACGGGCAGCAGCACCCGCTGGAATGCGTTTGCAAAATAATCAGGGAAGGCTGCCGCATAGATCACCATTATGAAACCGGCCGCGGCCGCCGCACCCATCAATATCCTCAGCTTCTTCTTCGGCACGGCGCGGTCGAGCTGCAGCTTGCCCGAATCCTGCGTGCCGCTCTGCACCACTGCGCTCACCAGTTGCATCGCCTCCTCGCCGGCCTCCTTCGACAGCAGCAACGAGTTGATCAGTTCGTTGTTGAGATCCGGGAAAGCCCGCTCAACGCGAACGGCCATTTCCTCATCGGTTGCGCCCACCCGCACCGCCTCGCCGGCGCGGCGCACGATGTACACTATTCCCGATGCCACCCCCAGCCACAACACCACGCGCGACCACGCCGGAAGGTGCAAGAGGTTGTCCAACACAAACAAAATGGCCAGCGACGGCAATACCACGGCGAATGCCAGGCCCGTCCATTCGCCCATGGTGACGTTCTTGTAGTGCTTGCGCACCTGGTTCAACCGCCCACGTATAGTGGACACGCCCGACACAATATGCGGATCCGTAATCATCTTACTGCTCCTCCAATGAGTTCAGCAAGCCCCATCATCGGAAACGTGAATCTTTTTTATTCTTCTGCTTCGACATAAACGCCTGCGCCTCTGCCGGCGTCAACGGCCTCACAACTATATTGTCGAAAAAGCACTCGCCCGGAAAGTAAGCGTAGAGCTTCACCTGGATGAAATCAACGTAGTATCTCGCCGGCGGAATGAACACACGCTCGATACTCCCCCAGCCTTCACCCGGCGAGCTGCCGCCCCCCGGCGTGCCCACGTTCACATTCACGCGGTACTTCTTCTCGATCACTATCGGTTTGCCGTTCTTCGTCAGAAGCGTGGGCACCGCCTTCGGATTCGGCCGCGTCAGCTTCGACAGTTTCGGTGTGTCTCCAAGGCTCTCCGGCCTCTGCTCGTCCTTCTTCGGCTTCAGCGCCGGCTTGGGCTGCGCGCCCGACGGCACCTCGTCGTCTTCCTTAACGCTGCTCACCGCCTCCGCGTCCTCTTCAGGGGCGTCGGGGCGATACTCCTCGGGATCGGCATTCGACGCCACGTCTACCTGCTCGTCGTCGACTATCCTGTAACCCTCCACGAATATCATCATCGTGGCGCCCTTGCTCATCACGTTTGCGGTGAGTTTGTAGGGCCAATCGCGCTTGATCCGCACAAGGTCGCTCACGCAGCGCACACCCTCGTTCTCGCCCACGTCCTTGGGAATGTTAAACGCGCAGCAGTTACCGGTTCGGCCGGGCACGATCTTCACGTAGGCTTCGTTGTCGTTATACCAGTCGCCCGTTTCCTCGGCCACGCTGTAGCGGTAGCACGCCGGGCACCGCATTCCGGCCCACGGCTTCGCCGGGCCAAGGTTCTCGCCGCAGCCGCAGATGTAGTTGAAAATTGCCTTGCCGTTCTCGTCCCGGTCAACTACCCGCGGCATGTAACCCATTATGGCCACGTTCCAGCCGGGGATGCCGATGATGCTGCCCGGCTCCTCAAAATCGCCATTACGGATGATATTGGCCGGCTCGCGCCCAGCGGCCGGCGCCGCGGCAAACAGCATTGCGGCCAGCACGCCGCACAGGATCGGCAAATTCCGTTTCATCGGTTTTCCTCCAAACAGAAACCGCACTGCTCAAAACTCACGCAAGCTGGCGCTTCTTCCGCACGATCCATTCGCTCGTCATCAACGCCACAAAAGCCACCAGCACCCACCATTCGTTCCACACCTCGTTCTTCTCGATCGTGGGCACCGTCTTTGCCTTCGACACTATATCGTCGAGAAGCCTCGGGGCCGTCTGGGGCGTATAATACTTGCCTTTGGATATCCTCGCGATCTCCTCCAGCAGCTCCCTGTTGATATCGGTCTCGCGAAACTCGAGCGTAGGATCGCCCACCATAAACGATATTTCTTCGCGGCCGATCTCCTGCCCGCCCCTTTCGGCCGTGGCTATCACCGAATACTTGCCGCTCCTGTGCGGCGTGAACGACGTGCTGTAGCCGTTCTTGAGCACGCTTGAGTAGGCGGAGATGTCGCCCCACGGCGCGTGCAGCTCGTGTGATTTCCCATCCGGCGCCTGCACCACGCACTTCACCGCCGCGTCCTTGGCCGGGCCGGTCTCCGCATCCGTTACCGTCACCAGCAAGCGCACCACCTGGTTCGACTCATACTCATCCTTGTCGGTTACCACCTCCACCGCCCGGGCACGCTTCGCCTCCGAGTCCTTCGGCAGCAGCCAATCGATCAGGCCCGTCCAGAACATCGTGTAAACGTCCATCGGCAGCGGCTGCTCCGCCTGCCCCACCTGCCACCGCCACAGCGAATCGCTGAGCACGGCAACCACCTTGCCCTGGCCATACTGGTGCACCACGACGATCGGATAGCGCTCGTCGCCGCTTACCAGCAGCGGCGTGGCGCCCGCTTTCAGCCTGCCCGTCGAGATCACCGT
>DATLAR010000108.1:0-5290 GCA_035527355.1 Planctomycetota bacterium
AGGGGAATAAGAAAAATGATGTCAATGCATTCGTGGGACACCGCGTCTATGCACGTGAGCTTCGTGGGCCCCCGGTATCTATGCATATGAGCTTGCCTGGCATCGGCCCGGCAAGCTGTGTGGAGCCCACAAATCGTTTACAGACCCTGTGCCCGGAGGGAGGCCGTATTATTCTTGAAACAGTCCACCGCCGCGTGTATCATCGCGCGCAGAGCATTTGGTCCGCGCTGGCGGCGCGTCCAACAGGAACAATCCTATGCCGCAGAAAGCCATTCTGGTAATTGAAGACGATGCCCCGATCCGGCGGGGGATCGTGGATGCGCTGAAATACGCCGGCTACGCGGCGTTGGAGGCGGCCGACGGCACCAGCGGCCTCGAGACGGCCGTGCAGGCCGCGGTGGACATGGTGCTGCTGGACGTGGTGATGCCGGGACTGGACGGCTTTGCGGTGCTGACCGAGCTGCGCAAGGCCAAGCCCGCGGTGCCCGTGATAATGCTTACGGCGCGCGGCTCGGAGGGCGACCGCGTGCGCGGGCTGAAAAGCGGCGCCGACGATTACGTGGTGAAGCCGTTCAGCGCAAAAGAACTGCTCGCACGCGTCGAGGCGGTTTTTCGCCGATCGGCCGAGCGCCCGCAAGACGTTACGGTGCTGGAGCTGGCCGGCCGCTCGATTCATTTCGAGCGGCGCGAGGTGCGGTTTGCCGACGGCCGCCGCTGCGAGCTTTCGGATCGCGAGGCGGAGCTGATTCGCTATCTGGCTGCCAATCCCGGCCGGGCCGTGAGCCGCGATGAACTGCTGGCCCGCGTGTGGGGCCTGAGCGGCAGCATCTATACGCGCACCATCGACATGACCGTGGCCCGCATACGCGAAAAGCTGGGCGACAACGCGGAGTCGCCCTGCATATTGCTAACGGTGCGCACCAAGGGCTACATGCTCAACGTGTAGCACGGCCGCCCTCGGCCGTGTATGTGGCACGGCCGCCCTCGGCCGTGGATGTGGCGCCAAGAAGCCAGAAGTCAGAAGAAGCCGGCGATCGCTGACTTCTGGCTTCTGACTTCACACACAGCCTCTGAGAGAATACAAATGCCGGCTGCAAAAGGCACACGTACCTGGTTGGTTTTCGCCGCGTGCGCGATAGCCGTTATCGCCGCGCTCGGGTGGACTACCGCCGCGCTCTTGCGGCTCGAGCACGCCGAGCGCAGTGCCCGAAACGAGATCGAGCGGCAGCAGCGGATGCGCGTGGCCCTCTGGCGGATGGAGGCGCTGATCGCGCCTCGGCTGGCCGAGGAGGCAGCCCGCCCATATTTCCATTATGCGGCCTTCTATGCCCCGCAGCGTGCCTACACGCGCATGCTCTGGCCCGTCGAGCCGGGCGAGGTGCTCGTGCCGTCGCCGCTGCTCACGTTCACCGATCCTTTTTTCAAACTGCATTTCCAGGTTGATTCGGCCGGGGTGGTAACGTCGCCCCAAGTGCCCGAGGGAAACCTGCGCGATCTTGCCGAGGCCGCGTATACTACGTCTGAAAGCGTTGTTGCAGCGGCGGAGCGCCTGGCGGAATTCCGCAAGACGGCCGACGGCAGCTTCGCGGGTGTAGCGGCGGCGCTGGCGGCCGACAATATCGGGCGGCAGGAAGAGGTGGCCGAGAAGCTGCGCAACAAGGCCGAGCTGCTGTCGAATTCGTCGAACGATCAGCAGGCGCAGCTTGCACTCGAGTGGAGCAGCCGCGCCGGCAACGTGCTGATGTCGCAGCAGCGGGCAATCGAGCAGCAAGCGGCCTCGCCCAGCCAGACGAAGACTACCGACAGCAGCGTGAGCGTCAGCCCTTTCACGCCGCTGTGGAGCGGCCCCGCCGGCAAGAGGCAGCTATTCCTCGTGCGGCACGTGAAGGTTCCGCCCAGCCAGTTGACGCAAGGCGTGTGGACCGATTGGCCGGCCATTCGCGACGCGCTGGTATCGTCGGTGGCCGATATTTTGCCGGGTGCGGAGGTTACGCCTGCCGAGCAGCCCGAGACGTGCGATCCGGGCACGCTGCTGGCGGGCATACCGGCGGTGCTGAGTGCAGGGCGCTTCGGGGCGGCGCCTCCGCCGCTCGTTACTTCGCTACGCGCCATCCTGGGGCTGTCGTGGGCGGTGGTGCTCACCGCGATCATTTGCGTGGGCGCAGTGCTGCAGGCGGCGGTGGAGCTGGGCCGCCGGCGCGGCGAGTTTGTTTCCGCCGTCACGCACGAGCTTCGCACTCCCCTCACCACGTTCAGGATGTATTCGGAGATGCTGGCCGAAGGAATGGTGAGCGGGCAGAAGGAGCAGCAGGAGTATCTGGCCACGCTGCGGGACGAGTCGGACCACCTGGCGCGGCTGGTGGAAAACGTGCTGACGTATGCCAGGATCGAGCAGGGCCGCGCGATGCCGTCGCGCCGAGAGCGGATTACGGTTGGCGAGCTGATCGAGCGCGCGGTGCAGCGGCCGGCCGACCGCGCACGCCGGGCCGGGGTGCAATTCGACATCGTCATCGGCAACGAATGCGGCGCGGCTGCCGATGCATTGATCGGCGCCGCCGAGGTGGTAACCGATACAGGCGCCGTGGAGCAGATTCTGTCGAACCTGATCGACAACGCGATCAAGTATGCGTGCCCCGCCGAGCCGAGCGTGATGCTTGCGGTAATGCGGCGCAGCGAAGCCGGGCGAGACGAGATTTGCATCGGCGTGTCGGACAAAGGGCCGGGTATCGCGCCGGATGATGGAGAGCGGATATTTCGCGCGTTTACGCGCGGCGGCGAAACGCGCAAGAGCGTGGTGCAGGGCGTGGGCTTGGGGCTGGCGATCTCGCGGCGGCTGGCACGCAACCTCGGCGGCGATCTGCGCCTGCGCCCGAAGGCCGACGGCGACGGCACGGGGACCGGCAACGCCGCCGGGGCAACGTTTGTTCTGACGCTGCCGGTTGCTTCGGATGCCGATGCCTGAGGCGGCATCAGAATGAGAACCGCTGATCTGCACCGATAGCTGCGGCGATGGTTGGGCGCAAAACAAAGGCCGCCCGCGTAGCAGACGCGGCGTCTGCAACGAAGGCGGCCCAGGGGTGCCGAGCATATGCCGCTCAGCAAGCTTGACTAGCGTTTTTCACGGGGCCGTTCTTCCGTCATGCGCCTCTCGAGTATTTCGAGAGCCACCACGCGCAGGCGCTCCTCGTAAATCCACTCGATGCGCACCTTGTCGCCCACACGCACGGTGCCGATCTTGCGCACCATCTCCTTGTCGAACCCGCCGCCATCGGCGGGCATGCCGCCGATCCAGCGGGGCGTGTAGCGCTGCGAGGTGCCGTCTTCCTCTTTCACTCGCAGCCACAGGTCGCCCAGCTCGGTCACAACGCCCACCGCCGTGCCGGCGCGAGCGTCAGGAGCGGGGGGCTCCTCGGCTTTCGCAAGCACTTCAACGGCGACGGCGCGCTTGCCTTCTGCGAGAATCCATTCCACGCGCACCTTGTCGGCCACCTTCAGCGCGGCAAACTTCCGCAGCATCTCCTTGTCGAGTCCGCCGCCTTGTGCAGGGGCATTGCCGAGCCATCGCGGCATGAAACGTACCGACTCGCCTTCTTCGGGCTTCACGCGAATCGCGTTGTCGCCTTTCTCGATGATCACGCCGATGGTGGTGCCGGCTTTCGCGTCAGGTTCGCGCGGCTCCACGCGTTCGCGAGCTTCTTCGCGTTCGCGTTCGACCGGTTTATCGCCCTCGGCTCGTTCGAGCACTTCGAGCGCCACCACGCGCTTGCGCTCGTCGTATTTCCAGTCGATCCGCACCACGTCGCCCACGCGCAATTGTGCGATTTTCTCTATCATCTTTTTGTCCAACGCGCCATCCGATCCCTCGCGGCGCACCCACTCGGGCATGTAGCGTTCCGAGGGTTCCTCGTCGCCGGGCTTCACTTCCACCCAGTCCTTTCCCTTGGCCGTCACCACGCCCACAAAGCGTCCTTCCTTTTCAGCGGGCACGATCATCTCGACGGCCATCAGCGCTCGCTTACCGCCGTCGGGCCGCCACGCCAGTTTCACGCGGTTGGCGCCTATCAGCTTCTTCACGATCGCAGCGGTGCGATCATTGTAGTAGTACAGCCGCGCTGCCTCTTCACCATCGGCTTTCACTTCGATGGTGCGCTCGCCCTTTTCAACCAATATGCCGGTGATGATCCTGTTTTCCGGCAAAACCTTCTCCTCGCCTGCTACCAGCGACACCTCGCCCCAAGCGCCGGCCACAATGACGGTGCCGACTAATACTTTCACGAGCATTCCTGGCTGCATTTTCGAATCTCCTTTCGATTCCAGAATTTCAACGACAAATTCCGTGCCTGTAACCGATACCGTGCCGGCATCGGTGTGAACTTCAAAAGCTCCCGAGGAGCGGTCTATCTCGCAGGCGAGCGACCCGCCGTGCAGAAAGACGGCCTCGGCTGCATTGCGTCCTTGGATCGTGAGCCTGCTGCCGGCGCTGATGGCCATTCGGCAGTAGCCGCCCAGCCGCAGCTCGGCGGGGCCGGCGGCAATCAGCGTGGCGCCGCGTGCCAGCTCCAGGCCGCCGGCGATTTCGAAGGAGCCGCTGGCCTGCGGTTCAGGATAGCTGCCGGCGGGCTGGCTGCCGGCGGGATAGCCGCCCTTCAGCACGGCCCAGCCCAGCACCGCCAGCGCAACCGCCGCGGCCGCGCCGATCAGCATATGCCTGGGCGTCTTCCTTGCGGGAAATGCCCGCGCGAGGACCTTCTGCGCGAGGTCGGGGGGCGCTTGCCCGCCCAGCTCCTCATCGAGCAGGATGTGGATGATCCGGTCGTGCGGGTCAAACTGCATCGGTACTCTCCATCGCCAGCCGCCGCTTTATGCATTGGGCAAGGCCGGCCCTGATGCGCCGCAGGATCGATTTCATTCCGTTTTCGGTGGTGCCGGCGAGCCTGGCCATATCGGCGCGCGATTTCTTCTCGGCGTAGCGCAGAACGAGCAGCCGGCGTCGGTCGTCGGGCAGCTCGTGCAGGCACAGGCGGAGCGCTTCGAGGTAGTCGAAGCCGTCGCCGCTGCGCAGGAAATCGCCCGCCCACGCCGCCTCGGCTTGTTCGAGGAGTGTATTGTCGGCTACCACTTTTGCGTTCTTCGAGGATCGCCAATGCCTGAGGAAGTGGTTGCGCGCGATGCCTCGCAGCCACGCAGCCTGCGCGTTCGGGTCGGCATTGCTTTCCACGGGCAGGCCGGCGTGGAATACGGCGAGAAAGGTTTCCTGGACTATGTCCTCGGCGGCATGGAGGTCTGCGCC
>DATLAR010000109.1:0-8232 GCA_035527355.1 Planctomycetota bacterium
TCTTCAGCAGGCTGTAGGGTGTAATGAGCGCATAGGCGAGTTCGTCTCGCATAGTCAAACCTTTCCGACAAGAAATCGTGGGACAGGAATCCGGCGAGAGGTAATCCGGCTTCATAGGAAAAGATCGTGATTATTTCTTTCTAGTATACCAGAAATGCGGCTGGAAATCAAGGTTCGTGTTCTCGACGGAACACAGCGGTTGAACGATAACAATCCGAGCGAAACCGTCCGCGGTGCATGTTTCCCGAACGTGCAGGAGGCCGGCGCGGCCACGAGTCGTTCACAGGCGCCGCACGAGCCGAAGGGGGGTTGGGGCACTATGTACCGGGCCGGGGCCACGAACCTGACAGATGAAAAAAGCCCTTGCAATAGATGAACGTGGCACTATAATGTACGCAGTTTGGAGGCATACAGCTCGCTTGCCGGCATTTGTCCAATGGGGAACAGCGGGCGAGGCCCTATGCGGGCGCAGAGATTACGATGTGCTTTCTCCGTCCAGATGAAAGGAGCATGGAATGAGCAGAGGAAAAGCGATCATACTGGGCATTTTCACGGCGTGGCCTTTTCTGTACGTGGTCTTTTTCATGTGCACGGTGTTTTTGATGATGACGTCGGGCTTATCCTGCGGCGGGCGGTCCTCCGGGGCTCCTGCCTTCATGTGGATTGTATTTCCGTTGCACTTCTTCACGATGATTCTGATACCGGTCCTGCTCGTGATCTACATTCTTCATGTGTTCAAGACCAATAGAATACCACAGGACCGGAAGGCGTTGTGGGCTGTCGTTCTGTTCCTTGGCAACATGATAGCAATGCCCATCTATTGGTATCTGTACATCTGGAAAGAACCGGCACAATCGCCGCCCACGAGTAGAGCCGAAGGCGACCCGGCAAACAAATAGTGCAGCGTTCGCCCCGGCGCCTGACCGGCACACGCGGAATCCGTGCAGCGCCTGCAAGACATGAAAAGGACATCGGCATGACGACACATTCGAGCAGGAATACGAACTACGACACTATCATCATTGGCGGCGGCACGGCCGGCGTGGTGGCCGCAATCCAGGCCGGCCGCGCCGGTGCAAAAGCGCTGCTGGTGGAGAAGTCTGGAATGCTCGGCGGCACTGTTACCGTCGGCGGCGTGAATTATCCCGGCTTATTTTTCGCCTGGAAGAAGCAGGTGGTGGCCGGCATCGGCTGGGAGCTGGTGCAGCGCTGCCTGCAGGAAACGGGCCAGCGCGTGCCGGAGCCGGTGCATGATTTCGAGAAGACTCACGGCAGCTATCATATCCCGGTCGACCGCTTCATCTTTGCGGCGCTGTGCGACGAGGCAGTGGAGGCCGCGGGCGTGGAGATGCTTTTCCACACGATGATCGCGGGGCTGGCGCCCGGCGCCGGCGGCGGATGGGAGGTGACGCTGTGTACGAAAACCGGCCTCACTACTCGCACGGCTAGCGTGATAATAGACGCTACCGGCGATGCCAACGCAACCGCGCTGGCCGGATTCCCGCTTAGTATCCCCGATGAGAACCAGCCGGCCACGTTGTGCTGCCACGCCGGCGGCTACGATACCTCTGCTCTTGATATCGATGCCATCAATCGCGCGTTCGACGCCGAAGTGCGGGCCGGCCGCCTGCATTACACCGATGCCTCGTGGAACACAAAAGGCCCCGATGTTGGCAGGTGGCTGATCAAGGCGGGCGAAAACGCAACCCATACCCACCATATAAATGCACGCGACAGCGAGGGCAAAACGCAGTTGGAGATCGAGGCACGCAAGGGGCTGCTGCGTTTCTACCGCTTCCTTCGCCGGCAGCCGAAGCTCGAAAAGCTGTGCATCGTGCACATGGCGCCCGAGTGCGGCGTGCGCGAAACGGCGACCATCCAGGGCAAACGAACGGTGACGGTGGATGATTACGTTTCCGGGCGTGTGTGGGACGATGCCGTGTGTTATTCGTTTTACATGATCGATCTGCACGTATCGTCGGGCAATGGCATTGAGGGGCGTGGCCTGGCCGAGGGCGTGGTGCCTACGATCCCACGCGGGGCCATGCTGCCGGCAGGCAGCCGAAACTTCATCGTGGCGGGGCGCTGCATCTCCAGCGACCGGCTGGCAAACTCGGCGCTGCGCGTGCAAGCATCGTGCATGGCGATCGGGCAGGCCGCCGGCGCGCTTGCCGCCCTGGCCGTGCAGCATCAGATTGATCCGGAAGAGGTGGCCATCGATGAGTTGCACCACCTGCTTCGGCGGCACCAGGCTATCACGCCGAAGCTGTGAACAAGCTGCCGCATAGCGAAGCACGATATCGAGCCTGATCGAAAAGCGCTTTACGCTGTAGATATTGAACATCGAGAACCAGGAGATGCAAAATGCGCAAGATAGTGTTCGCATCGCTGGCGTTGGTGATCGTGGCAGGTGCCGCCCGCTCGGCCGAGCAGAATCAGCCGGTGGCGGAGGTTCGCTATTCGGTGGAGCAGGCGGGCAACGTGTCGCTCGCGGTTTACGAAAAGGAATCAGGCAGGATGCTGCGCACGCTGCTGTCGGCTGAGCCGCGCACGGCCGGCAAATACGCGGAGCCGTGGGACGGCCTGGATATGAACGGCAATGCCGTGCCGCCCGGCACCTATGAATGGAAGCTGCTGCAAACACCCGGCCTTAAATCTGAATACCTGCTTACGCTGGGCACCAGCCCCACGGCGGCGGCGTGGGCTACGTGGCCGGGCAACCACGGCGGCGTCACGTCGGTGGCCGTTGACGATACCGGCATGTACCTCTCGAGCAGTTGCTCGGAGGTGCCGCCGGGCGTGCTGAAGCAATCGCTCGACGCCGGCAAGCGCATCTGGGAGCGCGGCAACTACGAGGCCTGGCAGGGCGGCGTGAGCATGGCCGTTTCCAGCGCCGGCCTCTTGCAACTGCAGGGCAACGGCAAAATCCAGGTGATCGATCCCGCCTCCGGCAACAGGAAGGCCACGTGGGACCCCACATGGAAAGAGGAGACCGACAAGAAGGACGACAAGGGCAACCCGGTCGTTGTCGTTCACAAGCCTGTCGACCTCGCGGCATCGGGCAACCTGATAGTGATCTGCTACAAGGACGAGGGACTGGTGCGGTGGCTGAATGCGAAGGACGGCTCGACGGCGGGCGAGGCGGCTGTGCCTGAGCCGGTGGGCGTGGCGGCGGGTTTCACCGATGACGCCGGCCGGCGGATTCCTACGGCGTTTGCGGCGAGCAACGACCGCATCCTTGCGATCCGCACCGATACCAAAGCCGTCGCCGATTTTGCCACCGGCCTCACGGAGCCATACCGGCTCGACGCCGACCCGAACGGCGAGATACTGGTTGCCGAGCGGGGCGCCAGCCACCAGGTCAAACGATTCAGCAAAACCGGCAAGCTCCTGAACACGTACGGCAAGGCCGGCGGCCGCCGCGAGCAAGGTTCATACGATCAGCCCACCAGCTTCTATTGCGTCGACGATATCGCCTCGGATCACGCCGGCGGTTTTTTCATACTCGAACCGGGCGTGGCCCCTCGCCGCACCACGCGCTTCGATGCAAATGGCAAGATCATCAGCGAGTGGTACGGCGGGCAGATGTTTTTTCAGTACGCCTGCGCCGATCCGGCCGACCCAACGCTCGTGTGGATGGATTCGCAGTGGGGCTGGCTGATGCAGGCGAAGGTTGACTACAAGAAGCGCACCTCGCGAATCATTGCCACCTATCGCTGCGACAACATGGCCAACGGCCTCATCAGCGGCACCGGCAACTCCGGCAGCAAGTGGCAGATGATCCGCAAGGGCAAGGCCGCATACCTGATCCGCCACGGCGCGCCGGTCGTTCTGCGGGTGGACGAGAAGAACCACCGGCTCGTGCCGCTCGCGGCCGCCTCAACCAACATCACGCACTATTGGGATCATCAGCCGAAGTTCATCAAAGACCTGCTGCAAAACGATAGCCGCTCGAAATGGCGCTCGTACGTGTGGAGCGACGCCAACGGCGACGCGATGCCGCAGCCGGATGAAGTGGTGCTGTCGGAATGGAGCGCGTGGTGGGGCGGATGGTCGATGAACGAAGACTTCGGCGTGGTGGCAGCCGATGGGGCAAAGGTTTACGCCTTCGACGCCACCTCGTTCACCAAGGCCGGCGCGCCGCTGTATGCTGATTGGGGCAAGCCCCGCTAGATTCTGCAGGCGCCCGAGGGCGTGAGCAGTTTGGCCGGCTACGGCGCCACACGGTCGTTCTTGCGCGACACCGCCGGCTGCGTCTTTGCCATCTTCAATGATCAAAGCCGCGACAACAAGAACCATCACGGCTGGGGCTGGCCCGGCGATATGTTCCACAAGACCGGCCTGATGATGTGGAACAAGGACGGCCAACCCGCGTGGGTGGCGGGCAGGCACGCAAACACCCGGCCCAATCCGCCCGGCCAAACGCACAACCCCGTGCAGATCGTTGGCGTTACGCACGGCTGCGTCGTGATCGGCGAGCGCGTGGTGCAGCCGGCCCTGGCGTGGGATAGCGACGGCCTTTACGTGGGCAGCTTCTTCGACAACCGGCTTCGTCGAGCCTGAGTTCACCGAGGATTACATCTTCACCACCTATGCCAATGAAGATCAGGTCAAGTATGTTGATCTGACAGTCCAGCGTGGAATCGCCTGCAAACGGGAATTGCCTGGTGATGGTGGCGGTCCATTCGGCGATGGGCGTTTTCTGCTCGATGTTTCCAGCGTGGTCGCGGGCCACGCAGTAGAAGCTGTAGAGGTGATCGAGCAGCCCGCTGCGCCGCGCTGAGGTGAGCGTGGTGGCTGCGAGCCACAGGGTGAACGGTCCGCCATCTTCCGAGACGTAAACGTCCCAGTTCTTTGCGCCCGAGCGGTTGTCTGTGGCCGACCAGCGTACGAGGAAGTAGGGCGAGACATTTGCGGGCTGGTCGGTTATTATGCTGACGGGCGCGGTGCGGTCGATGCCCAGCGTCAGCGTGCCGTCGGCGAGCAAGTGGTTGCCTTCGGTATCGACGGCTCTGGCTGCGATCGTGTATTGGCCGTCGTCCATTGGTGCGCCTTCGGGCACGGTGTAGCTCCAGGCGCCGAGGGCATTTGCCGTGGCGCAGCCGGTGTGGTGGTAGCCGTTGGGGCCGGTGATTTCAACGGTTACATCGGCCTGTGCCTCTGTTGTGCCTTTGAACGCCGGCGTGGGGAGGATCGTCATGAGGTCGCCGAGTGTGCCGGAATCGCTGAGCGGATCGAGCGCGAGGCTGACGATGCGGGTATCGCCCGGCTGCATCGATGTGATCACGGAGGGCGACAGCAGCGAAATCCATGGCACGTCGGGCAGCATCACCGAGATGTCTCCGCTGGGTGCGCCGCCGATGTTCGACACCTGGAACGACTCGACCTTGCGGATGCCGCGCGCAGGTAGCCGGGGTTGGCCGCCAGCCGCGGCACGCGCGGCTCAATGGCCACCTTCACCACCAGCGTGGCCGACACGCCCTCGGCGCTGCCGACGGTCACGCCGAAGGTGGCCCACTTCCAGCCGCTGCCCGGCGAAGGCGGCCGCGCATCGCATCATCCCCACATTCGAGGAGATCGCGTAGTACGTGCCGCCGGTAGAGAAGATGCAAATAAGAACAGGAATGCCGCAGGAGCTGTGGTTTCCTGGGTGAAAGCCCCTGAGGATGAGAGTGTGAACAGCCCCCTATAGACAATATAACACGGAATTCTGTAATGTCAAGCGAAAATAGCTCCCTCTATCGGCAAGGTTGAGACTGCAAGGATTATAGCATCACTATCTGACAATGCTGTTTATATGTTTAAGTATCGGGAGTTCGAATTATCCCAGTGTGAGGACGAGGCGGTCTCACTATAAACGCTCATTCCGGTGTTTTCATGTTCTTCGGCGCCACGTCGGCTTCCACGCCATTGGCAGTGAGGCGGAAGGCGCGGTAAGGAAGGCGGTAGGCTGGAATCTTTCCCATGGCCACGCGGAAGCGCAGGCTCGTGGCGTCGATCATCGCCGAATGGAGGTTCATGCTGTCGATCGGCACACCCTCGGTGCCGGCGATGTTGCAGTCGAGGTCGATCCGGCCGCTGTTGGCGAGCGTAAGGGAAAGCGCGCGCCCGATCCGGCCCCAGTATGCCAGCGGCTGCTCGCCCTGGTAGAGCAGTTGGAAGCCGTTGCCCGCACCAACGAATCCGCCCACGGGTTTCAGCACCGCAATGTTGTTGCAGTCAAACTCCACGATCATCGCGTCGGGCGGATTGCCCGATGCCACCAGCACGCTCGTGCCGCAAGCGCGCTGTGCTTCTTCGATCAGCTTCACGCCCTCCCGAACGGTGCCGGCCCGCTCGGCCACGTAACGCAGCAGGTAGCACGTCGATATCCCCTCCAGTCTGTTCCCGTCGCTCCAGGAGGTGTTGTTCGATACCACGATCCCCTTCTCGTTGATGATGGTCCAGCCGTTGGCTATGCCGGTCCAGGTGATCGTGACGAACGGGATTTTGCCTTCCGGCCGATAGTAGACGATTGTCGATGCATAATTGCCAACGCCGTTGTCGAAATAATCGAAATTGCGGCCGACGATACACGCGCGCTCCCTCGTGTGCGGCGGCATGATGGCAAAGGACGTGCACAGGTGCGAGCTGCCCGGCCCTTTGATCGCCCGGCGCACGTCTCCGAAGTATTGCAGCAGAAGCAGATCGTCATAAGAAACCTCCGCCGCCTTTGCTATGGCCTTCAGCTCGTCGAGGTAATCCTTCGGTTGATGAGCCTCCATCAGCTTGCCGCCGGCCAGGATGTTCCTGTAAGCCTCCTGATCCTTGCCGATGCCATCGGTGATCATGTCACGGATCACGCGCGCAATCGGCTCGCGCAGCAGCGTGCCGTAGGCCGTGCCGATCTGCTCGGGCGTGCCGTCTACCGAGAGCACTCGATAACCGTTGAGGACTTCGAGCTTGCCGTGGAGGCGCTCTTTGGGCGACGCCGGCCTCTCGGAGCCCGGCACCTCGCCGCACGCCGGCAGGCCGATTGCCATTGTGCAGGCAAACGCCATCAACACGATCAGTTTGCGAACGGAGAGTAACTGCATGCGAGGGCTCCTTGTAGCACAGCCGCCCCCGGCTGTGAATTCCTCATGTAGCACAGCCGCCCCCGGCTGTGAGCTTGATGTAGCACAGCCGCCCCCGGCTGTGAGCTTGATGTGGCACAGCCGCCCGGGCGGTGTTCGCGCACCGCTTCCATTTTGCACAAAGCAAGGGCGGAATGCAACAGGCATCGGCGGCTCAGCGGCCGAGGATCAGCGCAAGAGCGTCGGCCAGGTTCTCGGTTTCAAGCTCGATGAAATCGGCCGCGAGGGCCGGAGGCCGTGGTCGCACATGGGAATGTAGCCGCCGCGTTCGAGCATCGCCGGGATGATGTGCCCGCCCTCCGGCCGAATTCCGGGAAATTTCTGCTTGCAATTCTGCAAACATGGTGTATAATGCCCATAGAGACACCATCGTTACCGGGAGGCATCATCCCTCGCCCATCAGAAGGAACGGCCATTTTCAGGAGGAAACCCATGAGCCGCACGCCCATCGTTCTCGCCTTGTTGTTCACGTGTCTGCTAGGCGCCGCCCCCGCATTGAATGCAGAGGATATCGTTACGGAGCCGATCCTCACGTTCGGGCACACGTACCCTGTCCGCTCCGTGGCCTTCTCGCCCGACGGCACGAAGGTGCTGACGGGGGGCTATGACAGTACCGCTCGGCTGTGGAATGCCGCCACGGGCGCGCACATCCGCACATTCACCGGGCACACGGACGTTCTGTTTTCCGTCGCCTACTCGCCCGACGGCACAACGGTGCTCACGGGAAGCAGGGACAATACCGCCAGGCTGTGGGTTGCCGCCACGGGCGCGCACATCCGCACATTCACCGGCCACACGGCCGAGGTCAGGTCCGTCGCCTACTCGCCTGACGGCACGAAGGTGCTCACCGGAAGCTGGGACGGGACCGCCCGGCTGTGGGACGCCGCCACGGGCGCGCACATCCGCACGTTCGCCGGGGTCCGTTCCGTCGCCTTCTCGCCGAACGGCACCAAGGTGCTCACGGCAGCCAACGACACCACCCCCCGGCTGTGGGATGCCGCCACGGGCGCACATATCCTCACGTTCACGGGGCACACGGACACAGTCTTTTCCGTCGCCTTCTCGCCCGACGGCACAACGGTTCTTTCCGGGACCGACGCGCCTGATTGCACCGTCC
>DATLAR010000110.1:0-2323 GCA_035527355.1 Planctomycetota bacterium
CTGGGCAGCGCGATGATGACCGCTTCGCTCAAGCAGGCTGGGCACGAGGTGAAAGTTTACGATTACGCATACCTGCGCGGCGACGAGCGAAGCTGGCCGGCGCTCCGCACCGAATTGGAGGCGTTCCGCCCCCAACTCGTAGGCGTGTCCGTTTACACCTCATCTGTGAGCGCGGCGCTGAATATCGCGCGCCAGGCCAGAGAGCTGCTGCACGTGCCAGTGGTGGCCGGAGGGCCGCACACTACGCTCAATCCCGACCGCATGATCGCGCAGGACTGCATTGACACGGTAGTAGTTGGCGATGGTGAGATCGTGCTGCCGCAGATCGCCGCCGACCCCGCGAAATACGCGAAACAGATTGTAGTAGGCGGGCAGGTGGACGTGAAGGCCCTGCCGATGGCCGATTTCTCGTCGTTCTATCGCCACGATCGCATCCGCTCATATCCGCTGATGACAAGCCGCGGCTGCCCGTTCCACTGCTCCTTCTGCACCGTGCACACCGTTACTTCGCGCAAATGGCGGCCACGCGAGATGGACAGTGTGTTTGCGGAGCTCGACGCCGCAGTGGCCCAGTTTCCGAAGCTGCTGACCATAGAGGTGCACGACGACTGCCCCACCACCGATGTAAAGAGGTTCAAGCAGTTCCTTCGCGGCATCATCGACCGCCGTCTGAACGCGGCGCTGTCTGTGGCAAACATCCGCGCGGATACTGTCGACGAGGAACTCGTGGACCTCCTCATACAGGCGGGCAGCAGGTCGATCTGTATTGCCGCCGAGCACGGAAACCCCCAAGTATTCGAATTCATCGGCAAGAGCGAGAAACTTGAGGACATCGAGCGGGCAGCGAGGATCATAAAGCGCAAGGGAGCCAAGCTGAGGCTCTGCTTTGTGATCGGCCTGCCCAAGGACAACCTCACGCTCATCCGCGACTCGATCAGGCTGGCGCGCAGGCTCAAACCTTCGCTGATCTACTGGAACATGGCCCACCCCTTTCGCCATACGCGAATCCGAGAGTGGTACGAAGCCAATGGCGGTACCATTCGCAACGACGACGACCATTCGTCCTACGTGGAACCCAGCCTCACGTGCGATGAACCGATAGTGTCAACGCCCGATTTCACCGCAGAGCAGCGAAAGCGGGCGAAGTTCTTGTGTGTGGTGGAGACCGATCAATACAGGCTTCGGGACGATGGCCTCCGAAAGCTCTTCTCCATTGCGTGGAATTATGGCTATACCTGGGCGGCGGTCAGATCGGTCGCACGCAAGGTTCTGGGTCTGAGTTACCATTGAGGATAGTTGCCTTGCCTGAAAACAAATGGGATGAATTCTACAAAACAGCCGATGCCAGCCTCGCCGCCGTTCTGGGCGAGCTGGAAACGCACCGCGATTTCATCCTCGAACTGACCCGTCAGCACCCGAAAACCGCCATCGAAGTCGGCTGCGGCCCCGCGCGGATAAGCTCATTTCTCTCGCTGTTCGGGATATCCATCACCGCGATCGATCGCGACAGCGGTGTGCTGGCCCGCGCCGCCCGCATCGCGGCCGAACTGCACAGCGGCGTCAAATTCGTCGAGGCCGACGCCTTCAGCCTCCCCTTCCCCGACTCCTCGTTCGATGTCGCCTTCCATCAGGGCCTCCTCGAACACTTCACGGATGACCAGATACGAAAGCTGATCGCCGAGCAACTGCGCGTAGCCCGCAGCGTGGTTTTCAGCGTGCCCAACCACCACTATCCCGAGCGCGAATTCGGCGACGAGCGCCTGCTCTCGCGCAAGCAGTGGCGGCGGATACTCAAGCCGTTCAAAACAACGAGAAGCACGAACTACTGCAGGCCGGTGTGCAAGCTACTGGGCCGCATCACTTGGCGAAAGCCTCCCATAATGTACCTCGCACGCATCGAGCGATAAAAAAAGGCCGCGATCCTCAGACCGCGGCCCGTTGTTCGCCCTGATGTACCGCCTTGCTGTTATTTCTTCAGCCCCATCTCGATCATCTTCTCTGCAATCTGGATCGCGTTCAGCGCCGCACCCTTGCGGATGTTGTCCGACACGCACCACATGTCCAGGCAGTTTTCGGCTGATGCATCCTGCCGCACCCTGCCCACAAACACCTCGTCCTTGCCCGACGCGTCGATCGCGAGGGGATAAACGCTCTTGCCCGGATCGTCCACAAGCTTGATTCCCGGCGCATCCGCCAGAATCTGCTTCGCCTCCTCCGCCGTTATCTTCTTCTCGAACTGCACGTTGATCGACTCGGAGTGCGCGTTGAACACCGGCACGCGCACACACGTGGCGCTCACGCCCATATTCGGCTCGCCGAAGAT
>DATLAR010000111.1:0-6368 GCA_035527355.1 Planctomycetota bacterium
TTTTGAGGCTATTGGCAACCAGATCAAGCCGGGTGAAATCGCGCATAACCGACTCGTTGCAGCGGTACTTGCCGCCTATCCGAACGAGACCACTGCCGCTATTCTGGAGAAACTCACCAAGGATGAGCGCTACAAGGAATCGTGGCCCGACTTCGTGCAGGAGATGGAACACGTTAGGGCTGCCCTCAAGGCAGGGGAAAAGGCTCCGTGACTTTCCGCCGAACAAAGAAGCAGAAGCGGTTGACGGCGTGGGAGGGATAGGCAGTCAGCCACAACCGGCACAACCTTCTGCCGCCTCGACAACGCCGACGCGGGAAATGGCATCATCGTCGAAGGCCGCGAATACGTGAAGAACCTCAAGCCGCCGGCGGCCGGCCCGCCGAAGCAGGAGTGAAGGCAAACGTACTTGCCCGCTGTTCTCCCGAAAGTGGAACCGGCTCGGCATAGCCTTGACATTCGCCATTGACCTCGCTATACTCCTGCCATGATTCCGCCGCGGATTGCGCCGATGAAGAGGCCCTGAGCGCCGGCATCGGAGTGCTCTTCTTCATCTCTTGGCCTGCGAAATCTGCGGACACCGCCGGCGGAGCGCATCAATTGACAAGGAGTGCCGGGAATGAAGTTGCACCTCACATTCTGGGCGGTCGTTGTTGCCGTGTTCTTTTCGCAGCACCTTTCTGCCGCCGAGCAGCAGGGCGTGCCGCGGCAGCAGGGCCTGCCGGTCAAGTTCACAATGCCGCAACCGGGCCGCGTGACGATTGCGATCAACGATTCTTCCGGCATTCGCGCGCGAAATCTGATCGCCGACGTGGAGAAGCCGAAGGATTCGCATACCGTTTATTGGGATGGCCTGGACGATGACGGCCGCGTGCTGCCGGCGGGCACGTACGAGTGGATCGGCCTGACGCGCGGCGACCTCCACGCTGTCTACCGCGGCACGTTTACCCATGGCAATCCGCCGTGGATTCACGGCACCACCGGCGGCTGGGCGGCGGATCACGGGTCGCCCGTGGCGGCGGCGTGCATCGGCGAGAGAATCTTTCTGGGCACCGGCATCGCCGAGGGCGGCCACGGCCTCATCTGCTGCGATTTGGAAGGCAATAAGCTATGGGGCGAGCGATGGCTGAACCGCACCGTGTGGTCGGGCGCCAACAGCCTCGCGGCCGACGGCGAACGGCTCTTTGCCACGAGCCGGCCGTGGCAGGAGCAGCGCATATGGGAAGTGGACCCCGAAACCGGGAAGTCGTGGTGGGTGTTCTCCTTTCCCAGGGATGGCCTGCCCGAGCCGATCGGTAAGATCGGCGGCATCTACCTGGCCGGCGCCCGCAAGACCGGCCCCACCCGCTGGGACGGCGAGCTGTATGCGAGCGACGTGTGCGGCGATGCGCCTCGCACGTTCGTGTTTTCCACCGCGCGCAATCCCGAGACCGATAGCCCCACTGGCTACGACGACGCCCACGGCATGAAGCTGCTTCGGGTGCTGCCCGTGCGGATATGGGGAATGACCTGGCTGACGGACGGCCGCTGCGTGGCCGCGCTGGACAAGAGCATCGCGTTTATCGACACGCAAACCGGCAAGACCACGCCCATCACCGATGCGGTGGAGGCTCCGGTTGCCATTACGTCGGACGGCCGAAACCGCCTCTACGTGTCGGATTGGGGCGGGCAGATATGGGGCACCTTCCCGAAATCGAGCTTCAAGATCATCGGCCTGCGCAATAGCGAGAAGGCATCCATCCAGGTGAAGATATTCGACACGTGGGGCAAGCTGCTGCGGGCAATGGGCCGGCCCGGCGGCCAGCCGATCGGCGCGGTGGACCCAAACAGCTTTTTCATGCCGCAGCAGCTTGCGATCGATCCGCGCGGGCGCCTGTGGGTGACCGAATTCCGGCTTACGCCCAAGCGCGTGAGCGTATGGGAGATTCCCGACGATCCCGCGAAGGCCGCCCCGAAGCTCGTTCGCGAGCTGTTTGGCCCGCCCGCATACGGCGAGGGCGCGTTCATGGAGGATCCGAAGAATCCTCAGCTCATAACCGACGGCGAGTACGGCGTGACCTGGGAGGTGGATCTGGCGGCCGGCACGTACGCCCCGGTGAGCGCGGCGTGGCGCGATTTCAGCATCTGCTGGGAAAACCCTGAAAACCGCCCCGGGTTGCCGTTCGGTGGAATGCCGAAGAAAACGTTCATCTATGAGGGGCGCACGTACCAGATGCTCTTTTCGGGCGTGATCGGCGAGAAGCGCAACGGCCGATTCGTGCCCCTCGCCGCCTTCGGCACCGTGCACGACCTCATCTTCTACCGCTGGTCGGTCCAGGAGCAGTGGCTGCCAAAGCAAGTGCTCGATGCGGCAAAAAAGCATCCCCGATGGGCCGAACTGGCCAAGAAGAACGGCCTTGATCCAGAGATGGAAGACTTCCCGCACATCAAGGAGTATTCGGTTGACTCGCGACCCACGTGGCCCATCGAGCTGATGGCGTTCAACTGGACCGATAGCCCCGGCCCGAATGGCACCGGCGACGGCGAATGGCAAGCGGACGAGATCAAGCTAAGCCCGCGGCAGCCCGCACCGGGGGGCGTGCTCTGCTTCGGCAGCAACCTCGATCTCCTCGTGGAGGTTGGCGCATGCCTGTGGCGGATGAAGCGCGAAGGCTTCAACAAGGCCGGCGCCCCGATTTACGACTGGGCACGCGCCGAACAGATCAGCAAGGGCCGCATCGGGATTGCAGCACACGTTGCCCCGGACGGCTCGATGCTCACGGCCGACACCGAAGTAGTGCGGCTGATCGGGCCGGATGGCGTTCAGCGATGGTCGTATCCCACGCCGCTATCGAACGGCCACGGCTGGCGCGATATGGCCAACGCCAAGGGCGGAGGGCGTCCGCTGCATAAGACGTGGGTAGGCAGCACCGGCGCGGGGGCCGTCGATGCGGCGTCGGCGCTCGACATGCACCCCGAGCTGTGGGCTGCGTTCGTGCTGCGGCCCGAGGGCTATCAGTCGGCTCCCGACGTGCTTCGCATGAAGCCTGCGGCAAAGGATCGGCCCCTTCCGGTGCTGGAGAGCCAGGCCCGGCATCCTGCCGATCCCGCCCGCTACGCCGAGGCCGTTACCTGGGTAACACGCACGCACGAAGACCTGCTGCTGAAGTGGTACGTGGCGAAAGACACATCGCCTTTTGCGAACAACGGCAAGGACTGGACGTCTTTGTTCAAGACAGGCGACGCTTGCGATTTGCAGATCGCATCGCCCACGCTAGGCGCCTGCCGCTACCTGATTACGATGTTTGACGGCAAGCCCGCGGTTGTGCGCTTCAGATATGACGCCAAGGACGCCACGGCCGAGCAGGGCCTAACCTACAAATCACCGGTAGGCCAGGTGCTCGTGCCGGTCGTAGAGCGCCTGCCAATCGAGCCAAAGGTGGAGCGCGGAGCGGACTGGTATGCCGTGCAGGTGGCGATCCCGTGGAAGGTGCTGGGCATAGTGCCGAAGGGCGGCACAAAAATCCCCGCCGAGCTTGGCGTATTGCGGTCCGATCCCGCCGGCACACAAACAGTCAGGCGAGACTACTGGCACAGCGGCCTGAGCGGAATGCTCAATGACGTGCCCACGGAAGTGAAGCCAACGGCCAACTGGGGCGTACTGAGCATCGATTAGGCTCTTACGAAAAACATCTTGCACAGAAGCGCGTCAAAGGCGAAGCCGCTGTAGGGGCGGAGCACGTGCCGCCGCCGAAGCGGCTATGGCGCGCAGGTGGCTGTCCCCGCCCAAGGGCAAGGGCGGTGCCTTGCCCCTACAGATCGGCGATCAGTTGCTGCGTAAAGCAGCCCTGCTTGGTTGCGGCTCGTCCGCGTCTGGGCAGGAGTTGGTGCTCCATAGCCAAGAACCCAAAGCCAAGATAGCGGAAGCGAAACTCCCCCCCTTCATAAAGGCTTTAGTGTACATACTTGGATTGCTTGCGCATCGGCAGATTCGCTTTCCATACAAACCCCGCGGGGCAGCATTTTCGCGAGCCTTATTGGTGACGAATACAAGAGAGATCGCGTTTGACAATGGCCCCGGAGCCGGGCAGATCGCGTGGGGCCGCGACCCCCAGAACCTCGACAAACACGAGCGCCGTCGGAAATGGGCACTTGACAATGGCAATTCGTCGTGTATAATACTATTGGAGGAGCTCCAATAATGGACCTAAACCAATGTGCATGTTCAGGAAAGACTCTCGCCCGCCTTTTGCGCCCGGCCGTGCTGGCACTGCTCGTCCGCGAGGAGAGGCACGGCTACGACATCGTTCAGCAGCTACACGGGCTTGAGATATTCGCCGGCTTTCCGCCCGACACCAGCGGCGTCTACAAGGTACTGAAGTCAATGGAGCATGAGGGACTGGTTTCGGCCAGGTGGGAGTTTGGCGGCAGCGGCCCGGCGAAGCGACGGTACTTGCTGACGAAGGACGGCACGGCCTGCCTGAAACACTGGGCCAAGACGCTGGAAGGCTACCGCGCGCAGATCGACGGGCTGCTGGGCATTCTCAAACCGGGCGGGAAATCGCCCGCGAGCGGCAGGGCGCGAAAGTGCAAGTGCCGAAAGGGATGACGCAGATTCAGCGGCAACAGCGCGGGCGGAATCAAGCCGCTCGGAAGAACTGAAGGATACACATCTATGTGCAAACGAGAGTTCGTTGGCGAAACATTGGGCGCGTTTCTGCTCGTGCTATTCGGCTGCGGGTCGGTCGCGGTATCCGTGCTGTTCGGCTCGCACCAGGGCCTGATGCAAGTGGCGCTGGCGTGGGGCATCGGCGTAACGCTTTCCATCTACCTCACGCGGCATCTGTCTTGCGCGCACCTCAATCCGGCGGTCAGCCTGGCCATGGTGTTGAGCGGGCGGATGCCATTCCGCAAGCTGCCGGTCTACGTCGGTGCCCAACTTGCCGGGGCGGTGCTGGCGGGGCTGACTCTATACATGCTGTTTGCCCCGTCCATCGCAGCATACGAAAACGCCCACCAGATCGTGCGAGGCACTGCGGAATCGGTGCGGACGGCCATGATGTTCGGGGAATACTACCCCAATCCGGGCGGCACGGCGGCGGTCTCCCTGCCCCTCGCCATGGGGGCGGAAGCATTGGGCACGTTTCTTCTGGTGCTGATGATCTTCGCTCTGACTGAAGGCTGCAACGTCGGACGCCCGGACGACGCCCTGGCCCCCGTCTTCATTGGATTGACGGTGACCGCCGTCATCTGCCTCGTCGCGCCGCTCACGCAGGCGGGGCTGAATCCCGCGCGCGATCTCGGCCCCCGGATGGTCGCCTGGATAATGGGATGGGGAGGCGCGGCGTTCCCTGACCGCGTCGGCGGCTTTTTCCATGTATATGTATTGGCTCCACTGATTGGCGGCGTTCTCGCCTCGCAGTTCTTTGTTCGAATACTGGAACCCGCTATGACTGGTCCGGCCGATCCGTGCGATTGTGAAACAGCAAAACCGAATCAAAGGAAAGGGAATAATCCATGTCAACAAAACTGATCCTGGTCGGCGGGTTTCTCGGATCGGGCAAAACAACGCTGCTGTGGGAAGCAGCGCGACGCCTGAAGGAACAGGGCCGCGCCGTCGGGCTGATCACCAACGACCAGGCGCCCGACCTCGTAGATACCGCCTTTCTGTCGCGCTCCGGCGCGGGCGTGCGCGAGGTGTCGGGGAGCTGTTTCTGCTGCAACTTCGGCGGCTTCATGGATGCCGTGCAGTCCCTGACCAAACAAGGCGCGGATATCGTTATCGCCGAGCCGGTCGGCAGTTGCACCGACCTTTCCGCCACGATCCTGCAGCCGATAAAGGACAAACACCGCGAGATCGATCTCGCTCCGCTTACCGTCCTTGCAGACCCCGAGCGAGTGCGTGAAGTGCTGCAGGAGAAGAGCTCCCTGATGCACGCCAATGCGCTGTATATTCTCCGCCTGCAGATGGAGGAGGCCGACCGGATTCTGCTGAACAAGGTCGACACGTTGAGCAATGACGAACGAACGGCCATGATTGGGGCACTGGGCGATGCATTTCCGCACTCGGAAATCGCGGCAATCTCCGCGCGCACAGGCGAGGGGCTGGATGCCTGGCTGGCCGCCGTTCTCGGCGGCAAACAGGCCGGCAAGCGCATTGTCGCGGTCGACTACGACCGCTATGCCGAGGGCGAGGCTGTTCTCGGCTGGCTCAATACCGTGGTCGGCCTCGAATCCACCGGCGGCAAGACCGAATGGGGCAAGTATGCCCGGAATCTTCTGGACCACCTGCACGGGGCATTCAAGCAACACAACGCCGAGATCGGGCACGTTAAGCTGGTGGTAGAGTGCGATGGCAACGAATGCACGGCCAATCTCACGCGCCTTGGCGG
>DATLAR010000112.1:0-2906 GCA_035527355.1 Planctomycetota bacterium
CGCGGCGGCGTCGGCGCTGATGTGTGCATCGGTGGCGCGCGACAAGAACCGCAGCATCGCCGCGTGGTTCTTCATCGGCCTGGTGTGCAATTTGCCGGCGCTGGCCGTGCTGGCGCGGATGAAGGCAAAGCCGCAGGGGCCCCAAGGGCGCTTGTAGGGCAAAGTGCAAGGGGCAAGGGGCAAATGGCGTCTTGTTCGGTTGTGCCAGTTGGCAGGGCGTCAGGCATGTGCAGAATGGCCGCTCGTTCAGGCTCTGAGTCGAACATCGAACATCGAACACTGAACATCGAACATCGAACATCGAACATCGAAGGAAAAACTTGCCTGAGCGAGGTAAATGTGCAAGGTGCGCCTGCACCCTTTGCTGCATTCCTCGCCGAAAACACCCTTTTCTTGCGTAACGGTTTTGCTATAATAGCTTTCGTGCTTGCAGCAGGTTTTCCATAGCGTCCACCTTATAGCGGGGCAATAAAAATGATCAAGCTGCAGAAGATTCTGGTGCCTACTGATTTCTCCGACTATTCACGCCTGTCGCTGCAGTACGGGCTTTCGTTCTGCAAGGAGTACGAGGCGCAGATGATTCTCTTGCACGTGATCGAGGATCCGTTTTATCCTTCTACCGGCGCCAGCTTCGGTTTCGATATGGACGATTTTTTCCGCAAGATGGAGAAGGAGGCGCAGGAGCGGCTGAGCGAGATGGTGCCTCCGGAGCTGGAGAAGGTGACCCGCATCGAGCGCGTTGTTACCCGCGGCACGCCATTCCTCGAGATCATCCGCATTTCGCGCGAGCAGGAGGTGGACATGATCGTGCTGGCCACGCACGGGCGGACGGGGCTGGCGCATGTGCTGATGGGAAGCGTAACCGAAAAAGTCGTCCGCAAGGCGCCCTGCCCCGTGCTGGTGGTGCGGGCCGCGCAGCACAAATTCATCATGCCATAGCGAGACAGGATGTTCCCCGAAGAAGCGGTAAATCATATTGAGAAGGGGGCGGTGAAGCCGTTGTACCTCCTTCACGGGCCGGAGCATTTCTACAAGCACGAGATCGTGCTGGCGCTGCGGCGGCAGATATTGAAGGATGGCGATCCGGGCATGGCGCTCAGCGAGTATGATGGCGGGCAGACGGAGGCAGCGCGCGTGCTGGACGACCTTCGGACAATGACGTTTTTCGGCGGCATGCGCCTTGTGATCGTCGAGAATGCCGATCCCTTCATCAAAGCTAACAACCACACGCTAGCGAAGTATGCGCAGTCGCCATCGAAAAGCGGATGCCTGGTGCTGCTGTGCGACGAGAAGCCGGACGCGCGGCTGGGCTCGACCAAGGCGATCGAGCATTCGGGCGTGGTGGTGCCTTGCGCTGCGCCTAAGGGCGCGCGGCTGTCGGGCTGGGCCAGAAACCGCGCACGGCTGCTCGGCAAAACGCTGGCGCCCAAAGCCGCCGATGCACTGGCCGGCATCGTGGGGGCAGACCTTGCCCAGATCGATTCGCACTTGCAGATGCTGCTCACCCACGTGGGCGATCGCAAGACCATCGAAGAAGCCGACGTGCTGGGCACGGTGCAGCAGGAAAAGGTGACCGAAATCTGGGATTTGGTTGACGGCGTGGCCGCCAAGAACGCGAAGCAGGCGCTGGAGGCGCTCGACCGCCTGCTGCCAAAGACCGGGATGGAGTCGGCGCGGCTCGCGCTGATCGGCGGCACGATCATCAAGCTGCGGACGGCGAAGCTGCTGCTGGAGAAATTCCGCAATGGCTCGAAGGTGGTGCAGATGCTGAAGATGCACCCTTACGCGGCGCAGAAGACGGTGGATCAGTCGAAAAAATTCACGCGCGATGAGCTCGAGCTGGGGCTGCGCAAGGCGCTGGATGCCGATATCGCGATCAAGAGCAACAAGATGGCGCCGCGGCTTGCAGTGGAGAAATACATAGTAGAACTGTGCAAATGACGAACGCAAAACGCAAGAAGGCGGTGCATTTCGGCGCGGGCAACATCGGGCGCGGTTTCCTGGGCCAGCTCTACTGCCAGTCGCGCTGGGATACGGTGTTTGTAGATGTTGACCAGCGCGTGGTGGCGGCGCTGAACGAGCGCGGCGGATACCAGATCGAAATCCTGGGCGACCGGAATTATCTTTTCGACGTGACGAACGTGCGTGCGGTCGACGGCCGGCAGGTTGATGCCGTGGCCGCCGAGATCGCCGACGGCAACCTGATCGGCACATCGGTGGGCGGCGCGGCGCTGAAGTATATCGCGCCGGCGATCGTTGCCGGGCTGGAGCTCCGCGCCCGCAATGGCGCCGGGCCTGCAAGCATTTTGATATGCGAGAACCTCCTCCACGCGGGCCGCATACTGAAGGACATGCTGCTGCAGCACGCCAGCGGCGCCTGCCGCGAGTATATCGAGCAGAAGACGCGGTTTGCAGAGTCGGTGGTGAGCAGAATGGTGCCGGTGGTGCCGGAGGCGAAACGCAATGCCGACCCGCTTTACATCGGTGTGGAGGCCTATGCCACGCTGCCGGTGGACAGGCGGGGGTTTTTCGACCTGCCGGAGATCGAGGGGCTGGAGTTTCACGACAACCTGGAGGCGTACGAGGAGCGCAAGCTTTTCACTCATAATTGCGGCCACGCCTTGTGCGCTTATTTCGGCGCCGAGAAAAACTACGAGTATATCTGGCAGGCGGTGGGCGACCCGCAGATACGTGCGAAGGTGCTGGCGGCTCTCGACGAGACGAGTGCGGCGCTTATCTGCAAGCACCATTTTACACAGCAGGAGCAGCAGGCGCACGTGGACGATCTGATGCATCGTTTTGCGAACCGCGCCCTGGGCGACACGGTGGCTCGCGTGGCCCGCGATCCGCTGCGCAAGCTCGGCCCGCACGACAGGTTGATCGGCGGGGCGCGCCTGGTGCTGGAA
>DATLAR010000113.1:0-3111 GCA_035527355.1 Planctomycetota bacterium
ATGGAGAGCGGCATGTGCCTTGACGAACTCCGGAGCAAGATCGACCAACTCGACGAGCAGATCGTCCGCCTCATCAACGAACGCGCGCTGATCACTCGGGAGATCGGCGAGATCAAGCGCCAAAGCAACAGCCCCGTTTACATTCCCGGCCGCGAGGAGGAAGTGTATCGCCGCGTTGCCGCGCTCAACGCGGGGCCGATGCGAGACGAAGCGATCACGGCGGTCTTCCGCGAGATAATCTCGGGATGCCGGCGCACGCAGCTCGACCTCCGCGTGTGCTTCCTTGGCCCGCAGGCCACGTTCACCGAATTCGCGGCGCGGCAGAAATTCGGCGCCGCAATGCAGTACTATCCCGCTCGCACCATCGGGCGCGTGTTTGCCGAGGTGGATACGGCGGAGGCGGACTACGGCGTGGTGCCGGTGGAGAATTCAACCGAAGGCTCGGTGAGCGATACGCTTGACAACCTGATGGAATACGAGGTGAGGATTTCCGCCGAAATCCTGATGGAGATACATCACGCGCTCGTGGCGCGCTGCACGATGGACAGCATTCGAGCGGTTTATTCGAAGCCGGAAGCGATAGCGCAATGCCGCACGTGGCTGTCGCACAATCTTCCGGAGGCCGAGCTTCGCTCGGTAGCCAGCACGGCCGAGGCGGCAATGATCGCCGCTAAGGAAGAACACGCGGCCGCCATCGCGCACAGGATGGCTGCGTCCGTTTACGATCTGAACATCATACACAGCTCGATCGAAGACATGGCCAAGAACACCACCCGCTTCCTGGTCCTCGGGCATTCGACGGGCAAGGCTACCGGCTCGGACAAGACTTCGCTGATGTTCACCATTCCGCACCAGGCGGGCGCCCTTTACGATGCGCTAATGCCGTTCAAAGCCAACGGGATCAACCTCGCAAACATCATGCCCCGGCCATCGCGCAAACGGTCGTGGGAGTACTGCTTCTTTGTGGATTTGTTCGGGCATATGGACGATCCGAGCGTGCGGCAGGCTCTCGAGGATTTGCGCAAGTTTGCGATTATTGTGAAGGTGCTGGGTTCTTATCCGACCGCGCAGATGCCGGAGTAAGGTCCAAGGTCCAAGGTGGGAAGCCGAAGAGAAGGGCGGGAATTGGCTTCTGAATTCTGTCTTGCGGGCTTCTGTCTTGCTTTGCGTTTGGAGCACGCGCTATGGAAAAGAACGAGCTTTCCGAGATGCTGCGGCTGGGCTTGCAGCCGGCTACGGCGCTGTGGAATCTGTATGATCCCGCGAAGGCGGAGTATGCCTTCCGCGCCAGGAGGGTCTCGGAGGCGCGCGCCTGGCAGAAACGCACGGCGGCCGCGCTGGCCGATGCCGTGGGCTTCCAGGACGTTCCACACGTCGCGGCGGCGCCGCTGAAGATCGAGAGGGTTGACAAGGGCGATTATGTTCGCGAGAAGATCATGATCCGCACGGCGCCCAATATCGTGATGCCGGTTTACATTCTGGCGCCCAAGAAAGCGCCGCGGCCGCTGCCTGTGGTGATTGCTTTGCACGGCCACGGCTATGGGGTTAAGGATATAGTGGGGCTGTGGGAAGACGGCCGCGAGCGAAACACGCCCGACGGCTACCATAAGGATTTTGCGGTTTCGATCTGCCGGCGCGGATTTGCCGTGGCGGCTCCCGAGATTTCGTGCTTCGGCGAGCGGCAGACGGATTTTTCGTATTTGAATACAACCATCGGCCAGGGCGCGCCGCCCACCTGCACGCACACCGCAATGCTTGCCTTTCACATTGGAAAGTCGGTGGTGGGCCTGCGTGTGCGCGACGGCAAGGCGCTGATCGACTACCTGCAAAGCCGCAAGGAATTCGACACAGCGCGCCTGGGTGCGATGGGTATTTCGGGCGGGGGGATGCACACGTTCTTTTCCACGTGCCTCGATCCGCGCATCAAGGCGTGCGTGGTGAGCGGCTACTACTCTACGTTCAAGGACAGCGTGCTGGGGATGTTCCATTGCGCCTGCAATTTTGTGCCGGGGCTGCACCGTTTCGGCGAGATGTATGATCTTGTGGGGCTGATCGCGCCGCGTCCGATGCTGGTGGAAGCGGGCGATTACGATCCGATCTTCCCGATCGAGGCGGTGCGTTCGAGCGTTGCCCGCGCCCGCCGCATCTACGCCCTATTCGGCGCCGAAGCCGAGCTCGAGACCGATTATTTCGAGGGCCGGCACCAGGTGAGCGGCCGCCGCGCGTATGATTTTTTGTGGGAGAAGCTGGGAGGAGGCAAAGAGTATCAGCGGGAAAAATGATTGAATCCGACCGACTGATTGAAAAACGAGGCAGATCCGCAGCAAGGAAAGATCGGGGGCTTGCGCCCGCCATTTCATTCTTCGAGAATGAAAGCCGCGTTCGATTCCGAAAGGGAGCCGGATCGATTGATGTAAACCGAGTATCCTGTTTTTCGCTGTTCTTTACTCGGTCAGTTTGACAAGGTCACATTTGTGTGGTATAATATGGTAGCAGGTTGTGAGCCGGTGCTGCGCAGCCCCAGGCGGCTTTGCCCTAGTCGAAACGCACGATGTTTCTGCAAGCAGAAAGGAGCACGATATGAGCAATACTGATCTGACCAGCAACGAGAAGCTTTCGGAAGCCCTGAGGCTGCTGGAAGAGGCGGCCAAGGAAAAGAAGGACGAGCTTCGCAACCTGGCATCCGACAAATACTGCCATCTGAAAGAAGCGCTGGCGCAGACGGAAAGCACGTTGGAGCAATCTGTGGCCGCCGCAAAGAAACGCGCGGTGGAGGCTGCTCAACGGGCCAAGGACCTCGGCGTGGCGAAAGCCAAGGAGATTGCCTCTGATGTGGACGAAAGCGTTCACCGGAATCCCTGGCCCTATATCGGCGGAGCGGCCGCTGTTTCATTGCTGGCCGGCTACATTCTGGGCAGGAAGAAGTGACAGCATGGTTCGGATGAATCGCGTGATCAGAATCCTTCTGGGCGTGCTTGACGCGCTGCTGCTGAACCGGTACAGGCGGTTGTCGGTTGGCCTGCTGAAGATACAGGCTGCCACCTGCTATCTTAAAGGGGTAATCGGCGCTCGCCGGCTGTTTGTATCGGCCGTATCGCTGAGCTGCCTGCT
>DATLAR010000114.1:0-6095 GCA_035527355.1 Planctomycetota bacterium
TAATGGCCACTGCCGCATTTCACAAACGCTTTGCAGGCTGCGTCCTGCCATTCGGCGCCAAGCCCGATTGCTTCGTTCGACGGATAGTAGCCCGCGATGAAGCCGCCGCGTCCGCCCATTCCAAGCTTCTCGACCATCAGCCTGGCATCTTCCTCGATGATCGCGGCATCGCGCGTTTGCAGCGTGGCCTGGATGTCTACCGGCGACCAGAACGTAACGCGCCCGCCAAACTCGTCGGCCAGCCGTTCCAGCCCCATCAGCCGCGGCTGGTCCAGTTGCAGCACGTTTATGCCCGATTCGATCAGATCGGGGATCACGTCGTAAATGTAACCGCACGAATGCATGAAAACATAAAGATTGTTTTCGTGCGCGCACTTGCACAGCCGCTGGAAGCCGGGCTTGAATATCTCGCGCCACATCCGCGGATGCACCAGCAGCCGGTTCTGCGTGCCCCAGTCTTCGGCAAACATCACCGCGTCGGCGCCCGCGGCCGCGGCCTGAACTATCGAATCGGCAATGATCGACTCCACCTTGCGCAGCAGCTTTGCCACGTTACCCTCGTCCAGGAGCAGGTCGGCCAGGAACTGCTCCATGCGCCGCATGTAACGCGCCACCGCAAACGGAAAACCGGGAATGCCCAGGATTCTGAACTTGTCGCCGTTCTCGGCAAAGACTTTCCGTGCCGGCTCGTACCGCTCGGGCAGCGAATAGTCCGGCCATGTGTGGCTGTCCATCATCTCCCACGTCTCGAGGGCGCCCTTCACCACCTCGCCCTTCGATATCGATTCCAGCCGGCCCCACGTGTTGCCCCACTCGTCCTTCATCAGCCAGTTGCCGTCGGCCTGCTGCTGCCAGCCGCTGCCCGGCGGGCACTTCGGATCGCCGCCCGTCCAGCCCCAGCAGATGTCGTTTGGATACGGTGCCGGCAGGCTCATGGCCAGCCGCTCGGGCTGGCTGAATTCGAGCGTGCGAATCACAATCTCTCGGCTGGTCATAGGGTTTCTCCTTTCTTGGCCGCAATATCATAGCACAACGAGCGGATGGAAAAACACAAAAAAGCGCACAATCCCGCTGGAAGGCCCGGTTTTCTCTTGACCCTTTCCCGCACGCGCATTATGATAAGGAAGAGCGGATCATTCGGCTTTCGTTGGTATCACTGAAGGGAAAAGCAAGGCCAATGGCTGACGACCCATTTCCAATAGATGGCAAGATCGAAATCGACGGCGAGGTGTTTGAGCACATCGGCACGCTGAAGGACGATGCCTTTGCGCGAACGGAGCTTGTGCAGAAGGACGGCGCGAAATACCTCTTCAAGGTGTCGCGGCTGCAGCTCGTGCGGTGGCCGAAGCTCCGCTTCCTGATGAAACGCCTCACGGCGCGCGAGGTGCGCATCCACCGGCTGCTCGAAGGCGTGCACGGCGTGCCCAAGCTCGTGAAGCAGGTGAGCGGCACCTCATTCATTCGCGAGTTCGTCGATGGCCGCACGCTCGACCGCCAGCCGCCTTTCATCCGCGCGGACTTCTTCGACGAGTTCCACCAGATCGTCAAGAACATCCACGCCCGCGGCGTTGCATTCGTCGATCTCGCGAAAAAAGAGAACGTGGTTGTAACCACCGAGGGCCGCCCCTTCCTAATCGATTTCCAGGTGAGCATCTCGCGGGGCCGCCGCCGGCTGCTCTCGATCCCGTGGAATGCCGTCGTAAGCATCATGCAGCAGTCCGACATCTACCACGTGTTCAAACACAAGCGCCGCATCATGCCCTGCTTCCTCACTGAGGAAGAGCTACGTATGCACGCTCGCCGGCCGTGGTTCGGCGTGCTGCACAAGTATCTCTTCAGGCTGCCATACCACCTCGTGAAGCGCAGGATCATCCCCAAGCACGGCGACAGCCGCTATCCCTATTACGAAAAAGAAGAAACGGGGAAGACAGAAGGCAGAGGGCAGAGATTGGAAATCAGAAGTCGGAAGTCAGAAGCTGGCCCGCGCCCTTAATTTTCCCAAGAGACCAAAGCCTCAACAAAGCCATCACTGCGCCGGGCCGGCCCCGAATCGCAGCAGATTCTCCGTGCCCTGAGGCGGTGCAAACACTTGAGCCCGGCCGCTCCACAGCACCTTGCGGTCTTTCGAGCTCAGCCAGATCAGCGGCGCGCTCACCGTAGCCGACGCCCTCCACGTCTTCGCCGGCTTGCCGGCCGTGCCCGCCAGCTCGCCCAGCCCGGTCATAGCGTCCCACGAGAGCGCCTCGCCCGAAGCACCGTTCTCGCCGTCCACCGCTTCCACGCCGCCGGTGCAGATCACCTCTCTCACGCGCCTCGTATCGCCGTCAACCGCCAGCTCGAGCTTTTCGCATAGCATCACCAGAGCGTCGCGGTGTATCTCCACGCTTTCGCTGAACGAGATCACATTGGTGTCGCGGTGAATGAGCATCGGTCCCTTGCTGGTGATGATCATGGGCGGGGCGTTTCGGTCGTCGTCGCTTTCCTGTGTGCCTGAAATGGTAGAGAAAATCGCGGCCTTCGACGCGTTGGGCGAGATGGTCGCCTTCACGTCCTTGTTCAGCCGCACAAGCCTCACTTCCCTGCCCTGCTCGTGCGGCTCGAGTTCCATCCCCGTGCCCGACACGCTGAAGTCGGTGCGCTGCACGTCTACGCGCGATTCCGTTTGCAGCACGCGCTTCGACGCGAGCCATTGCAGCTTCTCGGTGCGGATGACCGTGCGGCCGGCGTCGGCGATCTTGATCGTCACGCCGCCTTCGAGCAGCAGCGAATTGTTGCGCTCGTCTTCACGCCGGATCGTGCCTCTCGCCGCTGAAATCTCTATGTTGTATTCGCTGCCGCGAACCGAGACGCTCGGTTCCTTGATGGAGTAATTGCGGCTGTCGGTCGAGGCGGCTTCTTTGCAGGTAACGTCCCATATTTTCTTGCCGGTCTTCGGGTCGAAACGCTCCCAGCGCACGCCGCTGGCGCGTTCGAGCGTGGCGCCCAGCTCGCCGCCGGCTGCAACGCCCGCCCCCGCCGCGGCTAACAGCACCGTAGCGGCTGTCAGCCTTCGTAGTAGTGCGAGAGGATGCTTTCCCATTTGCCCTGCTCCTTGAGGATTTTTTCGGCCACCTCGCGAGCTGCCCCCTTTCCGCCGGCGGCTTGCGTCACGTATGCCACCTCCTTCAGCACCTCCGGCCGGGCATCGGCCACCGCCACGGGAAAGCCCACCACGCGCAGCAGCGGTATGTCCAGGAGGTCGTCGCCCACGTAGCATACTTCATCGTCGTGCAGGCCGTGGCGGGCCAGGAGTTTGCGGTAAGGCTCGCGCTTGTCCTTCGCTCCCTGGTACACGTCCTCCACGCCCACTTCACGCGCGCGGTAGGCCACCACCGGCGATTGCCGTCCCGTGATGAACGCCACCTTTATGCCGGAGCGCTGCAAGTATCTGATGCCGCTGCCGTCATTCACGTTGAAATGCTTCGACTCCACTCCCACCGCGTCTATCACAATCGTGCCATCGGTCAGCACGCCATCCACGTCGAATATCACCATCTTGATTCCAGCAAGGTCGGTCACTGTTGTACTCCGCGGCTCAGGTCAGCATATCCGTCATTACGCCGATTTCCAGCTCGTATTCGCGCACTTCCTGCGGCCGCAGGATCACCAGCTCGCCCGACTCGCGCGCGGCGGCTCGGCCCGTCACGCGGCTGTTGCCCGGCTCCATCCCCACTACGTACGTGCCCTCGCCCAGCATCTTCCACTCGGTGAAACGCGGAAGTTGGTCGAGCCTGTACCGCAGGTATACGCCGATGCCGCGGCCGCCGTCCAGCGCTTCGTTCACAAGCGCCGCGCGGATCATTCCCTTCGAGTCCGGTTTCAGCGTGTGATCATACACCCGCTCTGTGTAGTTGCGCACCGGGCCGCTGAAGGTGGACCACTCGGGGTCTTTCTCGGTTGCTGCGTTCAAAGGCTTGGCCGATTTCGATGGTATGAGCAGCTTCGAGCCGGCATCCAGCACCGGGTAGCCTATGTTGCAGTGATACACGATCATGTGCGGGCAAGGCTCGTAACCGATGTTCTCCACGGTGTCATGCACAAAGAACCTGTTCTCGCCCAGCTTCGCCGTGATGCGGCGGGTCAGCTTCAGCTTCGGCCCGAATATCCGCGCCTCGGTAACGATCCCCTCGGCAAAGAGCGTGCACTCGTTGCCCTCCCAGCGCGTGCCGTGCGAAACGTTGCCGGCGGGTATGTTTGCCACGCGTCCGTGAAGGCCAAGCAACTCGCCCCCATCTTCGCATGGCGTGCCCACCTGCGTAAGGCCGCAAGTAACCATCAGCCCGCCGTAAAAGCTCCACAGCCACTCGAACTTGTCGGGATCATAATAGCCGGGGGCCGTGGGGCCGCTGGGCGAATGCCAGCACAGCGAACGCCCGCACCACGACGCCGAAAAAATGTCCATCGCGCGGTCCGGCAGCACGGTGAAACGGAAGCCGGTGCCGGTATCGAAATCTATCGCCCGCACGCCTCGCTCGCGGCCGTCTTGCAGCTCATAGCTTCGCGTGCCGCCCGCCTGCGATACGTTTCCGATGCGGCGGAGCAACTCCTTGCGCGAGATTTTCCTGCCAAACAGCGCGCCCATGATGCACCTCCACTGCGCGTACAAGGGAATGGCAAAACCGTGCGCGCCGGCCGCCGCACGGTTTGCCGGTAACGCGCCGCCCAACGCTGAAGGCGGCCAGAATCATGCGGACGAGCTTACTCGGCTTTCGCCGATTCCTTCTGCTCCTTGCCCTCGTTCAGTATGCTGTTCAGGTTGTCTCTCACCGTGTTCTGGATGTCTTTCTTGTGCTCTTCCGAAATCCGGTAATGATAGCGCTTCTCGAGCAGGTTCAGAGCTTCCCCGGCTACACGATGAACGAGTTCTTCAATCTTCATGACTACTCCTTGCTATTGATTGCTTACACTTCAACGTTCAGTATCTGGGATAAATCGTCTTTCACGCTTTCAGCTTCTTCTTCCGTGAGGCCCGGATCCAGCACCTTGAAATCCATTTTCTCACGCGGGTAGCGCAGAATGAGAAACTCCTTGCCTTCCTCGCGTACGATGTCGACAAACCGCAGAACCTTCTTGCGCATCAGCACGAGGGCCAGGATGTATCTGAATTTCAGCTTGTGCTCCGGCTGCTCATCCTGCTCGCCTTTGAGCCGTCCGAAGAACTCCAGCAGCACGTTATCGTCCACCAGCAGCTTGCGCTCTTCTTCCTTCGTGGGCACGCGCGCTTTCCAGAAAGAAAAGACAGGCTCGCTTTGGCTGTTCTCCCAGCAAGGCTGGCAGAAGTCCTTTCGCTCAAACTGCTGGCCGCGGTCGAAGATCGCGGAGAAGTAGCTTGTGCCTTCGTCGAAAACCTTTGTGCACGAGCAGCATTCCCTGCTCGATCTCTGAATGTTCCATTCCATAATCAATATCGGCGGCCGTTTTTGGCCGGCGTTTCTCTTCAGGAAGCTTGCGTGATCGTCTGCTATATTATAATCGCAACGACCTCAAATCGGAAGTGCAAATGCGCCCTTCATTTTCTGATGGCCGCATAAACCTTCCCGAGCACGCGATCTGTAACCTGCCTCGCGCGCTCGTCTGCCGCGTCCAGCTCCGCCTGCTGCGTCGCCGCAAAATCGCGGTCCTTCAGCGACGCCAGGTTTATCTCCACGTTCAGTTTGCAGCCGCGCAGCGCCGCGTAAACGTGCAGCGCCGCCACGCCCACGTCGCTGATGAGATTCGGATTTGCGATCTCGGCCAGCCGCTCGAGGTCGTCGGCCATTGCCGCGCACACTCGCAACGCCGCCAGCGGCACCTCCAACGCAACATGGCATGCCTTCTGAATCGCATCGGCCCGCGCCGCCTTCTGCTCGGGCGTTGCCCTCGGCATTCCATACGCCGCCGACACCTCAGCGTATGCACGTGTGTCGGCATCCGTCAGCTCCAGCAGCGATCTCCACCCGCGCTCGCTGCGGTCCAGGATCGCCTTGCACTCGTCCTCGACCGCGCGAAACTTCTCCTTGCCCACGGTGAAGTTAGCGGCCATGCACGCCATTGTGCCGCCCAGCGCGCCCACCAGC
>DATLAR010000115.1:0-2848 GCA_035527355.1 Planctomycetota bacterium
TGCAGCTCGTCTGACGAGAACAGCACGAGCACCTTTCCGGCGGCGGCGCTGGCCTGCGCCACGCTGTCGGGAATATCCTTGGGCCCTTGGCACGCGCCCGCGAGAAACACGCCCGCCGTGGCCGACTCCACCGGCCGGAGCTTCGGGTGCGCCTCGGTGAGCCAGCAGTCCTTATCATACGCCGCGCGAAACTTGCGCGCCAATTCAGCGGCGTCGCGCCGGGCGGTCATCGCCGTCGCCAGCACCACCATGTCGGCCATTACTTCCACCTGCTCGCCGGACAGCGTATCGGCGCCTTGCACCAGCAGTTTGCCGCCTTCGCGCGTGATCTTGGAAACGCGGCCGCGTATGTAGCAGGCGTCGTCGTCTTCGATGGCTCGCCGCACGAATTCATCGAAGCCCTTCCCGGGCGAGCGCACGTCCATATAGAAAACTATCGCTCGGCCGGCGTGCACCTTGTGGCGGTAGAGCATCGCGTGCTTGGCGGTATACATGCAGCACACCTTCGAGCAGTAGGTAAAGCCCTTCGCGTTGTCGCGCGAGCCTACGCATTTCACGAAAACCACCGTTTGCGGCTCGAGTCCGTCGGACGGGCGCAGAATCCTGCCCTGCGTGGGGCCGGACGCGCTAGCCAGCCGCTCGAACTGCATGCCGTTGATGACGTCGGGATAATCGTCGTAGCCGTATTCGCCGCAGCCCGCGTACCTGTCGCCGGGGCGTGGCCGCCCTCCGGTGTAAAGTTCATAGCCTGTGGCGATCACCACCGCGCCGACCTTCTCGGTGATGATCACGTCCTCTTGTGAAAAGTCGATTGCCTTCCTGGGCGCGATGGGGCAGGCGTCGGCGCATTTGCCGCACACGCTGCAATCTTGCACCGGGATGCCTTTCTTCTGCGCGGCCTGAAACCGCAGGCACTTCGCGCGGTCGATCACCGGCTTGTGCGGCACAGCCTGCGGGAACGGGATGTAAACGGCGCCGCGCTTGCCGAGGCCGCGGTCGAATTCGTTGCCGATCCTGCCCGCCAGCGGGCACGCCAGCGTACACGCACCGCAGCCCGTGCACAGGCCGAGATCGACCGATTTGGCCTTGTTCCTGATCTTGACTTCGAAGTTTCCGATGAACCCGGTGAGCGATTCGATCTCGGAATAGACGTGCAGCGTGATATTCGGATGCGAGGCCGCCTCCACCATTCGAGGCGTGAGGATGCATTGGCTGCAATCGAGCGTGGGGAAGGTTTCGGAAAGCTGCGCCATATGCCCGCCGATCGACGGCTCGCGCTCGACCAGTATTACGCGGTGGCCGGCGTTGGCGATGTCGAGCGACGCCTGTATGCCGGCAATGCCGCCGCCAACGACCAGGGCGGTTTTGTTTACGGGCACCTTGATCGGGCACAGCGATTCGTTGCGGGCCACCTTGTGCACCATCATGCGAATGAGGTCCACGGCCTTGCGCGTGGCCTGCTCGCGGTCTGCGTGCACCCACGAGCACTGCTCGCGGATGTTGGCCATTTCGCAGCGGAAGGGATTCAGCCCCGCCTCGGCCGCCGCACGGCGAAACGTGGTTTCGTGCATTCGCGGCGAGCACGACGCCACCACCACGCCGCTCAGGCGATGCTCCCTGATCGCGTCCTTTATCAGCGACTGCCCGGGATCGGAGCACAGGTATTCATAATCCACCGAATGCACCACGCCCGGCATCGACGCCGCCTCGCGTGCCACGCGGGGGCAATCGACGGTGGCGGCTATGTTCTCACCGCAATGGCAGATGAAGACGCCGATCCGGGACATCAGGCACCTCGCTCGGGCATTGAAACGAAATGAAGGCCAAGCCCCAGCTTCTTTCGGTCGATGCCGAGGGCAAGGCCCGCCAACTGCGAAAGGTAGACGATCGGCAAACCCAGCGAAATACCGTACCTCTTCTCGATGGCTGCCTGGCGCATGTCCAGGTTCACCTGGCACATCGGGCAGGCCACGGCTATCACCTCCGCGCCGGCGGCCTTTGCATTTTCCAGTATCTTGCGGCTCAGCCGCAGCACGGCCTCCGGATGGCTCTGGGTGAAACCGCCGCCGCAGCAATCGGTCTTGCAGGAGAATTCCACCGGCTCGCCTTTCAATGCTCGCACCACATTCTCCATCGACGTGGGATGCTCGGCGTCGTCAAACTGCACGACCTTCGGCGGCCTCGTGAGCAGGCATCCGTAATAACATGCTGCCTTCAGGCCACGCAGCCCCTCGCCGATGCGGCTGGTGATGGCATCGAGCGAATCGGTGCAGTATTGAATGTAGTTGATCGTGCGCACGCCGCCGCCGAAAGGCATCTCGATAGTCTGCTCGGCCTCGGCTCTCACCTGCGGATCAGCGGCCACTTCGGCCGCGGCCGATAGCAGTTGCTTCGAGCAAAGCGGGCATGGCGTGAGCACCGTTTTCAGGTTCTGCTGCCGGGCAAGGGCGAGGTTGCGGAGCGAAAGACAAGCCGCGAGTTTCCGATTCGTGGAATGCCCAGCCGACGCGCCGCAGCAGTTCCAATCCTCGATCTCACGCAGCTCCTGGCCGAGCTCCGCCGCAACCGCGCGAACCGATATGTCGTATTCCTTCGATGTGCCGTGGAGCGCGCAGCCGGGATAGTAGCCCAGCGTGCAGGTTGATCTCGGCGTTTGGTTTGGCAAGGTCATCTCTCCCGGCACCGGTCGAAAATCCTCCTGATCGCGGCCTTGCCACTGATCGAGCGGGGCAGCGGGTTAATCTTGCCGCGAAGCGCCATCCAGACCGCATTCCACGCATCCTGAAAGAAATGCAGGCTGCGCAGCTTGTATTCGGCAATAAACTCCGGCTCGTGCGTGCGGCCGTGG
>DATLAR010000116.1:0-3621 GCA_035527355.1 Planctomycetota bacterium
AATGGCCCCGCCGAAGCCTACAGGATGCTTTACGGCCTACGCACGCACTGGCTGCACGGCGATGAGCTCTATGCCGAATTCAAGCGGCGATACCGGTCGATCGAGGCGATAAACGACACGCTCGACGAGCTGTTTCACCGCATCGAGCGCATGGAGCTGATGCTGCTGACGAGCCGCCGCCTTACAGAGCAGGCCGCGCGGAAGTGATCAGCATATCCGCGGCAACTGCGTGCCGGCGGGCATGCTGATGATCCTGCTGCCGCCGTAGGGGCTTTGCATGAAGACACGCTCGCGCCGATCGGCGAGCACCTGGCCGATGATGGCGGCATTGCGGCCCAGCGGATGCGCACGCATTGCGGCCAGCAGCTCGCCGGCGGCTTCAGCCGGCGCGATGCACACGATCTTGCCCTCGTTTGCCAGGTAGATCGGCTCGAAGCCCACCAGCTCGCACATGCCGCGCACCTCTTCGCTTATCGGGATCGCCTCCTCGTTGATGTTGAAGCTGCAGCCGGTGCCGCCTACCAGTTCGTTGAGCACGGCGCCCACGCCGCCGCGCGTCGGGTCGCGCATCACGCGGATCGAGGGGGCCGCGGCGATCATCGCCTCGACGAGGCCGTTTAGCGGGGCGCAGTCGCTGGATATGTCGAGCTTGCGGCCAAGCTGCTCACGTACGCGGAACACCGCCGCCTCGTGGTCGCCGATCGTGCCGCTGACGAGTATGACGTCGCCGGGCCGGGGGCTGCCGGCGCGGTAGCCTGCAAGCGGAGCGCCGATGCCGGCCGTGTTTATGAAAAGGCCGTCGGCCCCGCCGCGCTCCACCACTTTAGTGTCGCCGCACACTACGCTCACGCCGGCCGCTGCCGCCGTGGCCGCAATGGAGCTTACGAGCTGCTCCAGGCGGTCGATGTCGAACGTTTCCTCGATGATGAGGCCGCAACTGATCCACAGCGGGCGCGCGCCGGCGACGGCGAGATCGTTGACCGTGCCGCAGACGGCCAGCTTGCCGATGTCGCCGCCGGGGAATTCCAGCGGCTTGATCACGAATGAATCGGTGGTGAAGAACAGGCGTCCGCCGGCGAAGTCGAGCTCGGCGGAATCGCTGAGCCGGCTTAGAGCGTCGTTGCGAAATTTCGGAACGAAAATATTCTCCACCAGCTCGCGGGTGAGTTGTCCGCCGCTGCCGTGTGCGAGGCTAATCTTTTTTCCCAAGCGGTTTCTCCAGGTATCTGTAGCTGGCGGCGCAGCATCCTTCGCTCGAAACCATGCACGGCCCCACCGGCTCTACCGGCGTGCAATGCTGGCCGAACAGCGGGCAATCCTCGGGCGTCTTGATGCCCTTCAGGATGTCGCCGCAGATGCAGCCCGCCTTCTCGATGGTCTCCTCGTGTGCAAATTCGATCCGGCGCTCGGCGTCGTGCGCGGCGTATTGCTCGCGTATCTGCAGGCCGCTGCCGGGGATCACGCCCAGCCCTCGCCATGGCACGTCGGCCGGCTCGAACACCTCGGCGATGACAGCCTGGCCCGCCTTGTTGCCCTCGGGCCGCACCAGCCGCGTATACTGGTTTTCCACCGCCGGCTTGTTTGCCGCCACCTGCTGCAACAGCATGTGAATGGCCTGCAACACGTCGACAGGTTCGAAGCCCGCGATGACGCAGCCGATGCCGTGATCGGCGGCGAGAAATTCGTACGGCCGCGTGCCGATGATCGAGCTTACGTGGCCCGGGCAGATGAAGCCGTCGATCTCCGTGCCGCTTTCAACCAGCGCCTTGAGTGCGGGCGGCATGATCTTGTGTCCGTTCAGCACGAGGAAATTGCGCAGCCCCCGCCGCGCGGCTTCCTTGATCGCCACGGCCACCGACGGAATGGTGGTTTCGAAGCCGATGCCGAGGAAGACGACGCGGCGGTCGCTGTTTGCACGGGCCAGCTCCACGGCCTCCATCGGCGAGAACGCTACGTGCACGCGAGCACCGGCGGCACGTTCCTTGTCGAGCGACGACGTGCTGCCCGGCACCTTCATCAGATCGCCGAAGGTGCTGATGGTAACGCCGCTGATTCGCGCGAGCGCCACCGCCTTGTCCACATAGTCGCCCGTGGTCACGCACACCGGGCAACCCGGGCCGGAAAGCAGCCGCAGGTTTGGCGGGAGCAACTGCCTGATGCCGTAGCGGCAGATGGCCATTGTGTGGCTGCCGCACACTTCCATCAGCTTCACCGGGCGGATGGTCTGCGCCGTATTCCTGATGCCTTCGATCAAGCGGCGCGTGATGTCCTTGTTACGAAACTCTTCCTGAAAGTTCATCGAATTCCCTCAGGGCTTCCAGTGTTTGCCGGGCCTGATCCTCGTCGAGTCTATCGAGCGCCATGCCGGCGTGAACCATCACGTACTCGCCGACCTTGGGCTGCTCGATGAGGTCAAGCCGGATGTCATACTCGCCGCCGGAGTAGGAGCCTACGCCCCTCTTGCCGTCGATCGATTCAATTTTCATCGGCACGCCGAGACACATTGCTATCTCCCGTTATCAGGTTTTCGCGAGCATCGCCCGCGCCACTGCAATCTGCCCCAGGCTCAAGCCGCCGTCGCCGGGCGGCACCTGTTCGGGCACAAACACCTCGAATCCGCCGGATTTCAGCCTCTGTGCGAGGCCGGCCAGCAGGATGGAATTCAAAAACACTCCCCCGCCGAACGCCACCGCGTTTATCCCCGTCCGCTCGCGAAGGCTGTGCGCGGTATCGTTGAAAAGCTCGATCAGCGTGAGGTGGAACCGGAATGCGATCTCGCCGGCCGGCACGCCGCTGCAAACGTCCGCGGCGACGCCCTTGACGATCTGCTTCGTGTCGATGATCGCTGGCCTGCCGTTCGCGTGGAGCATCGCGTGCATGTAAGGTTCGGCACTGCACGGTGTGGCGGCCATCTCCAGCATCACCGCCGGCTCGCCCTCGAATGTTGCCGTGTCGATCAGCCCAAGCATCGCGGCCACGGCATCGAACAGCCGCCCGCAGCTCGACGTAAGCGGGGCGTTGATCCGCCGCAACACGATGGACTCGATGTCGTCGAGCATCTCGGCGTGCGCGGCCGCGAACGGCATCGAGCGGCAGTCAACGCCCGCGTTTATGAGGTAGCTGACGGCCATCCGCCACGGCTGCTTCACGGCAAGCTCGCCTCCGGGCATGGGCACGTATTCGAAATGCGCGGCCCGCTCGTAGCGAGCCGGCCGGCCCACGAAAACCTCGCCGCCCCACATGTTGCCGTCGAGCCCGTAGCCGGTGCCGTCGAGCGAAAAGCCGATAACGTCGCGGTCGACGATCTCGTGCTCGCATTGGCAGCTTGCGATGTGGGCGTGGTGGTGCTGCACGCCGATCTTGTGCGCCACGGGCGAGGCCAGCGCGAATCCGGTCGACAGGTAACCCGGGTGAAGGTCGTAAACAATCGTTTCCGCACGCACGCCGAGCATGCGCTGGAGGTGATCGATGGTCTCTTCAAAAAACGCCAGGCCGTCGCGGCCGTCGATATCGCCCAGATGCTGGCTGATGAATATATCGCTGCCGCGCGTGAGAGCGATCGTGTTTTTGAACAGCCCGCCGCACGCGAGCATGGGCGGTGCGGGCGTTTTCAGGCTGATC
>DATLAR010000117.1:0-5053 GCA_035527355.1 Planctomycetota bacterium
CAACTGAAGAAGCAGCTCGAAGCTGACGGCCACACGGTGCGGATGACGAGGACCGGCGACAGCTTTGTGGAGCTGGATGATCGCGTGGCGTTGGCCAATCGCATACACGCCGATCTGTTCATATCCATTCATGCGAATTCCGAGCGCAGCGGCCGCGTGACGGGCATCGAGACTTTCCACTGCGACAATGATTCGAGGTTCGATCCGATAAGCCTCGGAATTGCCGCCGCAAAGCAGTTCAGCCTCGACCGCCTGAAGCTGGGGCTGTCTCGCGAGCCTGCCATCCTGTTTCGCACGATCCTCTACGGTTTGCTGATCGAAGACTCGCGTTACCGCAGCCGCCGGCTGGCCAATGCGATTCAGCAGGCTTTGATAAACGAGACGTTGGCCGAGACACGCGGGACGAAGCCGGGGCCTTATCGCGTGCTTCGGCAGGCAAACTGCCCGGCGGTTTTGGTCGAGGCCGGCTTCATGTCAAACAAGGTGGAGTCGATGAAGCTGAGAGACCCCGCGTATCAGAAGAAGCTGGTTAGCGGTATCTGGAAGGGCATAAGCAACTACATCGCCCGGAGCACGGCGTATTGATTCGCCATTGTCGGCAGGCCAGGACGAGCGACTGGCAGCAGTCGTTCAGCACGTATGCAAGGACGGGCAGGGCACAATGAATGAGAATCCGATAGCGGTCTTCGATTCCGGTCTGGGCGGGCTCACCGTGGTGCGGCAATTGATGCGGCATCTGCCCGGCGAGAGCTTGGTGTACTTCGGTGACACCGCCCGTGTGCCGTATGGGATCAAGTCGGCGGAGACCGTTGCCCGCTTTGCCGAAGAAGACATCGACTTCCTGCTGGAGTTCAAGCCCAAGCTCATAATCGCCGCGTGCAACACGGTGTCGGCGGCGGCGCTGCCCAGGCTGAACGGCCGCTACAGCGTGCCATTGTGCGGCGTGGTGGAACCCGGCGCGAAGGCGGCAGTGAACAGGACGCGGAACGGCCGCGTGGCCGTTATCGGCACCGAGGCCACAATTGCGAGCGGCGCATACAGCAGGAGCATCGCGAAGTTTGATCCGTCGATCAAGGTTTTTGCGCAGCCTTGCCCTCTGCTCGTGCCGATTGTGGAGGAGGGGAGGCAGTCGAACGATGAACTGGTCATGATGGCGCTGCGCGATTACCTGGAGCCGTTGAAAAAGCACGGCGTAGACACCATCGTGCTGGGTTGCACGCACTATCCGCTGCTGAAGCCGGGGATACGCCATGTGATGGGCCCGGGCGTGCAGGTGGTAGACTCCGCGAAGGAGACAGCCGCCGAAGCGATGGCCATTCTCACGCTATCGATGTCCCTCGCGCCGGAGGGCCGCCTTTCGCAGCAGAGGTTTTTCGCGAGCGATCATCCCGAGCGGTTTGCCAGGCTCGGCAAGCGGTTCCTTGGGCAGGGGCTTGATTTCGTGAGGCTGGTGCAGCCCGAACTGGTTGACGGCCGCTACAGGATGAAGGCTTCCGAGGAACCTGAAGCTACCTTGCAGGCAGCAGTTTGACCAGCGCGGGCCGCCCGATTTCCGTATTGCCGCCAATTCCTTCCATCTCGATCTCCAGCGGAACGAATTGCCTGATTATTTCGATATTTGTGAGAAGGTGCATGTTTAACTTCGGCGTGACAAAAGAAGATTCGCCGCCTTCAGACATCGCAAGCGGAAGGATTATCTGGTCGGCCAGGTGTTCGTCGATGTCACCCTCGCCTTGGATCAGGTGCAGCATCTGGTCGGCCGCGTCGTCGGCCACCTGCTCGGCACGCTTGCCCCTGGTGCCGAGGCACTGGTAGCAGGCCTGCGACCGCTCGAACTCGGCAATGAGCAGAAGCATGGTGCCTTGGCCCACGCCCTTGATATCCGCGATTTCGATGTCGCATGGGCAATCCGCCGCGCCCATGCGTTTCAGAGCCTGGTTGCGCTGGCGCTCGGCAATGCTCAATGGCAGACCTGTTACGGCTGACACGCCTCGAATGCGGCGGAGAGCGCCGCGGCCGCCGATCACGAGCGGCCTCACGCCGGCAGAGGGCTGAATTGCAGCGGTCACGCTTCCACCACCGCGAGGATAATAGCCCGCAGATTCCATCTGCAGCGAAACGTGCAGCCCGATTCTTTCGAGGAACGGCCGCCACTGCAAACTCAGATAGTGGAAGCTTGGCGAGAATGGCACGTGCGTGCCGCCGGTAACAGTGACGGAGGACGGCGAGCCGGTGCCGAGGAGCAGCGGCAGGTAAAGAGTTTGCAGTACGAGGCCGGTGGAACCCGCCGTGCCGATCTCGAATCTGTATTCACCGGGCCGCACCGGGCCGGGCGAGAATGTGATTTCCCGCGAGCCGAAAACGGCGCCGCGAACGTCGGCCCCGCAGATGGCCGCGGCGGATTTCACCGCCACCAGGTGCTGCGGCTGGAGGCCCGGCTTCGCGCGTTTCGAGCGGATGTTGAATATGCGTGCCGCCCGGCCGGTGATGGCAGATAACGCCAGCGACGTGCGTAGTATTTGCCCGCCGCCTTCGCCGTGCGAGCCGTCGATGGCCGCCAGATCGGTCATGTTGCTTTCTCCGGGGGGAGCCCGCGTGTGCAAAGAAGCAGGGAAGATTTCCTTTCGAGAGGAAATCTTCCCTGTGCGTCGTTGGATAACATCGACCGCTCCACGCGCCGCGGGTGCTTGCACACGGATATCAGCGTCCGAGCATCACGCGTTGTATCGCGCTATCGCGTGGCGAGGTCGCATCGTGCTTACGAGCCGGCCTTGTCGCTATTCTGCTTACCCCGCTGCGCCTCGGCGCCTTTCTGCTGAGCGCCGCGTTCCTGCTCCTGCCATTTCGGCGCGCACGCCATGGCCATTACCTTGGCTCGCTGCTCGTCCTTCAGCGTATCAAGGGCTTTGTCTCTGTCTTTCATCCACGCCTTGATTGTGGCTATTCTGGCTTGCGAGGTCTTCTCGAGAGCATCTTCAAGGTCGCCGGAATCAATTTTCGGCCTTGCCATTACGTTGTTGAGAGTCGCTTGGCGCTTCGCAAGGTCGGCGTCACGGTCGGCCTGTTGCTTGCGGAACTTCGTATCCATCGAGCGAAGGCTCTTGCGCTGCTTCTCCGTGAGGTTGATCTGGTCATCCTTGCTCATGATCCAGGCCGCAGGCGACGGTGCCTCCGTCATCATCTGGCAAAGTGGGCAGGTTTTTGCTTGGGTATTATCGATGCCTTCGCGAGACAGGGCGGTGTCGATGGGGCAGACCTGCTGATTTGCTTTGGCCATTTCCTGGCCCTTGGGATTGCCCTGCGCGCGGCTCTGCTGATTCTGCCGGCCCTGCTTGTTCTGCTTACCTTGCCGGTCCTGCTGGTCAAACTGCTCTTGATCCCCGCCTTTCGGCTGCTCTCCCTGCTGGAACTCCGGATCCTGGGATCCGCCGTCTCGCTTTCCTTTCTCCATGTCTTCCTGCGCGACGGCCACTGAGAGCCCTACGACCAGTACAACTGTCGACAGTAACGTCATTAACTTGTGTATCATTGGTACCTCCTTCCAACTGGTTACACGGTCTCAATCAATTAAACTATCGCGGCGTGTTGAAAGGTTCCCTTTATTCAGCACGCACAGAGGGCGCCGAGGCACTAGCCGGAGCCTGACTGGAGGTGGCTGTGCAAATGGAAGCGGGGAAAAGGGAGCGCGATTACGAGGTGGAAACGATCCGGTTGCGGGCGTCCACCTGGACGACTATCGGCTTGTGACGCTTTGCCTCGGCATTGTCGAGCATGCAATACGCGATCACGATTATGATGTCGCCCGGCTCGGCGCAGCGTGCGGCGGCGCCGTTCATGCACATAGTGCCCTTGCCGGGCTCGCCGGGAATCGCATAGGTTTCCAGCCGCATGCCGTTGTTGATGTTGACAACGTGAACCTTTTCGTACGCAAGGATATCGGCAGCCAGCATCAGATCGGAGTCTATGGTGATGCTGCCTTCGTATTGAAGGTTTGTTTCGGTAACGACTGCCCTGTGGATTTTTGATTTGAGCATTGAACGCAGCATTTCAGTCCTTTGTGCCCGTCTCGCAAGAACGGCCGCCGGCGGGGCGCGGGCGATCCGGCCGCGGGATCAGCATATTGTCTATCAGCCTCGTGCTGCCTATCTTCACCGCGAGCGCCACGAGGATACGCTGCGTGCCTGAATTCCAATCAATGTGCTCGATCGGTTCGAGCGTTTCCGGATCCGCTATGGCCACATAGTCTATTGTAGCCGAAGGCGCGGCGCGGATCAAGTCTTTCATCGCGTCCGACACGTCGGCCGCGCGGGCGGCGTCGGCCCGTATCATCTGTTCGGCCAGCTTCAGCGATTCATACAAGCATAGCGCGTCGCGTCGCTCGTCCTGGCCCAGATAGCGGTTGCGCGAGCTCATCGCAAGTCCGTCGTGCTCTCGCACGGTGGGGCACACCTCTATTTGCAGCGGCATGAACAGGTTTGCCGCCATCCTGCATATCACCTTCGCCTGCTGGTAATCCTTCTGGCCGAAATAGGCAACGTGCGGCTGAATGATGTTGAACAGCTTGCAGCACACGGTCAGCACGCCGCGGAAATGGCCGGGCCGCGACGCGCCGCACATCACGCCCGTCAGCCGCTCTTGGCAAACGAACGTGTCCGCTGCCGGCGGATACATATCGGACGCCCCAGGTGCGAAGACTGCCGCCACACCCGCGATGCCGCAGCCGGTTACATCCTGATCGAACGTGCGCGGGTATTTCGAGAGGTCTTCGTTTGGGGCGAACTGCGTTGGATTAACAAAGATGCTGACGACCACAACATCGTTCCGGCGGCGCGCCTGGCGCATCAAGCTGAAATGCCCATCGTGCAGCGCGCCCATCGTCGGCACAAAGCCGATCGTCTTGCCCGCCTTGCGTGCGGCGGCGCTGAACGCCGTCATCTCCGACGGCGTTTTGATGATTGCTGGTTTCGCATCAGAGGCGGATGTGTTCATCCGTCCAATTTCTCCGGCACGTAATACTGCGTGCCCGATTCCAATTTCTCGAGCTGCAGCACCA
>DATLAR010000118.1:0-19160 GCA_035527355.1 Planctomycetota bacterium
TAAGAAAAATGATGTCAATGCATTCGTGGGACACCGCGTCTATGCACGTGAGCTTCGTGGGCCCCCGGTATCTATGCATATGAGCTTGCCTGGCATCGGCCCGGCAAGCTGTGTGGAGCCCACAAATCGTTTACGGACCCGTTGCAGGTCTCTCGTTTGTTTTCGCTTGCTTTTAGCCGCCACATGTTTCAGAATAATGGTGATTTGGCAGCAGACAGCGGAGGTTCAAAGACGTGAAACGTTTCTCATCGCTCGCCATCGCGTTTTTCATGGTCGCTGCGGCAGCCGACGGTCAGGCTCTTGACGGCATTGCGATCACAACACGCGCCGAGACCGGTGCGCCCCACTCGCTGCACAGCCCGAATTGGGGCAACATCATCCGCCACGATATCCGCGGCGGGAAGGTGATCGCGTCGGCGCCAATCTACACCGGCGGCGATGCCGGCTTTGCGTGCATCAGCCCAATGGGCGACCAGGCGGCCTTTCTCCGCCGCGACGGATCCGTGGCTGTTGTGGGCATCAATGGCGGCGATGCGCGGGTTCTCGTGCAGCGCGGCGGCCATCGCGACAAGGAAGGCAACCTGCCTGGGGCCGTGCTGCATATCGCCTGGCCTTACGGCGAAAACGGCCGCTGTGTCTACTTTCTCGCCAATCCCGACAGCGGCGGCAACGCTCGGCTGCTTCGGCGCGTAGACGTCAAGACCGGCGATTCTGAAGACGTGGTCACCTTCAATATGGATGTGAACGGCTTCGCCCTCTCGCTCTACGCCACAGCAAGCTTCGGCACTTTCGCCTGCCGGCCCACGGCCCGAATGCACATCTGCTACGACATGGCGGAAGGCACCGGCGACCTCTACAACGCCGTTCCCTTCCCCGACGCCTGCGGAGTGAGCGTCAGCCCCGACGGCACCTGCTTCACCGCGAATGATACAGCACACCGAACGTGCAGGATCGTCGACACCAATGGCAACGTCCGCTCGTCCTTCCGCGTGAACCAGTATGAAGCGGGTCTCGACGCATCGCGCTTCATGTGGCAGCATTTCCGCTGGTCGGTCAATGCGCAGAATTGGATAATGGCCACTCAGGGCGAGGTGCATCAGCACCAGGATATGAAATTCCTCGATGCAGTGCTCTACAACTGGATCGAGGGACGCCAGATAGCGGTCACCGCAAACAAGCCCGGCCAATTCGATCTTGCCGGCGGGTTCTGGTCGTCGAGCGATCAGATCGACCTTCCCCTCGGCCTGCACGTGGGCAAGGCGCCGTTTGCCGTGAAGTTTCCCAGGCCCGCCGATGCAAAGCTGCGCTGGAATTACGGCAATGGCAAGGCCGACGGCGAAGGCGAAACCGTCTATACCGAAGGCGGCAGCTTTGAAGTGGCCGCCTCCGACGGCCGCCTCACGTGGCGCGGGCGCGTTACCGCGCGCCCGGCCCGCGCGCCCGGAATCCGCCGGGCATTCCCCATCAGCAGCGAAGCCTTCTACGTTGCGTTTGACGAGCAGATGCAGCTAACCGACCGTGCCAAGATAGCATTCGCGTCGGGAGCCGCAATCCGCGAGGTGATCCTCGATCCCAACCGCCGCGATTTGGTGGTCGTGGGCGACGTTCGCAACGGCGATGAGCTGCTGCTGGACGGCATCAAGGACACGGGGCAGCCGCCCCGCATCCCGCAGCCATCACGCGTGCGCGTGGTGCCCGATCCGTGGCCGGCGGATCGCAACGGCCTCGTCTTCATCTGGCAAAACGCCAAAGCGACCAACGTAATAGACTGGCCGCGCCGCGAGTATTCGCGCCTCGCCTGCTTGCCGGTGTATCCCCGCGGTTCCGCCCGCCTCTCGCACTGCGGCAGCATGGACGTTCGCGGCGGCGCGTTTGCCGTCGGCGACGTGTGGCAGGCCATGCGCCGCTGCACGCAAACCAACCAGGCCACGTTCGAGCTCGTCTTCCAGCCAACGCACCTGCGGCAAACGTCCAAGGATGGTGCCGCAGTGATTGCGGCTTTCGCGAGCAGCTTTGGAAACTTCAACCTCTGGATCGGGCAAGACGCCGACAAGCTGGCCTTCGGCATCCGCACGGCGCAAACCGGCGGGCGCGGTTCGAAATTCCGCCGCGACATCACCACACTTGCCGACGCCTCGCGGCGGCATCTCGTGCTCAGCTACAAGTCCGGCAGGCTGCTCTGCGTGCTCGATGGCAAGATTGCCGCCGAGTTTGACGACATCGACGGCGGCCTCAACTGGGAACCGAACGGCCTGAACTTCGGCGACATCGGCAACGGCTCGGCCCCGTGGCACGGGAGCATCGAGTATATCGCAGTCTACAACCGCGCCCTGGGCGCCGACGAGGCCCGCGCCAACCACGAAGCCGTGAGCGCCGCTCTTGAAGGCAGGCCCGACGCGCCGCGCGCCGACCTCACCGCCAAGCTGAAGGCAATTTCGGCGATCCCCACGTTGAAACAAACCGCCCCCTACCGCGACGCACTCGTAGCGGCTGAATACGCAATCGAGGCCGCTCCGGCCGCCGGCAAGGCCGCCGGCGCATTTCGCGGCCTGGCGCCCGGTGGCGTCATCCGCGTGCTGCATTGGGGAATGCTCAACGGCCAGCCCACTGCTATCGCGGGCCGCAAGCCGGGGGGCGTGTATGCACTGATTCTCGAGCCGGGCGGGTTCCACCCCGAGATGGAACAGGAATACAGGTCCGACACCTTACCGCCGGACCTTGGTGTGCCGGAGTTTTTCGACGTGGGGATGTAGGGCAGGGCAAACCGTCCGCCGCCGGCGGAGGCCGTATCTATTGCCCCAGAGCGGCATCGTAGAGGCAATCGTCTTCGCCGCGTTTGGCTCTCAGGATTCTTTGCGTATCGATCATCTCGGCGTGGTTGTCAAGAAACCAGCACATCGTTTGCCCGCCATGCCGCGGCGATACGGTAGGCTTGTTCGCAGGCACCTTGCCGGTTTCGCTATCGGGGAAATAGAGCCCGCCTTCCTTCACCGAATCGGGCAATTCGTTTTTTGGCTCCATCTCTCCGGGATCGATTTCCTCCTCGCCGGCAAAAGTGCCGCCGTCGGCGAGGAAAATAACCGACAGCGCCGAAACGCTGTCTATCTGGAAGGTGTTGCCCAATAGTTGCAGGTTCTCGGCGGCACCGAATAACTGGAAATTCATGCCGTAGTTCACCGCCCACTGTTTGCCCGTGGGCGTCTCATCATCCTTCTCTGGCAATACTGCGGGCACATCGTCGACCGATGTGTACTTTGACGGGCATGCGTACACCTTCCAGTTGTCGATCATTATGGACCTGTACCACGCGTCGTAGTAAACGTCCTTCGACGCACCGCACGGCGGAAGATAACCGTTCTGCTTGTGCACATAGTTCATTACAGCCAGGCCGATAGCCTTCAGGTTGCTCATGCACTGCGTGTCGCGGGCACGCTCGCGCGCCCATCCCGTAACCGGCACCAGCAGCCCGGCAAGTATGCCGATGATCCCGATCACTATCAGAATCTCTACCAGTGTGAAAGCGACGCCGTTGCGTGACCGTTTCATTGAGCGTCTCCTTGAAAATAGCACAGAGGAACGATTAAACCCGCCACTAGAATTATAACCGGTCGGGGCGCATATTCAAGTGCGGAAGGGAAAGACCGCAGAAAAAAGTTTCTGAAAAAAATGCTCCGAAAGCTTGACATCTCCATTTCTTGTGTTATACTTGTAATAGAGACGACGATCAGACGACGAGCAAACGGCTCGGCTTGGCCAGTTTTGTATGGTCGAGCATATGGCCTGAAAAGCACTGGATTCGCCTGCCTCTCTGGTAGAGGCACGAAAAAGAGCGTAAAAGACAGATCGCTTCGCTCGCAGTACGAGAACTTCCAGGCCGAGCCGTAATTCAAACCGCACCCCTCCCGTGGGGTGCGGCGTTTTTTTCAGATTCCTCAATCCTGCCGGAAAATAAAACAATATAATAAATGCACTGCCGCAACTACATTCAGTTACTTCTCATGCCTGAAACGTGCTGCTGAGCTTCACACAGCCGAATTGCCTCTTGACATTCCCCCCAGATATATGTAGGATTTCATGCCCGGCAAAGAAACCTGGGCATTTGGGCGGATCGTTGTCTTTTTAGCCAAAGGAGCTGAATATGAGAACCTATGGTATGATTGCAGTGGCGGTGCTTGCGGTGCTAATGGCCGGTTGTTACTCGACGAAAGACTACAACGCGCTCAAGAGCGACCTGGTGCAGGAGCAACAACTGAACCAGGATAATGCCGCCAAGATAGCCTCGCTTGAAAAGAGCGTGACAGACGCCGAGGGGCAGGTGAAGATCCTTGAAAAGGCGAAAGGCGACGCTGAGAAGGCGAAGGCCGCGGTGGAAGCCAGCGTGAAGGCGGCGAACGATCAGCTTACCGCCGTCAAGGGCGAGGTTGAAAAGATCAAGCAGGAAAAGGACGCCGTGCTGAGCGAAATGAACGCCGCCAAGGCCAAGATCAAGGAGCTCAACACTTTCGTCGAGCAGAAAGCCGATGAAAGCAAGAAGATCGCGTCCGAATCCGAAAGGAAGATCGAGGAGATGAAGTCGCAGATCGAAAAACTCGATACCGAACTTGCCGATGCAATGGCACAGATCGAAAAGCTCAATGCCGAAATCGCCGCGGCCGCCGAAATGAAAAAGCCCGACAAGATCGAGAAAGTGGTCGATCCGAAATCGAAGGTACCCAGCGACAAGCCCGTTGACACCAAAACCAAAGGGGCAAAGTAGAGACTTCAGATTCTCTCGTCGTTGCTTCTGCGTCTTAATCAGAACCCGCCTACGGGGGGGGGGTTCTGGTTTGTCAGAATAGCAGTTTCACCACGCACAGGAGACAATCATGGGGTTGGCAGGGACACAGACAGAGCGGAACATCCTCACAGCGTTTGCCGGTGAATCGCAGGCCCGCAACCGCTACGACTACTTTGCCAGCCAGGCCACGAAGGACGGCTTTGTCCAGATCGCGTCGATCTTCGAGGAAACGGCCAACCAGGAAAAAGAGCACGCGAAACGGCTCTTCAAATTCCTGGAGGGCGGCGACGTTGAAGTGCAGGCCGCATTCCCGGCCGGCAAGATCGGCACTACGGCCGAAAACCTCAAGGCTTCGGCAGTCGGCGAGAACCACGAGTGGACCGATATGTACCCCTCGTTGGCCGCGCAGGCCCGAAAAGATGGCTTGCCCGAAATCGCAAAGGTCTTTGAAGCCATCGCCGTGGCCGAAAAGCAGCACGAGAAGCGCTACCTCGGCCTGCTGGCAAACATCATTGCCGGCACCGTATTCAAGAAGCCAAAATCGACCGTATGGCGCTGCCGCAACTGCGGTTACGTGCACAGCGGCAACGAAGCGCCCGCCAGCTGCCCCGCCTGCGCGCATCCGCAGGCTTATTTTGAGCTGCTGGGCGAAAACTGGTAACAGCCCCTCACAGGCTCTGAATAAAGAGCCCGCGGCAGGTTTTCGCAAGGAAATCGGCCGCGGGTTGTGTTTTGCCTCCGCTCTTCCTTCTGCTTCACAAAGAAACCGCCCCCGAAGTTTGCGCTTCGAGGGCGGTTGGCTTTCGCCTATGGCGAACCGTAACCGTTTACTGGTTGAGCTGATTCCTCGCCAGGATCAGATCAAGCACGTTGATCCTTCCGTCGCCGTTGAGGTCCCCCACCACGCCATTGCCGTAGGGGTCGGCGTTGAGGTTGTTGCGGATCTTGATGAGGTCAAGGATATTCACCCTGCCGTCAAGCGTCATGTCGGCCGGTTTCGGCACGCACACCGCCTGGTTCACCGGGCACCGCGTTGCCACGCTCGGGCATACCGTCCACGTGCCGCCGGTGTTGTCCGGGCAGAGCGTCACCGATTTGGACGCGCTGCACTTGGTGGGCAGGCCGGGGCAGGACGTGGGCACAACCGGGCAAACCGTGGCCGATGCCGGGCAGATCGTGTACGGGCCGGTCGACGTGCCATCCGGGCAGGTCGTTATGTTGTCCGTGCACTGCGTCTGGAGCACCGGGCAAGAGGTGAACACACGAGGGCAAACGGTCTCAGCCAGCGGGCAGACCGTGGCCGAGTCGGCCGCGCCGGCAGCGCAGACGGTCGGCACGGTCGCAGCCGTGCAGGTAGTTGCCAACGCCGGGCACTTCGTGGGCTCTTTCGGGCACACCGTAGTTACCAGCGGGCAGATGGTGGCCGAGCCGGCGCCGTCGGGGCAGATGGTCTTTTCGGGCGAGCACCTGGTAACGATCTGGTTGCAGACCGTGTCAACTACCGGGCACTTGGTGATGGACGTGTTGCACATTGTCCACGCTTCCTGCTCGCTTGCGCAAATCGTCTGCGGCTTCGGGCACATCGTGGGCACCATCGGGCATTCCGTTCTCACCATGGGGCACTTGGTCGCGCTCTGCGGGCACATCGTGTCGATGGACGGGCAGAACGTGGCGTTGCCGGCTGGATCGGGGCAGACGGTGGCGATAGCGGGGCATATGGTGCGGACCGACGGGCACTTGGTAGTCAGCGCCGGGCAGATGGTGGGGGTGCCGGTGTTGTCGGGGCACATAGTTGCCGAGGTATCGGCCACGGCCACGCACTGTGTGGGCACGCCCGGGCACCTGGTGAGCACGGCCGGGCACACGGTGGGCGAGATCGCGCACACGGTATACGCAACGGCTGCATCGGGGCAGAGCGTTTTGGCCGCATTGCACAGGGTGGGCAGAGCCTGGCACCTTGTGGGCAGCGCGGGGCACGCGGTTATCGACGGTGCGCACACGGTTTGCATGTCGGCCGCGCACACCGTAACAGGGCCGGAGCACCTGGTTGCAATCTGCGGGCACGCCGTGAGCTGCTCGGGGAAGAGTGTGGGCAGCGGGCAAACGTTTGCGGTGACGGCGAAGATCGTGGCCATCTTGGGCGGGCACGCATCCGGCCGCTTCGGGCACAAAGTGGGCCGCACCGGGCAGAACGTATCAACCGCCTGGCACAGCGTGGGCACCGGCACCGGAGAGCACACGGTGGGCTGCTGCGGGCAAGCCGTTTCCGACTTCGGGCACTCGGTTACCACGATGGGGCAAACGGTAGGCGTGCCGGTTCCTTGCGGGCACAGCGTTTGCACGGGCAGCACGCTGCACGTGGTGGGCAGGTTGGTGCACAGCGTTACCGCCTCGGGGCAATGCGTGAGGCTGTCGGGGCAGGAGGTTGCCTGGCCGGGCACCGGGCATTGCGTGGCCTCAACCGTGCACTTGGTGGTGATCATCGGGCAGCGGGTTTCCACGAATGGGCAAGCCGTGCTCACGGGCGGGCACAGCGTGGGCCCCTGCGGGCAGATAGTGGGCTGCATGTCGGCGTCGCTCACGCAGATGGTAACCGGCGCCGGGCAAAGCGTATCCTGCGCCACGCACACTGTTACCTGGCCGCTGCCGTCCGGGCACATCGTGTTATGATCCGGGTTGCAGGCGGTGGGCTTGGCAGGGCACACGGTTTCCTTCCTGGGGCAGAAGGTGGGGTTCTCGGGGCAAACCGTGGGCGTGCCGGTGCCGTCGGGGCAGGTGGTAACGGGAATAACCGTGAGCGCGCTGCACGTTGTGGGCAGGTTCGGGCAGGCGGTCTTCACGTACGGGCAAATGGTCTGCACGCCCGAGCACAGCGTTGGCCTGTCGGGGCAGAATGTGGTGGTGGCGCTTATCAGGCCATAGCCTTCTACGTTGCCATAGCCGTTAAGACCGGCGCCATCGACCACAACCGCGGTGGCGGCGCACATCGTAGGCTCGGTGGAGCACACGGTAACTTGCTTCGGGCAGAAGGTGGGCTTCACCGGGCACACTGTGAACTGCGCGCACGCTGTGGGTGCCGCATCGCTGGTGCAAGCGGTGGGCTCTTGCGGGCAAACGGTCCTCACCGCCGGGCAGAACGTGGGATTCCTGGGGCAGATGGTGATTGTGCCGTTGCCGTCAGGGCAGATCGTGGCCACGTCGTCGGCGGCGCAAACCGTAGGAATGCTGGGGCAGGTGGTATCGGCCGTGCCGCAATAGGTCGGGTTGTTGCTGCACTGCGTCACCACGCCGGCTGCATTGGCGCAGATGGTGACCGCTTGCTGGCACTTGGTGGGCGCAGCGGGGCACCTGGTGGGAATCTGCGGGCACTTTGTGGTGATTTCAGGGCAAACTGTAGCCATGTTGCATTGTGTAACCACCGGTGCGATGCCGCATTCAGTCATTACTGCGGGGCATTTTGTGGGCACGTTCGGGCAGAATGTCGCCGTGCCGGTGCCGTCGGGGCAGATCGTCGGCAGGGTGTCCATTGAGCACAGCGTGGGCAGCATCGGGCACTTCGTCTCTATCTTCGGGCAATAGGTGGGCCGCTCGGGGCATACCGTGGGCGTGCTGGTGTTGTCGGGGCACATAGTCTGGTGCGTGGGATCGATGGCGCAGGCCGTTTGCATGGCCGCGCCGCCGCAGGCCGTGGGCTGCACCGGGCACGTGGTGGGCTCGCCGGCCACGCACTGCGTGGCGACTGCCGGGCACGATGTGATGTATTTGCTGCCGTCGGGGCACTGCGTGAGCGTGGCGTCCGTGGGGCAGAGAGTATCGAGTACCGGGCAAATGGTTTTTCTCTCGGGGCAAACCGTATACTCGCGCGGGCAGAACGTGGCCAGCACGGGGCAAGCCGTAACCACGGCAAGCTGCGGAGCACAAGCGGTGGCGATTTCGGGGCAGGCCGTGTCTACCGCGTTGCACTCGGTTGGCCTTCCGGGGCACGAGGTGAGGGTGGAGCCGTCCGCGCAGACGGTCGGGGCCGTGTCGTTCGTGCAGGCTGTTACCAGTGCCGGGCACCGCGTAGGTTCCTGCGGGCAGATGGTAACTGTAGTGCAGGCGGTGATGGCAACGTCGCTTGCCGAGCAGAGCGTGGGCGTTGCAGGGCATTTGGTTTCGATTTTCGGGCATACTGTCAGTTGCTCGGGGCACACTGTTACCATCCCGATGCCATCGGGGCAAAATGTGGCCGAGGTGGCGGCGGAGGAATAGCACAGCGTGGGAAGCTCCGGGCACTTGGTTTGCACGGCGGGGCACCAGGTGCTCTCGCCGCACTGGGTGATCGCGGGCAGCATAGTGGGCCACTCTTGTCCGTCTTCGGCAAAAACGGCCGGGCACGATGCCAGCATTCCAATCAGCAATACGCTACACAATAGTCTTGCCATCGTCAGTTTCTCCTTTAGCAGGACGGCAACATCTGAACGGTAAAACAGCAGCCCCCGAGCCAGAAGAGTTCGTTTCTTATCATTGAGGAATTCATTTTGGTTGTGGTAGGTGCCACGTGTGCATCTCAGCATCCGGGTGTTCGGCAGCAACCGCATTCCAAGGAATTAGTGCAAGCAGCGGCGTGTTTGTTCCCGGAGGAACCGTGGCAGGGCACCGATTGGAACACCGGACAGTGAAGACAGAACATCGAACAGTGAACGGAAGGCAAGGCAAACCACTGAGGACACGGAGCACACGGAGAAACAATAGGAAGAGAACTGCGCGAACATCGAACATCGAACACTGAACGTCGAACGGAAGACTCGCCGGAGGCAGGTGAACGCGACGCAGGTATCGCCTTCCTGCAGGATGCGCTTGCACAGCCACGAAGAATGGCCGGGCGCCGGAGGGTCGCGATCATCCGGGTTACCGGCCTCATTTCCGCTTGCTGTCGAGCGTCCCATACATCTGGTGAACTACCTGGTCGAAGGCGAGCAGCTTTCGTTCCAGCGAGTGGAAACATACAGTGCCGCGGCCGAAGGCTTCGGCCTCGAGCAGGCTGGTGCACGAATGCCGCACGTAACCCTGCTGCGTTACCAGCGCGATGGTTTGGCTGTCGGAAAAGCATGCGTAGCCGTCGGATTTGCTGAACAGCGATCTGCCGATGTGCGGGTTTTTCGGCGGCACGCCCAGCATATGCAGCACGGTGGGCATGAGGTCGATTTGCGATCCAACGGTTTCGATGCGGCGGCGCGGGAGGGTTGCAGGGGCATAGATGACCAGCGGAATGTGGAATTCGTCGGCGTAGCCTTGTTTGCGAAAGCTGGCAATGGTGTGATCGGCGGTGAAGATGAAAACGGTGTTGTTGAACCACGGTGATTTGCGTGCTTCCTCCATGAACTGGCCGAGGCTCCAGTCGGAGTAGCACAGCGTGTTGAGGAATCCATTTTCGCTGCCCGCGCTGTGGGGATATTTTTCAAACTGCTTGCCGGCGCTGATGAAGGGCACGTGCGTGGTGCCGGTGAACACGCAGGCGGCAAATGGTTTCTTCGCCTCGTCGAGCCGGCCTTTCAGGAACATCAGCGTTTCGTAATCCCAGCCGTATTGCGGCGTGCCGTGGGGGTATTTCAGCAGGCGGGGCATGTTTTCCATGCTGTAGTACTGCTCGAAGCCGGTCTCGCGGGCGATGACGTCAAGCTTGAACGACTTGCGTTTGCCGCCTTGCACAAAGATCGTGCTGTAGCCTTGATCCTTCAGCACGTGGCCGATGCTGGTGAGGCCGCCGGCGTTGCGGTCGAAGCCGATCATCGGGCCGTTCGTCAGCACGGGCACGCCGGTGAGCACGGCTTGGAGGCCGGGAATGCTGCGCTGGCCGGCGGCGTAGAAATTCACGAACTGGAGCCCTTCGGCCGCGATGCGGTCGAAGTGCGGCGTGGCGCCGAAGCGCTTGCCGCCGAAGCTGTCGACATATGACGCGCCCCAGCTTTCGAGCAGCACGATCACCACGTTCAGCGGCTTGGAGTTTGGCTGCAGCATCTCCGGCGGCAGGGTATTCGCAGCCGGCGCGTCGAGGCCGGCCAGCCGCGCGGCTTCGTCGTCGGTGAAGTAGCGATGCGTGAGGCCGTCCTTTTCCTCGGCAATCGAATGATACAGCGTGAATGCGCCGTTCAGTTTCAGATTGCTGCCGGCGGCATGGCTGCTGGAGTAGGAGTCGGAGATGTCGAGCGAATCGCCCGACACCGACCCGCGTGCGCCGACCAGCACCAGCGAAGACACCACGGCCGCCCTCAGCCAAGGGTGGTGCGTTGTAGTTACGGGCACCTTTACGAGCCTTTGCCAGAGCAGGAACAGCGCGGCGGCAAACGCAAGGAATGCGGCGGTGTGAATGAGGTATTCGCCAACCATCAGCGTTGCGGTCGCGTCGAGATCGTTCGATACCATGAGCACCTCGTCGGCGACGTGCCGCTTCACGAAATCGAAGTAGATCACATCGGCCACGAGCACAAAGCTGAAGAGGACGACGCCTGCGTATATCACCCAGGCCCATGCGGCATGCCAGCGGAATTGCTCGGCAAACTTGAACGGCAGGTTCATCATCACGAGCGGCAGGCCGAGAAACGTGAGGGTTATGGAGAGGTCGAAGCGCAGGCCGCCGAGGAATGCATCAAGCGTTTCGGCAATCGAGAGGTCGGAGAAGACGCTGAAGTAGGCGAGAAACAGCATCAGGCGCGCGAATGAGAACACCAGCAGCACGGCCGCCAGCATAAGACAGCTCTTCCTGAGTCTGGTCATATAATGCCCTCACTTTAGAAAAACACGCATCGTTTCGTTGTGTCGGGATAAGTTTAGCGATTTGCAGTTGTGATGTCAAGGAGTTTGATCTGCGTTGCGTTAGGATCTGCGGTATGGACAGTAGAGCCGATGGGCGCCGGCAAACGGCGGGCGAAAGGCAAGAGGGCGGGAGCGGTCTGGATTGGTCAGACCGATCCCGCCCCTGTGAAGGAAATCAATCGGGCATAGCCGTGCTCCGGTTGCTCGCCGTCCCGGCCCCCGCGCGCTGGGAAGTGGGGGCCGGTCAACCGTAGACTGCTTTGCCTGTTACGCCTTGTGTGCGGCGTTTTGCGTTCGTTTCACTCCCGCAAACGAGTCTTGCGTTCGATGTTCCGAGTTCGCCGTTCGATGTTCTGCGCTCACTGCTCGGTTGTTCGAGCTTCCTCTCTTTTGCTGCGTCAAGGCTGCTCCGGCATGCGCAGTACCGTAAAGAGTGTGCTTCCTTTGCGGTAGATGAAGAGGAGCACGTATTGGCCTGCGGGATGTTTGCGGAGCATGTCGCGGCAAAGGGTTGCGTTCTTCACCGGCACGCGGTTTACTTCGAGGATCACGTCGCCCTGCATTAGCGGCACGGGCCTTGCAACGGCAGCGGCGCCGCCGGGCTCTGCCTCGGCCACCATCGCGCCGCCCGGCTCGAGCAGGCCCATTGCGGCGGCCGCGTCTTTGGTTACTTCCTGCACGCTGAGCCCGAGCCCCTGTTTCTGCTTGCGTGGGGCGGGGCGGAATTCGTCGCCGGTGTGCGGCGCCTGGCCCACGAGCATGCTGATGGAGATGCTGCGGTTATGGCGAATGGCCGAGATGCGCACGCGGCTCTGCGGGAGCGTGCTGGCGATGAGGTTGCGCAGCTTGTTTACGCTTGTTACTTCCATGTCGTTTACGCGGGTGATGATGTCGCCCTGGTTCAGGCCGCCGCGTTCGGCGGGGGTGCCGGGCGCCACTCTGGTAACAACCACGCCGGTGCGCTCGGGCAGGTTGAAGGCTTGGGCGAGGTCGTCGGTTACGTTTTGCACCGATGCACCTAGCCAGCCTCGGATAACCTGGCCGGTTTTGATCAATTGCTCGGCGACGGGTTTGATCATGTTGATGGGTATTGCGAAGCCGATGCCCACGTTGCCGCCCATGTGAGTGGTGCGGATGGCGGTGTTGAGGCCAACCAGCTCGCCGTTGAGGTTCAGCAGCGGGCCGCCGCTGTTGCCGCGGTTGATTGCGGCATCGGTTTGTATGAAGTCTTCGTATTCCTCGATGCCCTGGCCGTATCGGCCTACGGCGGAGACGATGCCGACGGTGACGGAGTGTTGGAGGCCGAAGGGGCTGCCGATAGCGAGAACGAGCTCGCCGACCTGAACGTTGTCGGAGTCGCCCATTTGCAGCGTGGGCAGTTTTTCGGAGGTGGGCAGCTCCAGGAGGGCCACGTCTACCTTCGAGTCCCAGCCTTTCACTACGGCTTCATACTCGCGTTTGTCTTCGAGGCGCACTACGATGCGGTCGACCCCGTAGACTACGTGATGATTGGTGAGCACGTAGGTTTTGCCGAGGAATTTGATGAGAGTTCCGGAGCCGATGCCGGTTTTTTTGGGGTCGCGCACGAAGCTCTGCAGGTGTGAAGAGCCGCCTTCGTTGGGTATCCTGGGGTCGAGCTGGGGGTAGGGGTCGAAATCGAATTTCATAGTTACGATATTGACAACGGCAGGGCTGGCTTTCTTGACGGCATGGATAAGTGCGTCGTTGACAACGGCGCCGGCGGTGCGTCCGATGCAGGGGACGTTATTGCCGGGTTGCGAGAAAGCTTCTGCGGCCACCGCGATGGGCATGAAAAAAAGCAAGATGAAAATTGCCGTTGATGTCATCTTGCTTGCTGCGGTGGCCTGTGCGGCTCGAACAGTAACGGCGGCTCTTCGCCAATGAGCGACGCTCATTCCTCACCTCCGGTCTCTATCGGCTAAAGGGCAGCGGCCAGTCGGCTAGCGGCCTGGCAAGCAAATGCCCACCTCGATCCGCTTTCAGACCATCCTTTTCCGAACGTGTTGTTGCTGTGAATCAGGTTTCCTCAAGCTTACAATTCTCGGTACAAGAATTCCTCAAAGTATGCAAACTGTTAGGAATCCGATAGTTCAAACGCTGGAGGGCAACGCGACAGCGCCGACAAGTTCGGTGGCAGCGATCGGTCCAGATCAAGCGACCGCAGCGCAGGCAGGGCATCCACTTCTTCAGCGAGTCAGCTTCTTTGCAGGTCATTTCGGCACTCCTCATACAACCTGGTGTCGGGGCGCCGGATTGCGCTGCAAAAATCGTGCCGGTGGGCTTGCCGGCTGCGGAGCAGAAGCTGCAAGTGCATGATGCGCAAGCAGATATGCGTGTGGGGTGGGGTAGTGCACCGGCCGAGCGTGGTGTGCCGGAATGGCACAGACGGGTGCGAGTGTGCCAATAGGGCGCGCGAAACAACGAAGAACACGAAGCACACGAAGAGCCACGAAGAAGACAAAGAGGGTTAACCACGGAGGACACGGAGGGCACGGAGAAGATGCGGCGAGGATACGGTGTAACTGCCTGATGTAGCACAGCCCCGCTTCCAGCGGACGCCCTCGGCTGTGACTCCCGGCGAGGCGATCCGTTATTCTGACTTCTGGCTTCTGACTCCTGGCTTCTCGGATGCGCACACATTGCACCTTGCACCTTGCACCCAGGATTCCTGGTTTCGCGCCAAAAGTGCTAAAGTTTCAGCGGGGCTGTCCGTTATACAGCGTGCAAAGAGCGGTCTTCTGCCGGGATGTAGTTAAGGAGTCGCCCCAAATGAAACGCAAACCTGAGAGCGAGTCGGAAATGCTGGTGAAGCTGAGCGAGAATATCGAGAAGCTGCTGACGGCCGCGGAGCGTCTTTCGAGCGCGGCCGATTATAGCCGCCGGCAGATCGACCGGCTGGCGCAGCTAGTGAATCGGGTTGAAGATATCTTGCAGCGCACTAGCAGGCCGGGTATTTCGATTGAGGGCGACGACCGCTGTGATAAGGGCCGGCCGGTGAACATCGATCCCGACGACGCCGAGCAGCTTGACGATTGCGAGCCGAACCTCGGGTTCGGGCACTTCGTTGAGTTCAGCAGCTACGAGGAGCTGAAGAAATTCCAGAAGCTGCCGCCGATCTCCGGCGATGATATCGAGCTGTGCAATTTCGACGAGGTGATCCGGCAGCTTCTGTCGGACCACGGCCAAGCATGATTTTTCCTCTGTAGGCATTGTGCCCACAGCCCCTGAGGCCGGGACGCTTGTTGTATGCGTCCCGGTTTTTCATTTTCGCCCGCCGTCGGGGTTGTATTGGCTGCGGCCACGCGCGGGGCCGCCGCTGCGGTTTCGCCCTTTGCCGGTTGACCGGATCATGCAGGATGTAATATGACGACGCCTGCCGATGATGCAGGGTGTGTAAAAAATTCGTGGGCACTCGCGTATAAGAGGTAGCTTGAACGCGCAGAGGTCGCCGTCTGTATTCTTCATCCATTCTTCATTCAACTCCGAATAAGGCCTGAAGGGCCGAAGTTCCATAAAGCCCAGTCCGAAGGGCTGGGGAAAAGGCGCCACCCACCCCAGAATCGAGCCCTGTAAGGGCGGCCGTACGTATACCCAGCAAACGGCCGTATACTCCGCCCCTTCAGGGCTTGACTTCTTGCCGCACCGACAACCCAGGGCGTTGCCCTGGGCTTTACAGAACCTCGGCCCTTCAGGCCTTTGATAGGAAAGGAACAAGAAAAATGATGTCAATGCATTCGTGGGACACCGCGTCTCTGCACGCGAGCTTGCCCGGCCTCGGCCCGGCAATCTGTGTGGAGCCCACGAATCGTTTACGCCTGCCGATGATGCAGCATAGGCAAAAATCCTGTTGACATTGCTCGTCGCGATGATTAAAGTATACGCTTTGTGTGGCAGCCGGCCGTGGAACAGGGATCGGTGTTTTTGCTGCGCGGACGGTGTGGCCGAGAGAGGCGGGGGGGTAACCGAAGGCGAATTTAACGGCGGAAAGACTAAAGATGATCGGAAATCGGCAACAGAATGATGCGGATGAGAATAACAGAAGAGCGGCGACCGAGGGCACTTCTGTTCTAGTCAATCAGGTGGGTTTCAACACCAGCGGCATCAAGAGGTTCGTGGTTCAGTTGCCGCAGGGCAGCGGGCTGTGGCCCACGGGCTTTCGAATCCGAACGTCGAACGGCCGCGTGGCTTACACCGGCAGGCTTTTCATGGCGGAAGGCCCCATCGCGTGGAACAGCGTGTTCTGGAAGGGCGACTTCTCGGGCTTCGAGCAAAGCGGCCGGTTTTTTGTTGAACTGGTTCTCGCCACGCGCTCCGGCCGCATGAAGACCATCCGGTCATACAAGTTTGGCGTAATGAAAGACCTGCTGCGGCAGGAGACGATAATTCCTGCGGCCAAATTTTTCTACTATCAGCGTTGCGGGTTCTCGGTGCCGGGCTGGCACGCACAGTGCCACCTCGACGATGGCATCCTGCCGGACGGCACGTATATCGATGCCGCGGGCGGCTGGCATGACGCGGGCGACTATAACAAGTATAGCGGTTATACGCCGCTTACCGTGTACGCGCTGGCGTACGGCTATCAGAAGTCGCTGGGCAAGATCGAGGCGAAGGAAAGCAAACGGCTGATCGACGAGTCGCGCTGGGGCGCCCGATGGCTGATGAAGATGCTGAATATCGAAACCGGTCTGTTCTGGGGCGACGTGTTTTCGGGCTACGACTATTGGGGCCCGCCGGAAGGTGAAACCGCGAACACTGCCGAGTCGCGCGGGGGGCGGCCGATACGCGACCAGCGCCGGCTGCCGATGGCCGCGGCCGCGCTCGCGAAGGTTTACGCCGCCACGAGCAAGGTGAAATATCTCGAAGCCGCCGAATCCGCATGGAAAGCGTCAATCGCCGAGGAATCGCCCAATAGCATTTTCCTGTCGGAGCAACTGCTGGCCGCTCACGAGCTTTACCGCGTGACGAAGAAGGATGAGTATCTGGAGGCGGCGAAGGACAGGGCCGCGCTGCTGCTGGGCTGCCAGCACAAGAGCGGCGGATTCGGGGCGTCTATCTGCGACCAGGGCCTGCCCGTTGCGGCGCTCTCGATGTTTGTGCTCGACCATCCTATGGAGGAAATCTCCGAGCCGGTCCGCGAGGCTCTCGAGCGCTATCTTGCCTATTCGCAGAAACTTTCCTCCAACATCTTCGGTATCACCCAATGGACCGACAAGGATTTCTTCTTCCCGTATGAAAACGAGGATAGCTGGTACGTGGGGCAAAACAGCCAGTACCTTTCGCAGGCGTGGGGCATGCTGCTGCTGGCGAAGGTGCTGGGCGGCGAGGTGGCGGTGAGAGCCGAGGGCATCGCGGCCGATCAGGTAGACTGGGTGCTAGGCAGGAATCCGTACGCGGTGTGCATGTTCGAGGGCCGCGGGTCGTTCAATCCGCCGAAGTACCATCATCGCTACGATTCGGTGCCGCACCGCCAGCGCGGAGCGGTGCCCGGTACGATTTGCGGCGGAATCGTGCGAAAATCGCCCGCCGAAGACGTGCCGAAGTTCGACACCTCCGGCAACGATCTGCATTCAAACGAGCCCTGGCTGCCGCACAACGCATACTTCATTCTTGCCGTATCGGAAGCCTGATCGGCTTTCGCAGAGCATCATATACTCACACTACAGCCTGGAGAGGCCAGAATCTCTCCAGGCTGTTTTTGATTGCGGGGCGGGCTGCCCCGGCAAACGGCAAAACACCGGTTTTCTTGAAAGACAGAAAATTCCCCTTGAATTATTCCCCATACAAGATAGAATTATGGCTTCTTACTTCCCGCAGAAGATGAAAGCCGTGCCTACCGAGGAAGCTGATGCCTGAGAACCTGATTCAACATATCACCGCGATTGAGCAGGAAGCCGACAAGATCATCCAGAAAGCTCACGATGATGCCGCCGCCCAGGACCGCGAGGCGCAGCGCCGCATCGAGCAGCTTCAGGCCGAGCTCGAGAAGCAGTACCTGGAACAGGTGCAAACCATCACCGGACAGATCAACAAGGAACGCGAAGCGCAACAAAAGGAACTCAAGGAGCGATTCAGCGCGGCTCTCGCGGCCGTGCGAAACATCAAGGTTGACGAATCCAAGGCATTGATCGACAGAGTGGTAGAGAGGATCAGCAACTCCTGACATGGCAATCGACAGGGTCAAGAAGGCAACTCTGCTTGTTCCCCGCAAGGAAACACACCGGCTGATCAACAGGCTGCACGGCCTGTCGGCGGTGCACGTTGAGGATGCGGCGAAGGTGCTGAATCCGCCTGAAGAGGCGAATCTTGCCAAGGGCGTCGTTTCGTCGGAAGATGCCGACCTGAACATCAAGAAGCTTGACATCATCCAGCAGACGTTCGGCCTGTTCATCAAGCCGAAGAAGGGCTTCGTGGAGGGCTTTGCGGCGCTGCCGCTGCAGATCACCGAGCAAGAGCTGCGCGAAGTAGTCTCGAATTTCGATTTCGATCCGCTATACCAGGAATGCGCCGGCATCCACGAGCATTACCGCGTGTTTGACAGCCAGATCGAGCAGGCCGAAAGCGAAAAACTCACGCTGCTCGAGTTTGCGCGCATGCCGTTCTCGATCAAGATGGCGCTCGAACTGCGCAAGACCACCGCCGTGTTCGGCTCGTTTCGCGGGCAAGCGTGGACGCAATTCGCGGCGGATTCTGAAACCGACGCCCTGATCGCGTGGGAGGTGATCCAGCGGCGCGGCAAAGAGGTGCGGGCGATCATCGTTTTCCTGAACACCGACGCCGACGCGGCGCGGGCGCTCTTGCGCAGGCACGGCTTCAGTGAAACCGCTCTGCCCAGGCTGCCGGGCGAGGTGGAAGATCGCATTCACGAGCTCGACGAAGATATCCAGGAGCGCAGGGAGCAGCAGCAGGCTTTCCGGCTGCGTGTGCTCGAGCTTGCCAACGACAGCCGCCGCGTTGAGATTGCCGCCGGCCACTGGCTGAGCGAAAAATCCAAAGCCGACGCGTGCTCGAATCTGCTCAACTCGCGCAGAATGTCAATCCTCACAGGCTGGGTGCGCGTGGCAGACCTGCCCAGGATCAACGGCGCACTCAAGGAATTCCCCGAGGTCTCGGCGATTTATGAAGACCCCGACCCCGAGAAGGACACGCCGCCGGTGTCGCTTTCGCTTGGCAGGTTTTCACGGCCCGCGCAGATTCTCGTGGGCATGTTCGGCCTGCCGGACTACTACAGCTTCGACCCGACGCCCTGGCTCATTTTCTCGTTCCTGCTGTTCTTCAGCTTCTGCTTCGGCGACGTGCTCTACGGCCTGGGCCTCGTGGTTTTCTCGTTTGTGATGGCACGCAAGTATCGCACGCACGCGGGCCACGCGCGGTTCTTCAAGCTTTTCCTGTATGGCGGCATCGGCACGATGATCTTCGGCGCACTCACCGGCGCCTGGGCCGGCAATCTATACGCATTCCTCGGCAAGGGAAACCTGCTGGCCAGGATCAACGATTCGATCCCGCACATCGAGCCGCTGGAGAAGCCCATGCTGATGCTGCTTGTAGCTCTCGGCATCGGTGTGGTCAA
>DATLAR010000119.1:0-15857 GCA_035527355.1 Planctomycetota bacterium
GGCGGGCACCGCGTGGTCGTGATCGATGACCTCTCAACCGGCCGCAAGGAAAACATCTGCCACCTGCTGTCCAACACGAATTTCAAGTTTGTGGTGGGCAGCATCCTCGACGAGACGCTGATGGCGCCGCTTGTGGACGAATGCGAGATGATCTATCACCTTGCGGCGGCCGTGGGCGTGTTTCTCGTGGTGCATAGCCCCGTGCGGGCTATCGAGACTACCGCCGGCGGCACGCAAACCGTGCTGAAGCTCGCGTGGCTGGCAAAGAAGAAGGTGCTGCTCGCGTCGTCGTCCGAGGTGTATGGCAAGCGCTCGGAGGTGCCGTTTCGCGAGGACGACGACCTTGTGCTCGGCCCGCCCGACAAGGGCCGCTGGAGCTATGCGTGCTCGAAGCTGCTCGATGAGTTTCTGGCGCTGGCATATCATCGCGAGCGCGGCCTGCGCTGCGTGATCGCGCGTTTCTTCAATATCGTGGGCCCGCGGCAGGTGGGGAGGTACGGAATGGTGATTCCGCGTTTCGTGCAGCAGGCACGCGACGGCGGGCCGATCGTCGTCTACGGCGACGGCCGCCAGACGCGCAGCTTCACGCACGTGGCCGATGCCGTGGGCTGCATCATTGGCCTCGCCAATACGCAGGCCGCCGAAGGCTCGGTGGTAAACATCGGCAGCGACCGCGAGATATCGATCCGCGAGCTTGCCGAGATCGTGAGGGCCATTGCGAATCCCGCGGCCGAAATCCAGCACATCCCTTACGATCAGGCTTACGCCGCAGGCTTCGAAGACCTCCCGCGCCGCGTGCCGGATATCTCGCGCGCACGCCGTCTCGCAGGCTACACGCCCACACGCAGCATAGAAGACATCATTCGCGAGCTGACGCAGAGGTGAACTCGGCAGCGCCGCCTTTCTCGCCCCGGCCGCCTGTTGCGTAAAATCTTGTAAACACTCATTTTTCAGCTTCAATTGGGTTTGACTGCAACGCCTTCCCGCCTTACAATATCAGGTGTGTGAATCACATGGTCTAAAAGGCCGCTTCCCCGGCACAGGATGCTCACGGAGGACCAGCAATGGAACTCGCTCACCATTCCAGTCGATTGCCCGCAGAATTGCAGACCAAGCTGAAGGCCGAGGCCGAACGCGTGATGGCGATAACGCTCGTTCGCGGCCTCGCCATGGTCGTCACTGTTTTCATCCTCTCGATGATCACGTCGTTCCTGATCGACCGCTACCTCGTGCTGTCACCGCTGCACCGCGTGCTGCTGCTGGCGGGATCGATCGGCGCGGCGGTCGCGGCGGCCGTGATGTTCGTGGTGATCCCGTGGTTTCGCCGGCCCGACGAGAATTCGCTTGCGTTTGCCGTTGAAGCGGCGCACCCCGAGTTGAGCGAGGGCCTGGCCAGCACGGTGGAGATTCTCAAGAGCAGCGACAGCCCCGACGTGAAGGGCTCGCAGCAGTTGATCGACGCGCTGGTGACCACCACGGTGAACAAGACGCGGGATATCGACTTCCGCCGCGCGATCTCGTCCAAAACCGCTTACCACGCCGTGAGCTTAGCAGGCATCATAATGCTGCTCGTCGGCGTCTACGCGAGCATCCAATACCAGGATTTCTCCCGCCTGTTCAGGCGCTTCCTGCTCGCAAACGTTCCGCGGCTCACCGACACGCGCCTCGACGTAAGCCCCGGCGACACCACGGTGCTCGCGGGCGAGAGCCTGCTGATCCTCGCAAATGCCAGGGGCAACGTGCCCAGCCGCGCCCATCTGCACGAGCAGGTCGATGGCGGCGAATGGAAAGAACATGCGATGCTGCCCGACGACAAGGGCACGTTTGTCATATCGATGCCCAACCTCCGCAAGTCGTTCATCTACCGCATTTCGGCGGGCGATGCCGATAGCGAAGACTACCGCGTGCGAGTGGTGCCGCGGCCCGAAGTGGCCAGCCTCACTATCTCGTGCGAGTATCCCGCCTATACCGGCCTGAAGCCCGAAACCTTCCCGAGTGTAGACGGCATGATCGCGAAGCTCGAGGGCACGAAGGTAACACTGAAGGTGAAAGCCACACAGCCGCTAAGCTCCGCCAGCGTTGCATTCGCCAGCGAAAGCAAGCCGCGCCCGATGCGCTCGGCCGAAACCGAGGCCGCCTTCTCATTCACCGTATCGGTGAGCGATACATATTCGATCCTTCTCACCTCTCTCGACGGCCATGAAAACTTTCCGGTGCCCGAATACTCGCTGCGGGCTCTGGCCGACCTCAAGCCCATCGTGCTCATCAACAAGCCGGGCGGAAATCTGGTGTTGCCCGAAGCATCCGTGGTGGCCATGCAGATCGCCGTGCGCGACGATTTCGCGGTAACCGCCGTGCAACTGCTCTTCAGCCTGAACAAACAGCCCGAGCAGCGCATCAACCTCCGCCTGCCGCAGCAGAACGTCCGCAGCCTCGTGATCCCCTACCAGTGGGACCTCAGCAGGCTGGGCGCGAAGGCCGGCGACGAGATAGTTTACAGGGTGTGCGCGTATGACGGTCGCGGCGAGGCCGGCCGAGGCGACTCCAACGAGTACCTCATTCGCGTCGGTTTTGCCGAGAAAACGCCCGCGCGCAAGCAGCAGCTCGAAGCCGTTGACAGCGCGCGCAATGGCATGCGCAAGCTGGCCGACCGGCTGAAGGAAGACGCACAGACCGTGGATCGCCTGAAGCAGATGGCGCGAAACGAACAGGCACCGTGGACCGCCGAGAACCAGGATGAGCTTCGAGAGGCCGCGCGAAAACTTGAAGAAGACAGGCGCGCCGCTCAGCAGATCATCGCCAAGCTCGATGCCGCACTGGCCGAGCATCCCGACAAGGCCCTTTCCCGCGACATCAACGAATTGCAGAAGGCTTTGGAGAACCTGACCGATCGCAGCCTCAGCAAGGCCGAACGGATGCTCGAGCAGGCGCTCGCCGAGCAGACCCCCGCCGCCCGCAGCGATGCCCTTGCTCGCGTGCAGCAGCAGGAGGATAGCGCCGCCGCCGATATCCAGAAGCTCGCCCAGCAACTGGACCGCATCGCCGTGGAGCAGAAGGTGCAGGACGTGCAGCAGGCGGTGTCGGAGATCGCCCACGCCCAGCAGAATCTCAGCAGGAAAACGGCCGGCCTCGAACCGAATTCCGACGAGGCCAAGGCGGCCGCAGCCGAAGAGAAGCAGATCGCCGAAGCACTCAAGAAGCTCGACAAGGAGATCGATGGCCTGAAACAGGAAGCCCAGCCGGTGCTCCCGCAGGCGGTGGGCCCGCTGGAACAGGCAAGGCAGCAGCTTGCCGCCGCGCAGCAGCATTCAGAGCGCGCAGCCAATGCGGCCGAGAACGCGCAGATGCCGCAGGCTGCCAACGAAATGCAGCAGTCGGACCAGCGGCTGGCGCAAGCGCGGCAGGGCCTGCGCCAGGCGCAAGAGCAAATTGCCGCCGTAGAGCTGGCCGCCGAGCCCGAAATCGCCAAACTCCAGCCCAACCTCCCCAAGGCCATGCGCGAGCTGGCCGAGGAACAGCAACAGGCGATGCGCGAGCTGATGCAGGCAAGGCAAACCGGCAAGCCCGACGATATGACCTTGCTGAAGGCCGAACAGAAACAGCAGCAACTGGCCGACGAGGCACAGGCACTGGCCAATTTTGCCAGAGAAATGGCCAAACGCGAAGAGCAAGGCCCGCAAGCCGATGCACGCGCCGCCCAGGATTACGCCGACGCCGCCGATGCCCTCGAAGCTTTTGCACAAGAACCCATGGCCGACGCCCGGCAACTCCTGCAGAAGGCCCAGCAACAGCCCGATGCTCTCGACCAAGCCGCGGCCAGGCAGGAAGAAGCCGCGAAGCGCCTCGACGAGATCGCTCGGAACGTGGACCGCCTTGAGGCCGAGCACGCGCTGCACCAGGCAGCAGTTGACGCCGCCGCACTCGCCGACCAGCAGAAGCGCCTCTCGCAGCAGGCCCAGAAGGCTCAGCAGCAGGATCGTCCCACGCTCGACGACATCGCCGACCGCCAGCAGCAGCTCGAAGACCAGGCGCGAGACGTGGCAGCCGATATCAACGCCGCACGGCAGGACTGGCCGGCTCAGCCACAGATGCAAGCTGCAATCGAACAGGCGGCAAAGCAGATCGAGCCGATTCCGCAGCAGATGGACCAGGCCCAGCAGATGCTCGCAAACAGGCCGCAAGACGCAGCCGACGCCCAGCACCAGATCGCCAGGCAGCTCGACAACCTTAAGAACGAACTGGCGAAGGCCGAAGTGCTCGCACAGGCGGAAGCGGCCGAGCCTCGGGCCGAGCTGGCGCAGGCACAGCCCGATGCCAAAGAGCAATTCCAAGACGTTTTGCAGAAGCATGAAATGGCCACACGCGAGCTCGCCGAGGCGCGTGAAGCCGTCGAGGATGCGCCCGCACCGCTCGCCGCCGACCAGGCGCGACCCATCGAGGAGGCACGCCAGAGACAGGCCGAGGCGCAGCAGGCCGCACGCGAGCTCGCCCAGAAAATCGCACGCGAAGCAAACGCCATCGGCGCACGCCCCGAACCCGACCTCCAGCAGATGGGCGAACTGGATCGAATGAGAGCGGCACTGAACCGAGCCGCCGACCAGCCCATGGAACAGGCCCAGACGCAGATGGCCGAGGCAATGGCCGCAGAAGACCCCGCCGAACGCAACGAGCATCTGGCCGATGCCGCCCAACAGCAGCAGAGGGCGCTCGATCAGCTCCAGAATGCCGACAAACAGATGCCCGCCGTGCCGGCCGAGCAGCTTGCACAGGCGGCACAGCAGGCGGCCGAACTGAAGGAAAACCAGCAGACAATGGCCCCGCTTGTCGCAAACGCCCTGCCCGACGACCCCCAGAACCAGGCCACGCTGGCCAAGGCCGAACGCCAGGATGCCAGGCGTGCCGCCGACGTGGCAGACCAGGCCCAACGCCTGGCCGATGCCCTGCAGGAAAAAGCGCCCGAAGCCGCAAAAATGGCCGAGCAGGCCGCACGCCTCGCCGAACCTGCGCAGCAGGCGATGGAGCAGGCTGCCAAGAACCTGCGCGAGGGTGATTTTGATCAGGCCGAGCCAAGGATTAAGGAAGCAGCCGAAAAACTCGCAAAAGTAGAGCAAGCTCTGCAGCAGGCCGTTGAGCTGGCAAAGGGCGTGGAGTTGCCCGCCGAGTTGGCACAAGACATGCCCGAAGAGATCGCCCGCCAAAACCTCGAACGGCTGCAAGACCTCGCCCGCAAGCAGGAAGAGCTTGCAAACAAGACCGCCCAGGCCCAGCAGAATCCGGAGGCGGCCCGCGCACCCGTGGCCGATGCCCAAGCCGACCTGGCGAAGGAACTCCTCAAGCAGCTAGCCGAGATGCCGCTGGCCCGCGAGGCCGCACTCGAGAAAGGCCAGGAGGTGCTCGAACAGTTGCAGCAGCAGGCGCACGCACTAGCCAACGAACAGAATAAGCTTGCCGGCCTGCCCCAGAAGCCCGAGCAAAGCCAGCCCGGCCAGCAGCCCCAAGCCCAGACACAGCAGCCGCCGATGCCGCCTCAGCAGCAGGCTGAGGCCCAGGCAAAACTCCAGCAGGAGGCAGCCAGGCTGGCCGAGCAGTTTGAAGACGCACGAGACGCGATGGAGCAGATCGCACCCGCCGCCGCCGAGCCTTTGAGGAACACCGCCGAACCAAAAGCCGAGAAGGCGGCCCAGCAGATGGCCCAGGCGGCCAAAGCCTTGGCCCAAAACGCGGAAGCGCCAAACGCACAGGCACAAGAGGCACAGGCCGAGGCGGCAAGAAACCTCAATGAAGCCGCAAAGGCCGCCGAAGCCGCAAACAAGCAAGTGGCCGAGGCCATCGAGCAGGCCAAGGCCGCACAGCAAGGACAGGAGCAGGACGGGCACGAGCAAGGTGAGCAGGGGCAGCAGCAAGCCAAGCAGCCCGGCAAGCAGCCTGGCAAGCAACCCGGTCAGCAGCCCGGCAAGCAACCCGGTCAACAGCCCGGTCAGCAGCAAGCCAAGCAGCCCGGTCAGCAGCAAGCCAAGCAGCCCGGTCAGCAGCAAGCCAAGCAGCCCGGTCAGCAGCCCGGCCAAGAGCCCGGCAAGCAACCCGGCCAACAGCCCGGTCAGCAGCCCGGCCAACAGCCCGGTCAGCAGCAAGCCAAGCAGCCCGGCCAAGAGCCCGGCAAGCAACCCGGCCAACAGCCCGGTCAGCAGGGACAGCAGGGACAGCAGGGTCAGCAGGCGCAGCAGAGCCAGCAGCAGGCGATGAATCCCGAAACGGCCAGATCGCTTGCAGATGCCGCAAACCAGATGCAGCAGGCGGCGCATATGATCGAGCAGGGAGCGCCGCAGCAGCAGGTAGCCGAGATGCAGCAGCAGATACAAAATGCCCTCAACAACGCCACACAGTCGATGCTGGCATCGATGCAGGCGATGCGGAAGCCCGGCAACTCGGGCACCGGCTCCACAGGCATCGGCACCGGCAGCGATGCCGAGTTGCCCGAGGCCGTAATGAAGATGGGCGACGACTGGGGCAAGCTGCCCGGCGAGGTCAAGAACCAGATCCTTCAGGCAATGAAGGAAGGCTACCCCAGGGAATTCGAGAAGATGGTGCAGGTTTACTTCCGGGGCCTTGCGGAGACAAGCAAAGGCGATGACAAATAAGAGCCTGATACTGCTTTCAGCAATGGCGTGGGCACTGTGCGCAAGCGCGTGGCCGGCCGAGACGTCCGACCCGGCGCGCGAGCAGAAGATCGACGAGGAGCTGAAGCGCACCCCGGTAGACGATGCCGTTGACGGCGCCCTGAAATACCTGGCGTCGCAGCAGCGCGAAGACGGCTCGTGGAACAGCGGCTTTGGCGGCCCGAACGCCGGCGTGAGCTCGCTGGCGCTGCTCGCGTTTCTGGCAAACGGCAACACCCCGGAACGCGGCCCCCACTCCGATGTCGTTGCGCGGGGGCTGGAATACATCCTCAAGCTGCCCGAACGCGATGGTCTGCTTTACGACCGACCGCCCGGCCAGGGGCCTATGTACTGCCACGGGATCACCACCATAATGCTGGCCGAAGTTTACGGCATGACACAATCGGAGACCGTGAAGAAGCGGCTGGACGGCGCCGTGCAGCTCATCCTCAAGGCCCAGAAGGTGAACAAGGACCAGAACAACAAAGGCGGCTGGCGCTATCAGCCAAACTCCGGCGACAGCGATATTTCGGTGAGCGGATGGCAGCTTGTGGCCTTGCGCGCGGCGAAAAACTGCGACCTCGAGGTGCCCAAGGAAGCCATCGAGGAAGCCATCGCATACATCAGACGTTGCGGGTACCCCGGCGGCGGCTTCGGCTATCAGCCTGGAGGCGGGCCGCAGCAGTCGAGGACGGGCACGGGCACGCTGGCGCTGCAGTTGTGCGGCCTGTACGATGATGCTCTGGTGCAGAAGGGCGCCGATTACCTCATGCAAAACCCGCTGCGCTGGGAGAGCGAGTTTTTCTATTATGCCCTCTACCATTGCTCAAACGCGATGTATCAGGCGGGCGGAAAGCATTGGGATTTCTGGAAGGAACACATCGAAAAGCTTCTGCTCGAAAAGCAGAGCGGCGACAAGAGCTGGCCCGGATCGCCCGGCGATGGCAACGCAAGCCAGGCAGGCCCCGTTTACATGACCGCGATGGCCACGCTGGCGCTCTCGATCCAATACCGCTATCTGCCCATTTACCAGCGATGATGGTCTGCTCCTTAGCAGTGCTGCGCGGGCACTAAATTCCGCCCGACGAGAACCAGCGGAAGCCATCATATCTTTGCCCACCCGTCCATCCCTGAGCTCATCAACCTTCAGGAGGTAGACGGCCAGGCGAAGCCCTACCAGATCAGGCAGTTGCTGCGTTTGATCGAACGCTATGATCTTGAACTGGAGAATGAATGATGAGCGACTATCACATAAATATCTTCTACAGTGAAGAGGACGGCGGATACATTGCTGACATTCCCGATCTCGAATCGTGTTCGGCGTTCGGGCATACTCCGGAAGAGGCGCTTGCCCAGGTGAAGCGGGCAAAGGAAGCATGGATTCTGGCTGCCCGCGAATCGGGCAAGCCCATTCCCCCGCCCAGATATCGGCCGGCGATTTACCAGCGATAGGCTGCGATCAACGATTTGGACGGCGTTGGGCGGTAGACCTCGCGGGATCTGGTTGGAAAGGAGGGGTTCATTCTGCGCTCAGCCGCTCGGCCAGTTGGGCCGGCAGGCCGGCGCGTAGTATCTTCTGCTGGGTTTTCGTCACTTCGTAATCCAGCCGCACGTAGGTTACGGTGTCGGCGTCGCTGTCGTAAATAACATAGCAGGCCCGCGCATCGCCATCACGCGGCTGCCCCACCGCTCCCACGTTCACTATGTAACGGTAGGTATCGGTCTCCAACCTGTGGTGCGTGTCGAAGATGCATTCCGGCTCGGAAACAAGCACCACGTTGCCGGCATAGCTCATGCGTGCCTCGCGCGGCACCCGCCAGATCACCGGAAAATGCGTGTGCCCCACAAAGCATACCTTCTGATTCTCCATCTCTTCCGACTCGAAGCAGCGCTGGGCGCAGCGCGCGTCGCGCACGTACTCGAAAATCGGGTCGCGAATCGATGCGTGCACGCAAACCACGCCCTCCTTCAGCATGATCCGCAGCACCATCCTCGTCCGCATGAAATTTCTGCTCTCGTTCGTCAGCGTCTTCAACGTCCAGTCCATCGCCGCCTTGGCCTCGGGCCGAACGGGAATGTAGCGCCGCGTGTCGAGGTCGTGGTAGGCCTGAATGATTTCCTCTTCGTTCTCCAGGCCCGATTCGTTCTTCACGCGCTTGATGTCTGCCTCGTCGCGCAAGCTTATGAAAACGAACATGCCCAGCGCGGCGGCATCATGACTGCCCAGGTTGTACTGTACCCGATAGCCGCGCTGCTCCATCTGCCGCAGGCTGTGGATCACCTCGTTTGGCTCCGGTCCGTAGCCCACGATGTCGCCAAGGCAGACGATGTCGCGTATCTCCTTGTTTTGCTTGATGCTCTTGTAGACTTCGAAGAAAGCCGCCCAGTTGGCGTGCAGCTCAGAGATGATGGCATATTTCGGCATCGACATATCCAATCCCGGCCAATGGCCGGACGACGAGGAAAAACGGCCGGAAGCGCGGCATAATATAAACTAATCGCCCGGCAGAATCAAGATATCAACGAAGCTGGCGCGCGATCCGATGACCCCGAATCCGAGGCATCCCTCGCCGGACAGCACGGCGGCAAACTCGGCTACCGGTTTGCCGTTCGCGCTCACCTTGATCGCCTTGCCGTCTACGTCTACGCCCAGCCGCACGGGGCGGTCGCGCGGCAGGTCGATATTTGTCTCGGCGGCCGCAGCACCGTTGTTCTCAAAACGCATCACGCTGCGTCCGCTGGCCCACAGCACCAGCGTGCAGCCGTTCTTGGTGTTTTCGCGGTCGCCGCCAAATTTCAGCACAACGTCGCCGAGCGGGAATTTGCGGCTGCCGCCGTCCGCGTAGCCTTCCGTTGCCGGTGCAATGGTCGCATAGCACACGAAGCCGCCAGGCCGCGGGGTGCGTTGCCAGAGGAATGCCGGCTTTTCATCGGCGATGCCGGTAATCCAATGGCCGAGCTCCGGGTCCGGCAGGCCGGCGTTGAGCAGCCAGCGGCCGCCGGCTTCGCGCCAGTGCCCGCTGAACCGCTCGAATCCGAGCTCAACCGCCTTCTCCGCGCGAATAGCCAAACTCTCGAACCAGCCGCCCTCCGATGCCAGCCCCACACGCCCCGCCTTGCGGGGGTTTTTGTCGGCATAGACGAATATGATCTGCGAATCTTCGTACGCGAGTATCGACCGCCCGCAACGCGCGAGCTTGAGCAGCAGGTTTGCCGGCTGGCCGGTTACAGGCCGCTCGCCGAGAGCTATGCCGTTGCGCGTCATCACCACCTTTGACCCGTCCGCGCTCGGTCCCAGGCGGTAGGCTCCGCGGCCGGCATCAGCATCCAGCACCAACGCCGGCTTGCCCGACACCGACATCCTGGCCTCGATTGACGCGCTGCCCGGTATGGGGCTATGGAAGGATAGCACGCCGGCCGACGCTCTGCCGCGAAGCACCGTTTTCCCATCGTGCTTGTTGTATTCCCAGCCCAGGCCTTCAGGATCCATGATGCCGCCCAATATGCGCCGCTTGTGTGCCAGGATTCGGTCGATGCCGGTAACGGTTTCAAAGCCCGTGGTGAAAATGACTACTCCCCGCGGCGGCGCTTCAGTTGCGCGAAAGGCCGAAAACGCGGCTTCCTTGCCCATCAGCCCGCACGACGCCGCCGGCAGCAGGCTATCGCTCGCGTCGAAAACGGGCACATCGTCCACAAGGCACTCGAAGGTTCCGGCGCGATCGATCAGCGTGATACGCTGCGGCTTGTCATTGATGGCGGGTGCCGTTGCGAGCACGGCCGGCACCGCGTTCAGCACGCGGCGAAACTGCCATTCGCCGCCAAACAGCCCAAATGCGTAGTATGAGTTCTCGGTGGGCGAGTGCGTGAAGATGGCAGCCTCGGTGCAACCGCCGCCGATGCTTGCATCGATTCGGCCGGGCTTTTCGGCACGCGGCCGAAACAGCGCCCGCCCCGAGCCGGCCAGCCCGTTGGCATAGTTCCAGTCGCCGGTGAGCGTCCAGAATTGCGGCCCGGCAGAATGGAAGCGGTCGATGAAGCCGGTGAAGCCGTGCACGGCGACGTCGTCGAATTTCGTGCCGGGGCCAAACGAGACGAGGCCGATGCGGCCGCTACTCGTCGATTCGGGGCTGGGGCGCGCGGTGCATACGGTTTGGCCGTTCACACTGCACCATGCCAGGTCGCCGAACGTCTCGACCGTCAGTTCGCACCATTGGCCGTGCTCGATACCGCGGCTATCGAACCCGCACAGTTCGATCGGGTTGCCGTCGCGGAACTCGAGCAGGCGCGCCCGGCCGGCGCCGTCCACACCGGGCGTGATAACCAACGCGCTGAAGCGGTCTTTGTTGAACAGATTGAATGCGATGCCGGCAGTTTCCGCCCCTTCGAGCCTGATCGAGGCGGAGATGCGGATATTCGAGCACGTCTCGCCGGCGATGGCGAGACTCATTGCATCCCCGCCCGCTTCATACACGGAAAACATGGGAGGGCCTTCATCTCGCAAGGCCAGCTCATCCATTGGCGCAAATATCTTCCACGAGCCGGCCAGCGTCTTCCAGTGCTTCGCCGTCGAGGCATGGTCCTCGAAATCATCGGCAAGTGCTATGCTTGCCTTCTGCCTGAGAACGGCTCCCACGGCAGGCGGAAAGAGGCTGGCGTTGCCGGCGCGGAAGGAGGTGTCGTCGGAGGTGAGGACCGTGCGGTTGTCGATTTCCACCCTGATTTCCCACGGGCGCAGCCACACGCCCACGGATGAAAAAGCGGGCACGTTTTTCGCTTCGGCAAGCGGGCGCGTGGTGCCGGCGATCAGCTTCAGCAGCGAAAAGCCGCCGGCGGGGTCGTAGGCGAGTTTGTAGTGGTTCCTGACGTCGCGCGAGGCGAATGTGAACTCGAATCGGGCGCCTGCGCGGGGGTTGAACGAGAGGAAATAGCTGCCGCCGTCCGGCTCGGGTTGCGTCATGGCGGCGGCAATAGCTTGATAGCCTGAAAGGAACAAAGCCGCTATGGCGAGTGCGCATCGAAGCGTTGGCACAGCGCCTCCTCGGGGCCGGGCGGCGAATCACTTCCTGCTTCGCGCCAGGCGGTTGAGTATGTCGATCCCCCGTTTCAGCGTGTCGTCCGTGGCCGCATAGGAGATACGGAAATGCGTGGCTCGCTCGGAAAATACGCTGCCGGGTATGACCAGCACGTTGTTCTTGATGGCTTCCTCAACGAACTCCTGGTCGGTGCCCCAGGGCGTTTTGGGGAAGATGTAGAACGCGCCGTCCGGCTTCTGCACGTCAAAGTCGTCTTTCAGCCCGTTGTAGATCATGTCGCGCTTGGCCCGGTATTCGTCGCGGGCATTGCCTATGCCGGCCGCGAGCGCAGTGACGCCCGCATACTGCGCGAAAGAAGGTGCGCAAACAAACGAGTATTGCTGGAGCTTGGTCATCTCGCGGATGATCTCGCCGGGGCCGGCTGCGTAGCCCAGCCGCCAGCCGGTCATTGCGTGGCTCTTGCTGAAGCCGCCCATCAGCAGCGTTTTGGGATACAGCGATGCCATGCTGGGGTATTCGGGCCGGTAGCAGAAGCAATCGTAAATCTCGTCCGACAGCACGAGCAGATCGTGCTCGCGGGCAACTTCGGCCACGCCTTCGAGTTCCTCGCGGCTGTATGTAACGCCCGTGGGGTTGCAGGGGCTGTTGATCACGAGCATCTTGGTTCGCGGCGTGATCGCGGCCCGCAGCGCTTCCTTGCGCAGTTTGAAATCGGGGTAGGTGTCGATGAATCGCGGCCGCCCGCCGGTGAGGTTGGCGAGGTGCTTGTACATGACGAAGTAGGGATCGGGGATCAGCACCTCGTCGCCGTCGTCAACCAGCGCCAGGAAGGCCAGCACGAGCCCGCCGGACACGCCCGACGTGATGAGCATGTCTTCAGGCTCGATGCCGCGGCCTGCCTTGATGAGCTGCCGCACGCTCGCGTGCAGCTCGGGAATGCCCTGCGTCACGGTGTAGCGGTTGCGGCCGGCCTTGATGCTCTCGATCGCCGCCTGCTTAACGGCCTCCGGCACATCGAAATCAGGCTGGCCGATGCTCAGGTTCACCGGGTCCTTCATCGTGCGTGCAAGGTCGAACACCTTCCGGATACCCGACGAATCGATGAGGCTCATGCGTCGCGCGATCATAGTTCACCTGCCTTCAGTGTCGATTATTTCGCAGCAGCGCCTTCGGCTTCCTCGGCTTTCTCTTTCTTCTTCTTCTTGCCGCTCTTGATCTTGATGATCTTGATGGTAGGCAGGCCGAAGACGGTATCGCCTTCCTGCCAGCGGCCCTGGTCCAACAGCTTGTCGATACGCTCGCCGCGTGTCAGCACGTTGCGCTGCCTGCGCAGCTTGCTCCTGGATGCAAGACTTCTATGAATGCTCACTTGAAATCCTCCTTTTCGATCTATGCCTTACGCCTCAACGGCGCACAATTCCAAATCAGACCCGCTCTTCGCAGGCCGCGCGGTACGGCAGCCTCAGGCTGTCCATCACCACGGCGTGCCGCAGCGGCACGCACAGCCGCTGTGCCACTCGGTCGCATTTCGCCATCAGGATAAAGAACACCTGCCGGTCCACGAGGTCGAGCGTTTCGTAGTTAGCCTGCCCCTTCGAGATAACGATGTCGGCCGCGTAGAACCGCTCGCGGAAGGCGTCGGACACCAGGTCCATCGGAACGCCGAAGACGTCGCAGCCGGTATCGGCGATTTCGCAGAGGCTGTTTAGCCCCACTTCTTCGGCTTCGACGCGGGTTACATCATTGAGTATCGGACTCTTCCGCACAACGCAGCACACCTGCTTGCCGGCCAGCCGCTCGATCAGCAGCCTGTCGAAGACCACCTCGCCTGCATTGTCCAGGATGTAAAGCACGCTGCGGGCCTTGTCGAGCTGGCGTTTCAGCGCGTCGAAATGATCGACCGCCAGGCCCGTCTCGAGTGCGTGTTTCACGGTTTCGTGCACGTCAAACGCATCGCCCAGGATGCCCATATCGATGATGTTTCCAGCCACCGCCATCTTCACCGCCGTGTGCAGCGGATCGTCGGCCGCGTCGATCAGCGCACGCAGCTCGTCGATGGATTCGAGCATCAGGTTATTGTAGTACAGCTTTGCCTCGCGATACGGGTCAAGGCAGCCCAGCAGGTTGTATGCCCGGATCAACGCGTGCCATGATATCTCGGCGGCGGCCCGCGAGTAATCGGCCCGCTGCACCACTTTGGCCGTTTCGAGCAGCAACGCCCGCTGGACTTCCTCGTCGTCGGTAACCAGGCGGACCGTATTCAGCACCTGCTTGAACACGCAGGGAATGCATTCCGGATAGCTCTGCAAGTATGCTTGTTCCTGATTGGCCTATCGGCCTTCCGGAGCCTTGACAAAAAATGCGTCTCTAAACGGCTTCTCGATGGCAGAAGACCGCCCCGCTTGGACAGTAACGTCGGCAATGGCCGCCCTGACCTTGAGAGCGGCGGCGTTCTGCGGCGATTGGAACGGCCCCACCACCACCGAGACGTGGGTGCTCGATTCGCGGGTGAAGGCGCGGACCAAGCCGGCTTTCAACGCCGGGAGCTCACTGAAATATTTCGCCCAATCGCCCGCGTTCTTCTGGTTCGACGGGTTTCTGGCATAGCTTATCACCTGCAGCTCCCATCCGCCCGTCACCGGCTCTCCGGACGATGGTGTGATCGGGCGGTTCTCGCCGGGTGTTAGCCCTGCGCGGCCTGTAAGGCCGGGCTGCTTGATCTGGTCCTTGGCCGGATCAGGACGCGTGGCCACGCCCGCGAAGAAACTGAGTATCATCAGCAGAACGGCGCAAACAGCGGCGAAAACGAGCGTGCTCACCTTAACAGGCACGATTTTCTCGGCAGACACCTGCCCCGCGGGGAAGGACAGCTCGGTGCGGGCATTTTCCGGCTGCGCCGCCTGCCCGGGCGCCTGGCCCGGCTGCTCATGCGGCGCGTCCGGGCGGTCCGTCCGCTTCTGATGCCGGAATACCTCAAAGAATTCTTCCGGTCCGCTCAATTTTGCCATGACATCCGCCCTGAGACAATTGCATGACCAACGCCAGAGAAGCTTTCTCCGGGAACTATGTCATTTTACATATCGCTGTGTGAAAATCAAGAGATTTGGCGGCATCATGCGGCGGCGCTATGCGTTGTCGCTTGGCAATGAGAAGTAGAGGATTCGCCGAACCGGCTATTCGCCGCCCTTTCGGTACTGGAACACCTCCTCGATTGAACGATCAAATGCTTGGGCGATGCGAAAGGCCAATGCCAGCGACGGAACATAACCTCCGGCTTCGAGAGCAATAATCGTCTGCCGGGTGACGCCGACTCTCTTGGCGAGCTCTTCTTGCGTCATATCACCATGCTCGAAGCGAAGGCGTCGAATCTGGTTCTTCAGTCGGTGTTGGTCATTCCTTGCCATTGGCCAACTCCCGCCTGCGAACGCGCCATATTGCAGCCGTGCGGACGGCGATCATGAGCAGTATGCCCAGGCTGAGAGCCAGTAGGAACCAGGCGCGATCAATCGAGATGGCCTTCTTACCTTGTGCGAGAGCAATGGTCCAAGGAACAGCACAGGCCAAGGCCCAAAATATGAGGAGAGCGAGCGCACCGGCATTGTCGCCGCGCATTCGTATCCATTCCTCACGTTCGTCACTGGCTGGCCCGTCTCCATAGAGTCTCTTCCTCTTGCGCCATGAAAGAATCAGAGCGGAGAAAGCAAGGCAACCGAAAGCTATGAATGACACACTGATGAACACGTTTTCTGAAAACTCGAGAACGCCACGAATAATGCTGAGGATGCCGATTCCTGCGAGGCCCACAACGCCGATCCACGATCCGTCTTTCAGCATATGTTTCCACATAATGTGTTCCCTTTCCGTTTTGAATCCGATTGTGCGTCCATTCGGCATGACGCATTATAGGGTATTCCGCAGGGAATGTCAAGTAGACTTTACATTTGTATCGCGTGGCACATCCCGCAGTGAAGGCCGCCCATCCCGCACCTCCTGCACTGCCGATGACGCCCCGCCACATGACGCGGCTATGCCGCGGCTGGTTTACACTTGAAATACTCTGCCGGTTCTGCTACTATCCTTCTGCAATGAATTTGACGATGTACATGTTCAGCTTCGCCATGGGTTGTGTGATCGGCAGCTTCCTGAACGTCTGCATTTACCGCCTGCC
>DATLAR010000120.1:0-5105 GCA_035527355.1 Planctomycetota bacterium
GGGATGGTGATGGTGAGGTTGGGGCGGCCGGCTTGCGTGATGGCCACCTGCGTGCCCACGCGTTCGGCGTCGAACAACTCGCCCAGAGTATGGCCGCCGAGGTAGGAGGCGCCTTCCTTGCTGTCGAAGGCCTTGGGGATAGTTACGTCGCACGAGTATTTCCCGACGGCGATGAAGGTGAATACCTTGTCGTTGGGACCTTCGACATACAACTGCACCTGCGAGTGCTGATCGGTAACGCCCAGCGCCTTGACGGGCGTTTGGCCCACGTTTACGACTTTGCCGTCGAGATCATGTTTCTTGCCGAGGCTCTCGGCCCAGAGCTGGCGGTACCAGTCGGCGATGTCGCGCAGGCGGCTGGAGTATGGCATCATTACGGAGATATGCTTGCCCTTTTGCGTGTCGGCGATGAAATGCAGCACGGCATCCATGTATGCGGGGTTTTTCCAGAGCTCATCTACCGAGCAGCGCTGGGCCATGGCTTTTGCACCGGCCAAAAGGTTGGCCACGTTTATGCCGGTCATGGCGGCGGGGAACAGCCCCACGGGCGTCAGCTCTGAAAACCGCCCGCCCACGTTGCCGGGGATGGCGAACGAGTCGTAGCCTTCGGCGGCGACGATTTCGCGCATGAGGCCTTTGCTTGCGTCGGTGGTGACAATCATGTTTTTTGCGAAGGCGTCGCCAAGCTGGTCGCGCAGCATTTGGCGGAAGATCAGGAATTGCGCCATCGTCTCAGCGGTGCCGCCCGATTTGCTGATGACGTTGAAGAGCGTTTTGCGCACGTCGAGCAGGCTGATGAGCGCGTGCATGCGGTCGGGGTCGATGTTGTCTTCCACGAAGAATCGCGGCCAGCCGTTGCGCAGGCGCTCGTCGAGGTTGTAGTGCGGGTTGTGGATTGCATTGTGCACGGCGATGGGGCCGAGGGCGGATCCGCCGATGCCGAGCACCACGAAATTCTCAAAGCCGCCCTTGCGCGCCTCGGCGGCTTTGCGGCAGGCGTCGGCCGCGTCGGTGCGGTCGGGCAGGTCTGCAAAGCCGAGTTTTCCGGCAGCCTTTTCCGCTTGGAGCTGTGCGTGGAAATCCCTCACCGCCGGTTCGAGCGCGGCGATTTCATCCCTGCTGACGAGGTGGCGCTTGCCCGTTTTCTTCAGCATCACGTTGTTGAAGTCGAACCTGATCTGATCGTTGTTCACTGCGAGCCTCCATTGCCATCGGTTCGGATGCGGCGTTTGCCACGCAGCCTCCGGATCACTGGTGCATTGCTTTGTACATGGTAACAAGAAAGGCGCCGCGTCACTCGCGTTCGGGTCTGGGGAAATTGTGCAGGACGAATTCGATGGCATCTTCCCTGCTGCGGATTTCCCCTTCGAGCTGGGCGTCTTCGGTTGCTGACAGTATCTTCCTGAAAACCGGGCCGGGCTGGTAGCCCAGCTCGATGAGGTCGCCGCCGGTGATAAGCCGGGGCGGGTATATTTTTTCGCGTCCGAGTTCCTCGAGCTTCTGTTTGCAGAATCGCCACGCGGTGAGGTCGCCGTGGCTCGCCAGGCAGTCGAGCCGGTGCAGCTCGAGCAGGTCGTTGAAGTAACGCCCGCGCAAGCATTTCTTCAGCGTGCTTTCTTTCATTCCGCAGACGTTGACGAATTTCATATGGTCGCGGGCGAGGCTGCTGATGAAATCGATCTGGTCGTTCGAGAACCGCAGCCTGCGGCCGATCCGGTGGATGATCTCGGCGCCGACCTCGGTGTGGTTGCTGAAGCGGATTCGCTGCGGGGTGCGCTCGAAGGTAGGCGGCTTGCCGACGTCATGCAGGAGCACGGCAAGGGCAAACTCGGGCGTGCGTGCCTGGCCCATCAGCCGCAGGGCGAGCAGCGAGTGCTGGAAGACGTCGCCCTCGGGGTGGTAGTTTGCCGGCTGCTCCACGCCCTTCATCGCGTCTACTTCGGGCATGATGTGGGCGAGCAGGCCGGTGTCGGACAGGAGCTGAAGGCCGACGTGCGGGTGAGGGCCGCCGAATATCTTGAGGATTTCCTGTCCGATGCGTTCGCGGCTGATATCAATGATCTTCGCAGCGTTCCGGCGGATGGCGTCGAAGGTGCGGTCTTCGATGCGGTAGTTGAATCTCGCGGCGAAGCGAACGGCGCGGATCAAGCGCAGGTAGTCTTCCTCGAAGCGCTTTTCGGGCTCGCCCACGGTGCGGATTATGCCGGCGCGGATGTCGTCTTGCCCGCCGGCGTAATCGAGAATGCGGCCGGTGAGCGGATCGCAGAGGATGGCGTTGATGGTGAAATCGCGTCGCAGAGCATCGTTTCGTGCGTCGGAAAACTCGACGACCTGGGGATGGCGATGGTCGAGGTAGCCGTGCTCGGTGCGAAAGGTGGCAACCTCGAAATCGTGCGAATCGACGAGCACGCGCACCACTCCGAATTTCACGCCTACCAGGACGGTCTTCGGAAAGATTGCAGCCACCTCGTCGGGCCGGGCGTTGGTGGCGACGTCGTAGTCGACGGGCTCGTGGCCCATGAGCATATCGCGCACGCAGCCGCCGGCAAACAGAGCCTCGAATCCCCTGCCCTGCAGCGTCTCCACGATCCCGATGGCCTGTTGCCTCAGTTCACTCATTGGCGGGCTGCTTTCCCTCAGCCGCCCCGGGCGTTTCAAAGGGCAGCTCGATCTCGGTTGGTCTGCCGACGCGTTGCAGGATTTCCAGGCCCACCACCCTGACCACCGACGCGAGAGGCACCGCGAACAGCGCGCCGATGAAGCCGAACATCTCGCCGAACACGAAGACGGCAAGGATGACAAACACGGGGTTCATGCCGACCTGCCCGCCGAGAATCTTGGGACTTATGAATCCGGATTCGAGCGACTGCCCCACCGCGAATACAAGGATCACCAGCAGCATGTGGTAATCGAACCCGTAGGTGACGGCGGAAGCGATAAGCCCAACTATAATGCCCATCATGGTGCCGAAGAACGGTATAAGCTCGCCCACGCCGCCGATGATCGCAACGGGCACGGCGTACGGCACGCCTATGATGAGGAAGCCGGCGAGGTACATCACCACGAGGATCAGCACAACGAGAAGCTGGCCGCGGAAGAAATGGCGCAGGTCGCGGTCTATTTTGCCTGTGATGCGCAAGATGTCGAGCTTGTAGCGCGCGGGCAGGAGGTCGAGAGTAGTTTTCTTTGCTTGCGGCATCGCGATCAGCATGTAAACGGTGAGCACGAGTGCGAGCGCGGCCATGAGCAGGCCGATGATGAAATCGCCGGCCGACTTCACGATTTGCCCGAGGATGGCGCCGGTGGATTCGGCGATTTCCTGCAGGTTGCGGCTCACGTATTCCACGATCGAGCGCGAAGCGCGAAGCGCCAGCGGGCGATATTGCTGGGGAAGGTAGTTTACCGCGCGCTTGAGCTGCTGGTCGAGCCATTCCTGTGATCCGATCTCCTGCTCTTCCGGTGGCTCTGCCGGCTTGTTCTGCCCCTCTTCCGGTTCCTTGTCCTTTCCAAGTGCGTTGAGCTGCCCTTCGGGTGCTTTTTCGACGGCTTTGCTGACGGCCGATTGGATGTCTAGCACCAGGAAGAGAATTCCAGCGAGGAAGACTAGCAGCGCCGCAAGAACGATGCCCGGGCTTGAAACCCAGCGCGGTATGCGATGCGCTTCGAGCCAGTTTACAGCGGGGTTGATGATGTATGCGAGGACGAGCGCGAGCGCGAAGGGAAGCAAAATGCCGCGCAGGGCATAGACGCCGTATGCCATGGCCAGCAGCACGATAACAAGCATCAGCAGCTTGAACCACGGATTGCCGATAACTTCCTTCATTGAAGACATTGCCGTTCGTCCTTGTCGGCAGCTTTTTGCCATGCTGTCAACTGCTTGCGTGCGCGGCGAATATGCGGTGCTTCAGCTTTTTGGGAATGAAGAAGCAGCAGCATGCAGCCATGCGCCGCCCCACCGACAGCGACCGCTGCGAGCCCCGCCAGTGCCCGCCCACAATCTCGGGGTCGACGCAGTTGACGATAACATCGAGCACGATCATAGCCAGCACGAAATCGTCGAGATAGCCGATCACCGGAATCCAGTCGGGAATGATATCCACCGGCGACACGAAGTAAATCGCAGCGGCCGCCAGCATCGCTTTCGTGCGAGCGGGCACGCGGGCGTCTTTGGCCAGGGCCGCGGTCAACAGCATGATATTCGGCAGGAAGAGGGCAACCTGCTTGAGCTGTTTCAGCATCAATGCGCTACTCCTGGCGGCATCATTAGTATTATAGCCCAGCCGGAACCACTGGGAAAGTGAAAAAGGCGGCAAGGGCCGGCGCGGAGCCGGGCCGGCGGTCAGGCGTTGCCGTTGCGGATCAATGCCATCGCCTCGGCTCGCGTGGCGGCATTTTCGCGGAAGATGCCGCGAACGACCGACGTGACCGTGAGCGAGCCAGGTTTCTTCACGCCCCGCATCGTCATGCACATGTGCTCGGCCTCCATAATGGCGAGCACGCCGCGCGGCCGCAGAGCTTCCATTATGCTTTCGGCAATGGCAGTGGTGAGGCGCTCCTGCACCTGGAGCTTGCGGGAGTGGACCTCGACGATCCGCGCAAGCTTGCTGATGCCGGTGACACGCCGGCCTTCGGGAATGTATGCCACGTGCGCAACGCCCACGAACGGCAGCAGATGATGCTCGCACATCGAGTGGAAGGCGATGTTTTTCACCAGCACGATCTCGTCGTGGTCTTCGGAGCTGAGCACCTTGATTATTTTTCGGGGATCCACGTCCATGCCCATAAACAGCTCGTCGCACATCCTTGCAACGCGTTGCGGTGTTTCCAGCAGGCCCTCTCTGGCGGGGTCCTCGCCGATGGCTTCGAGAAACAAACGAACGGCCTGCTGTATTTTCTCGTGGTCAATCATGATAGATCTCTCAGTCTGCGGCTGCTGTGCGTTTCACAACGTACATTACCCTGGGGGCGGTTCCCTCGAGGCTGATTCCCTCCGGAAGATGAACCGTGAGCAAGCCGCCGGTGGGCCGGCCGGGCTCGCCCGCCAGCGCGGCATCCAGATATACCCTCACATCGTCGCGCTTCACATTTCGCACCCGCGACGGCGC
>DATLAR010000121.1:0-29525 GCA_035527355.1 Planctomycetota bacterium
GATCGACTCTGCGATCTTGCCGGCTTCACCCGCCGATACCAGCACCATGTTCTCCTCAGCGATCAGGCCCGGCGGCAGCGCGATGGGCGCGGCCGTGATCACCGGAAGGCCGTGCCGGAGCGCGGTAAGCAGTAATTCCCCCCGCGTTGCCGCCGTCCTTGACGGCAGCACGCAAACGTCTGATGCCAGCAGCCACTCCGAAATCTCTCCACTGGGCACGAACCCGCTGATGAATACCTTGTCGGCAAGGCCGGCATCGATGATCCGGCGCCGCAGCAGCGCGCCAAATAGCGTTTGCGATGGAATGGTGGAGCCGATTATCACCAGCCGAGCGTTCAGCTTGCTTCGGCAGACGATCCCGAACGCGTCGATCAGGTTCTCGATTCCTTTTCCCGGATGAAGGCTGCCGAGGAAGCAGATGACGAAAGACCGGCTGTCGGCCCCGAACATCCGGCGGCGTGATTGGCGGTCGAACACGCTGCCGGGTGGTGCAACGCTGGAAGCTGCCGGAATGCAATGGATGTGGTCTTTCTTCCAGAAGGCGGCGCGACAGAGGCGGTGGAAGTCGTTGGTATTGGTGGCGATCACGCTGCTTGCCGCCGCCGCCAACGAAAGCTGCCGCAGGCGGCCGATCAGGCCCGCGCTGGCGTAGCCGTGCAGTGTGAGCACGGTCTTGCAGTTGGGCATGCGCAGCAGGATCGCGAGATGTGCGAGAACACCACGCCGCCGCCACCGCGCGGCGGGATACTGCACGTGCACAACGTCGGGTGCGATGGCGCGCACGGCGGCGCACGCCGCTCGCCCCACGCCCCAGCCAAACGCCACCCGGTGCACGCTGAAACCGCGGCCGGCGGCGGAGGGGCCAGCGGTTACCACGTGCACATCCACGCCCAGTTCTGCCAGATGGCGCGCCAGGCAATCGGTATGCTCGCCTGTTCTGCATCTTTCCGGCGGGAAAGCCCCCGCCACAAGACACACTTTCATGTCGTCCCTCGAGCGGCCGCAGCAGGCGGTCAAGTTCTCGTGCGGCCGTTTCGTTCCTCGATAACCTGCTGGTGAAGCTGCTGCATCACATACAGGGTTCTTTTCCTTTCCGCTCTGTTGCTCATCTTGCCATTTCCCGTTGCTTCGATTCAGGCGATTCAGGCTCAAACAGCTTCTCCTCCACATCGGAAACCCGCACCTGCCGCTCGGCGGGCGGCGACCCCCTGGCGAAGATCGGCATCACCTTGCCGTCCATGTCGGCGGGCACGGGCAGGCCCATCAGGTGCAGCACGGTGGGTGCTGCGTCGATGATCGAGGCGTTTTGCAGCACGAGGCGGGGTTCCATCAGCGGGCCGGCCGCGGTGAAGATGGCATCCATCGTGTGCGTGCCGCCTGAGCCTCCGTTTACGCTGAACAGTCTCCCGGGCAGGATCTCCACGGGTTGCGTGCCGGTAACGTGATTCGCCATTGCATAGCCCGGCTCGCGGAGTTCGATCATCAGGTCGGGGGCGTGCTCCAGCAGCGGGCCCGAGTAGATTTCCTCGCGGGTGAATACGCGCACGTTCAGCCGGCGGCCGTTGTCTTGCACGCTCTCGATGGTATCGATGATCTGCTTGCGGAAGGCGTTGTATTCCTCGGGCGCCACGATGCCGTGCGGCTCGCGGTCGCGGAGGTTGATGAACACCTCTCCGCCCGACCACGCCCAGGCGCGCGTGCGCGACATGTCGAGCCCGAAGGCGCCCAGCGTAAGCAGTTGTTTTTCCGAGTCGGGCAGGCTCGCGCCCACTTGTTCGTTGGTCAAACGCTGCACAAACTCCTTGATCCGCCCCTTCGTGACGCCCAGTTGCTCGGCCCAGCCGATGCCGCGTTCCTCGATCACAAGCCAGCCGAGGTTTGCGAATAACTGGTTTACGTGGAAGATGCGCTCGAGATCCATAAAGCCGTGATCGGAAACGACCATAATCGTGGTATCCGGGTCGATCAGGCCGCGCATCTGCGCGATCGCCCAGTCGATCTGCTGGTATGCTTGCAGTGTCGTTCCCTTCTGTGCCTTTGTTGGCGGCCAGAACCAGTGCTGGATGCGGTCGGGCGCGGTAAACACGACCATTACGAAGTCATACTTGTTCTTCTGGAGCAGGTGGCGGACCACATGGAAACGGTTGTTGATGTTTGCCATCTGCTCTTCGAGCAGGGCTTCTTCAGCCGGCACCGAGAGCACCTGGGGGTCGATGCGGTATTCGCCCAGCTCGCGCAGTATCTCCGTTGCCAGCTCCGGCGGATAGGCGAAGTCCGAGTTAGGCGGCGTGAGCATGCCGGTGAGCAGCGCCCCGTTCACGGGCTGCGGCTGCCACGTGAAGGGCACGCCCACAACCGCCACCGTTTTCCCCGCATCGCCGATGATCTGCCAGATATCGCGGCCGCCAACGGTTTCGGGATCGACCGTTTTGGCTTCATATGAGCCGTAGGTTTTGTTTTTCCAGTTGAACACGCCGAGCTTGCCGGGGTTCTTTCCGGTGGTCACGGCTTTCCATGCGGGCATTGCGTTTGGCGTGTGCGTGGAGCTGAGCGTGCCCCGAACGCCGTGTCTGAGCATGCCGCCCAGCACCGGCAGGTAGCCGAGGTCCACCCACGGATCGATGAGGTTGAAGGTGGCGCCATCTATCCCGATCAGCAGTACTTCCGGTTTCGGCATTGGTCAGAGCCTTTCATTTTCCGTGCGTTCGCGCGAGCGGTCGATGAACCTGTAGATCCGTATCTGTCCGCCGGGCGCTTCCTTGCGATAAACCAGCCTGCAGCAAGACAGCAGCCACTCCTGCAGCTCGGCCACGCGCGGATCGAGCCGCGCCTGCCCGGCCTGTGCCAGCGCCTGGGCGTGCTCGTCCACGTAAATGTAATCCACATTCAGCGAGCGCAGGACGCTCACGAGCCGATCCTCCGAGCGGTAAGCGTCGGCTGAAAGGGGTGCGTCTATCACCGCGAAACCGGCCACTGCGCGGGGGCAGGGCAGGCTCGAGCCGTACAGCAGCAGCACGCGGCCCTGCGGGCGGCCTGCATTCAGGAATTCAAAAGCATCACACACCGAGGCTTGCGCCTGCAGGTGTGCTTCGGCATTGCCGCCCGCCACCATCTTCAGCCGCTCGGTCTCGTCGCCTGCTACGGCCTTGGCCGAAATGCCTACCTGCAGCACGCACGCAACGAGCAAGGCGCTCGCCGCGGCCGTGGCAGCCATTCTGCCCAGCTTCTGCATCCGCACAATGGCGAGCGCTGTGGCGATGGACGTTAGCCCGAACACCGGCACAAGGTGCCGCGTGGTGGCCGACGTAACGAAAACGACGACGGCAAAGACAGCCGTATATAGCAGCATCAGACTTGCAGCCCGCGGCACCGGCCGAAGCACCACCAGCAGCAACGGAATGAACGCGAGCGGCAGCGGCCCGGGATTGTCGGTTATCAGCATTCCAAGCTTCCTGCCGTTCATCGTGACGTCCCACGGATAGGTTACGAGCGCGCTGGGGCACAGCCGCGAGCGGGTGCTTGCATCCCGACGCACTGCCGCGGGCGCGTCGTGGTCGCCCGAAACCGTGCCGGCCGAAAACATCTGCACGTACCACAGGCCCGCCAGCACGGATACAACCGCTGCAAAGGCCGTGAGCCGGCGGGCGATCGCAGTTGGGCGCTCGCGGAATCCGAGCACGAGAATCCACAACACCGCCGGAAGAACCAGCGCCGCGTGAACAGCCCCAACCGGCTTCGTTGCAGCAACGCCGGCAGTGAGCAGCGAGACGAGGATCAACCACCGCAGGCGGTGCTGCGGCTTGCAGCGCAGCCAGCAGGCGAGCGCGAGAAAAGTGAGCGGGACGAGCAGAGCCATCATGCATTCAGGTGCGAAGAACCCGACCGAACTGACAAGCTGTGGCGTGAGCATGAAAATCGCGAGGGCCACGATCGCCACGCGGCGTATGAAGAATCGTCGTGCCAGAGTGTAGGTGACGGCGGCCGCCGCGCAGATGACGGCAAGACTAAGCAACTGCGCCGCAACCTCCGACTTCACAAGCAGAGCGGCGATTGCCAGGCTTTCGCCCAGCAGCGGCCACGCCCTGTGCCCCGCCAGCGTATGGCCGGCTATGTGCATTCGCGGCACGGCGAGCCGCCATGCGAGCATGTTTGAACCGGGCGGAGGAATGAGGATGACCAGCAGCATGGCCAGCGTTTGAGCGGCCGTGAGCACGAGCAGCACCTTCTCAAGCAGCGTGATCTCCAGCAGCCTCCGCACCGCGGCCCACGGGCTCAGGCGTGCGTATTCACGCAGAAAGCCCGGCCCGGCGAGCACGAGGCATGCGATCAGCAGAGCCTGGAACAGCGGCGCGTACAGCAGCCCCGCGGCGCCGAGCGCCAGCGTGGCAAAGGCCGCTGCCATCAGCCCGAGTGCGAGCGAAAACGCCGGTGCCGCCGGCACGGAAGCGTCATGCAGCCCCATCGCCTTCAGCAGCATCCGGCCCAGCCCGGCGGCTGCCAGCACGAGCGCCGCGGCGACTGCTAGATCGAGAAGCGCTTGCGTCATTCCTACATCCCAAACGCACTCAGAACCTTTTCGGCGTACTGCCGCAGAAAGAACGCGTAAACGGTCGCCACCCAGCACAGCGACACTACAGTCTTCCATGTCTTCTTCATCGTAATCCCGGCGATGACCCCAAAGCCGCGATGGCAACGCGGTGTCGGAGACGGCTCAAAAACCGAAGGAAAAGACGCACCAAGTGAGACGCGCCACATGGCGCCGCAGAAGCAGCCGGTGCGTGCCATTGGCGGGCGTGTCTGCATGTGCAAAGGGAGCGTCTTTAGATTGCCATGGATGTGATGCACGGGAGTGCTCGCGCTGCAATGGAATGCAATCGTGAGGAACCAGCAGCGCAAGCTGCTATATAATCGGCGCGGGGCTGATGAAGTACGGCAAAATCAAGAGCGAGCCGGGGCGGGGCGATGGGGAAATACGGAGACGCGGACATCCGCTGCGGAAAAAGTGGAGCGGCCGGACGAGGATTGCGCACTCGGAATCCATTGTCCGGCCGCCTGTGGTGCATGCGTGGCGGTGAGTATTCACCGCAGGTCGAGGTTTACGGTCGCTAGCCAGATGCCATATCCGTGCGATGAAACGGAATCGATGACGACTCCCTTGCGTGTTTTCTCGGCTCGGGCAACCGCCGGCGAGAGGCGCTCGAGAACGATCTCGAACTGCCTGAGATTGGCCGATCGGGCAAACCTCTTGAGGAAAGCAGGCGCCATGTAGGAATGCCCGTGCGCCTCCGGCAGGTCCTTGAGCTGCTGATTCACCGCGGGCACGCCGTCAAGCTTCAAGCTGTTGGTGCTGCGGAACTGGTCGTCCAGCGCCTCGATATCTGAGTCGCGGCCGAGATAGAGGATATTATCCTTTACCAGTGCTTTGAGATTCGACATCCTCCACGCCTTGCGCTCGCGGCCGAAGCCCAGCTTCTTCAGCAGGATTTCAGCGCTCTCGGCGCGCACCAGCTCTGCGGCGATAACGCTGCTCTTTGGAAACTCGGGCGACGTGGCAATGAAGCCCGTGCCCGTGAAGATGCCGTCCACCGATTGGTTGGTCGCCTCGGACGCCGTCAGCACGCCGAAGTACTGCAGCATCTGCGAGCCCGAAGCAAAGGAGACCTGCGTCACCATGTACGGCCCCTGCGGAAACGCAGAGCCGATCTTGCAGCCTTGGGCCTTGCCGAGTTCGGGCAGCTTAAGGTTGCCGCTCACGATTGCCTTGTCGCGGATCATCTGCCCTTCCACCTCGAGCACGGCGGCGATCCTGGTGCCCGCGCCGTAGAGAAGGGCGTTTCTGCCGGCGGCCTCGGTTACCTCGGCATAGCAGAAGATGTTCGGCTCGTCGGGCACGTGCACCCGCCGGCGCGACTCGCGATAGCCCTCCTTGTCGCTGAGAAACGTTTTGCCTTCGAGAATCCACCGGATGGCGGCATCGTGGCCGAAGACCACGTGGTTGTCGAGAAACGCCAGGCTCCATGATTGCCTCTTCGAGAGAGTGAAGCGCTTGATTTCCCGATCGCCTACTGTGTCGGTGGAGATTCTGATCGCGGGGAAGCGCGCCTTGAATGTCTGATCGATTCGCTCCCTGATGAGGTTCTGAAATTCGGTGGTGTGTCGGACGGGCTCGAGCAGCACAACATAGCCGAGCTGCTTTGTCTTCTCTTTGCGGGGGCTGAAGGCTATGCCTATCTCGAGTCCGTAGCGCTCCATGACTTCGCCGGCGGAGCGGTCGGTGAGCGATCTGGCAATGACGTTCGTGGTGGCGGCGGTGAAGTTTACTAGGAGATCGGCATAGAAGGATGTTCTGATGGCTTGGCGAAGCTCGGAGCCCTGCAAAGCATTCCACAGCTCGGCGGGCCTGGTAACCTCAACAAACAGCAGGGCATCGTCCGGCGTAACCTCTGCGAGCCCGCTTGCTTGGGCAGGTCTGCCGGTCGCGCCGGACGCAACGAGCATAAGCAGGCAAAAGATAGCGAAGGCCTCGGTTCGCAGTCGAGACACTTCTCGGGCCGGGGCCCTGCCAGCCGGCGAAAACCGAAACCAGTGGTTCAGTGTGTTCTTCAACATCATTCCCTCCAAAAAACGAGAAGCTTCCGTGGCGTGAGTCGCCTGCGGGCGGTACAACCGGACCTCCCTCAGTTCCAGTCGAAAAATCACTCGTGCTTGCCGTCTGCGGCACCGGAGCGATCTAAGACGCGGCCGATTCGCCTGCGGCTACTTGTATACGCCGTCGGGGTCGAACAGCCTTTCATCGTCGATCGAAAACGTGTCGGTGGCCGGGTTGTATTTCCTGTAATAGCACGACCTGTAGCCGGCGTGGCAGGCAGCCACGCGCTGCACCACCTTGATTGCAAGGGAGTTGCCCTCGCAATCCACCGCTATCTCCTTAACCATCTGGGTATGCCCGGAAGTTTCACCTTTAATCATGAGGCGATTCTTCGAGCGCCTGAACACGTGCACAAGACCCGTTTTCACCGTAGCCTCCACGGCTTCGCGGTTCATATAGCACAGCGTAAGCGGCCGGTTATCGTCCGCGTCATAGACAATCACCGGAATCAGGCCATCAGAATTGAACTTGATTTTTTCGAAGAGTTGCATGATTATCCGCCTTCTGTTGGTTGTTTGGTATGTATCCGATTCTACAGCAAACGCGGGGGCGATTCAAGAGATTGCGGAATACCGGAATGCTGACCGGTGGATTGGCCGCGTTGCGGTCGCTCACGAATCTTCTGCGGACCCCCCGCAGCGGCGCCCAGACGAATAGCGCACGCCGGCATCCGGCACAGCAAGTCAGGATCGTTGGAGGCGACAACGAGCGCTCCGCCGGCAGCAACGTAACGCTCCAGTGCATCCAACAGGCAATCGAGATGATACCCATCAAATCCCACCGACGGCTCATCGAGGATGAGAACCTGCGGCTGTGCGGCAAGGGCGGCGGCAATTGCCAGCCGCCGGCTCTCGCCCTCGCTTAGCGCAAGGGGATGTCGAGTGAGCACGTGCCCGAGATCCAGCAACTCGGTCAGGTGGTATGCAGTGGAGTTCTGGCGGGCTTCCGGTGCCAGCCAAGAGTCGAGTTCTCTCTCGACTTGGCTGCAGCGGAAGAGGTATGCAGGTTGGTGGCCGACATAGGCAACTCCGCTGCCCCGGCTGCGCCGCTGGTTGTTCCCGCACCGATGGACGGTCCCGGATGTCGGTTGCAGCAAGCCGGCGAGTACCTTCAGCAGCGTGGTCTTGCCTGACCCGTTGGGGCCCTCGATCACAGTGGCGGTCGACGCGGCCACGTCGAGGTCAACATCCGCCAGCACCGGCCCCCTGTGGCCGTAAGAGCGTTGGCAGTCAGGATACGAGAAGCAGACGCCCCTCGCCGTCAGAGCAAGATCGGTCATGTGCGCACCTTGGCAAACGAACCGCGCCCTGCCCATAGGGTTGCCCACCGGCGGGCGCAGACCATAGCGGGCGCAAAATCGGCCATCCATCGCCGCTCGCGGATTACCGTGATAGACGATGCTTCCCCCCTGCATCACAATAAGGCGCGTGGCGAACTCGAGCACGTATCCGATCCTGTGTTCCGCCACGACTACCGAGCCGCCGTGGGCGGCCGCGATGCGAGCAACGTCGCCCAAGATCGAACGAGCCGATTCCTCGTCGAGAACAGAGGCGGGCTCATCCATCAGGAGCAGCCTTGGCCCGAGCGCCAGGATGCCTGCGATACCGGCCCGGCGTTTCTGCCCGAACGACAACGCTGCTGTGAGCCGGCGGCGGATGCCCCACAAGCCAGTGAGCCTGAGGGCCTGCTCGACGCGTTCCGCTACTTCCGGCTGGGGCAGGCCGAGGTTCTCAGGACCAAACGCCGCCTCGTCCTCGATCGTGCGCGTGAACAACTGGTGGTCCGGATCCTGGAAGGTTACCCCGACATGCTCTGCGATCTCCCACGTGCGCAATGTCGCGAGCGGGCGGCCGTTCAACTGGATCGCACCGGACACACGCCCCGGAAAGACGCGAGGAATCAGCCCCGAGCCGCAGCGGATCAGCGCAGACTTGCCGCAGCCGCTCCTGCCGGTGAGCAGCACGAACTCGCCCGGCCGGACGGTCAGGCAGATGTCATGCAGAGCCTCGGTGCTCTCAGGCCCGAACCGGCATGACAGCCGCTCGATTCTTAACCTGTCGCTCATCTTCATTTCCATGACAACAGAGCGGCGGCCACGCAGCATGCCGCAACGACACAGCCGTCGAGCACGCCGAAGCGCAGACTGTGCAATGAAGTGCGGTTCCCCGGCCTGGAAAAGCCGCGCAATTCCGCGGCAGCGGCCATCGTGTCGGCTCGCCTCAGCAACCGTGCGCAGAACGACACCATCGCCCACCACGCGGTTGTTGCCGCAGCCGCAGGCGAGCGTGGCGTGCCGAGGCAGGCCGCCCGCGCTCTCGCAGCCTCCCGGGCTCCGTCAACCTCCCGCCCCAGTCCGTCCACCATGCCCTGGCAGGCGAGAAGCACCAGCACCACTGACCGTGGGCATCGCAGCCGCTGGAGGGCCGCAGCGAGTTCACCCGTGCCGGTCGACCGAGAGAAGGCGCGCCCTCCCACCAGGACGATGCAGACACGCACCGCCGTCTCCGCCACGGCAGCGGTCCACTGCTGGCCGAACCGCATGCCGGCAAGCGCCCCCGCGCCGACGGCTATGGCCATTAGCGTGCCCGCCGACCGGCCGAGATGACTATGTACCGTACATAATGCCCACGTTGCAGCAGCCGCCCACACAAGCGCCAGCCGCCAAGCGTCCCCGGCGGCACATGCCGCCGTGTACAGGCACAGGACCATCGCCAGCTTCGCACGGGGATCGAGGATGTTGCCGGCTTGGCCGGCTTTGCGCTCGCAAGAGTTTTCCATGCTTGGGCGCCTACGGCTGGCACACGGCGTTAAGGTTGTTACGAACCGCGATCAGGTCGAGGACGTTGATCTTTCCATCGAGGTTAACGTCGCATGCCGCGGCGCCGGGGCTGCTGGCCGGGTCACTCCCGAGGCGATTGCGTATGGCGATAAGGTCCAGGATGTTCACCTTGCAGTCGCCGTTTACATCCTCGGGGAACGGTGCAACGGTCGCATAGGCAATGATCGTCGAGGCCGCGATGCCCTCCGCGGTCATGCCCATGTCGGGATTGGTCCACGTCGGGTGGTGCTCGGCCTGTGCGAAAAGCAGATAAGTTGCCTCGGAGGGCAGCCTGGAAGCCACTTCTGCCAGCAGCCACGCCTCGAAGTCGGCCGATGTGCCGCCGAAGTAACCGAGCGGGTCGCTGAGGGCAACCCGGTTTAAGCCGGCTTGGTTCAGAGCTCTTACTGGGATGATGAAACCGGCTATCGTGTAGTTGTCGAAGGTCATATCGATTGTGCCGGCGCCGGCATAAGGGGTGTCGTAATACCAGTCAACCGTTATGCTGAAAGCCCAGTTCGCGTTGGGTGATGCGGCGTAAGCGCCGTTGTTGGGCAGGCCGTCGATCGGGCCATAGCCGGCGCCGGCGGCGGGGTCGTCCGGCTTCACCAGCCGCTGCTTCGCCGTTGGCTTGCCGGGCGAAACGTGTCCGTCAAACACCATCGAGTTCACTGTCACTGCGCCGCCGGACACGAGGTTCAGGGCGAGCTCGATCGATCCGGTCAAGCTGTGTATCCCCTCGGTGTAGCCGGGTGGGTAGTCCGGTTCCGCCACGCCCGCTGGATTCATGAAATTGAAGCTGAAGCATCCGCCCGGGTTGAACGTCGGGTCTGTGATGTCGTCCGCTGTGCGAAGCAGGTGGTCTCCTGACACGCCGGTGAGGCCTTTGGACTGTGGCAGCCACCGGCAGTTGTCGCCATGAGTCAGCAGTGTGAAGGTGATCGGCTCGCACAGGCCGGTTGTCGAGAACGAGAGCACCGCAACCACGATAGACACAGCAGAGAAAACTGATCTCATCTTGAGTCTCCTTGCAAAATCCCAAATGCAAATCCGAACAACACGCCGGTTCATCCGGTCGGTGTCGATTTCTTCTCCGCGTCATGGTGATGCCCGTGAGGGCCGCCGTGGAAGTGGCTGTTGAGGTGCTCGGCCACCCAGGGAGGCACGCTTGCCGTCGGGCAACTGTCGAAATTCGGAATGTATGGCTTGATGTCGAGCACCGGTGTGCCGTCGAGTGCATCCAGCCCCTTCACTACGACCTCGCCCGTTTGTGTGGAGAAACTGAGAAGCTCCACCACGGAGAGGCCGATGGGGTTGGGCCGGCGCGGCATCCTGGTCGCGAAGACCTTCACGCCGGCGGGCTTGTGGTGGCCTCTGGGCATTTTCCATTCGCTTGCCTTGTGGACCCAGAACAGTACGATGATGTGCGAGTAGCCCGTGAGGCCGCCCAGCAGCTTGGCATAGTCCGGTTCCATCCGGATCCGGGAGATGTCCCTCGTCCACCCCGTGTGCTCGTGGCGGACGTCCTGCGGCTTGAGGTAATCTGACTGCACGTAGCCCACCGGTTTCACAGCAAGCTGCTCCAGGCCGCCGGCGGCTGTTTCGGTCGTCGTCATTCCATTACTCCTGCGTGTCTGAGTTCCTTTACAATTGCCGCTGCGACAATGCCGGCAACCGCGCCCAGGACAAGGTTGGCGGCAACAATGCTCCAGGCCACAATCATGGCGCCCTGCATGGGGGCGCGAACCAGTGCAAGGAAAGCCAACGCTGCAAGTACGCGCGCACAGCACAATGCGGCAGCCGAGCATGACAATCGCAGCCACTCGTACCGTCTTGGCAGAGCGGCCAAGGTGATGTCGCCAACGAGGCCCGACAGCGTCGCGGTGAGCAAGGGCAACGGAAAAGGGGCACCGAGGCTGATGGCCACGGCACCTTCCGCCAATCCCGCGAGCGTGAGTGTCCCGAATCGATCTGCTCTCGCCGCGATCACTGAAAGCAACACCGCGCGGGGGGCGGCAGCCACAATGGAGCCTGTCATCGGCACGGCCAGACCGAGGCGCACCGAGCGCCCCAGAAACTGGCCGATTGCCGCCGCGGCCACGCCTCCTGCCATCGCCAGCATCAGCCGCCGCGTTCCCGATAAGCCTTGCTCGCTCATTGCCGATCCGTGAAAGCATTAGGTGTTCGATACGGCACAAACTGCACACTGCGATCCACGAACAGCACATTTCGTCCTCCCCCCCATCCTCCCTTCTGCCGGTGAGGGAACACGGGCACATCGGGTCGCACCCAGTCGCTCATCAGCCAGCGAGCGCTCGGGGAGGTGCTGCACAGGATATGCGGATACTCCGACAGCGTCAGAGGCAGCGGCATGCGCGTGTCGCGCCGCTTCACCGAGAAGTAGCGGTACGTGATGTAGCAGCGCTCCCTGTTTGCCGGCGTATCGATCACCGAGTCGCCGCCCGGGCCGCCGTAAGCATGACTCTGGGCATACTCCTCCATCTCGTCGGCACTCGGGCAGTACAAAACACGCATGTTGTCCAGATACCTTGGAACAAGCCCTTCAACCAGGTGCCGCTGCGGGTTGCTGCATTGATCCTCGATCGGGAAAAAGGAACCATTGGCATCCGCGTACATGAGCAGCGCCAAGCCGATCTGCCCCAGGTTGGACGCGCAGACCGTCCGGCGAGCATCTTCTCTCGTACGCGTCAGCAAGGGCATCAGGAGAGCCCCCAAACCGGTCACAATCGCTATGCATACCAGCAATTCAACAAGGCTCAAGGCACCCGTGAACCGCCTCGATTCGCATGATCCGTCAAGCATAGGGCAACACATCCTTAGCCAGTGTGCTACGATTGGAGATATTGTAGCACGAAGTCGGACGGGGGTCAACACTTTTTTTCGAAGGGGCGGATGCGAAAACGATTTGTGGGCGCACGGTCTCCTGCGCGATTCGTGCAACTCGCAAGCCGCACGCAGTCCTGTGTAAGGCATATGCTGACCTCTGTTGAGAGGGGGCAGTTGCAGTGTGCCGGCCTCCTTTCGCGTGCGGCGCGAGGCCAGTTTGGAACTTGACTTTCCGATCATATATGCTACAATATTCATATTATGCACAGTGCGCCCATCATTGCCATCGACGGACCGGCTGGCTCGGGCAAGAGCACAGCGGCCAAGAACCTTGCACGTGCTCTCGGCTTCACCTACATCGATACCGGCGCCATGTACCGGGCCGTTACATGGAAAGCCATCAAGAACGGCATCGACCTGGACAACGAGCCGGCCCTGGTTGATCTTACGCGTGATATCAGCCTGCGTCTGGAGCCTGAAAACTCGGCCACGCGCGTTTTTGTCGATGGCACGGAAGTGACCGATGCCATCCGCAACGAAGCGGTGTCGCGGCAGGTTTACCACGTGGCGGCCGAGCCGCGCTGCCGCGAGCTGATCGTCAGGAAGCAGCGCGAAATGGGCAAGAACGGCGGCGTGGTGGCCGAAGGACGCGATATCGGCACCGTGGTTTTCCCCGACGCCGAACTCAAGATTTTCCTCTCGGCCGAGCCCGGCGAGCGTGCCAGGCGGCGCTGCGAGCAGCTTGCCGAGGCGGGCATGCACCCGGATTACAACGATGTGCTGCGCGAGATCGAGCTGCGCGACAAGCGCGACGCCGAGCGCGAAGCATCGCCGCTACGCAAGGCGCCCGATGCCGTCGCCGTTGACAACACGGGCTGCACAGCCGAAGAGACGCTCGAGAAGCTGCTGGATGTGGTGCGGCGGAGCCTGCCCGGGCTGAACGTGAGGAGGTAGCCGAAGCCGCCGGCCAGGCATCTGATAATGAAGAACAGCCAGGAAAGTTTTGCACCGAAGGAGGATGGCGGCGATGCCCGCGGCCGCACGGCAAAGGCCACATTGTTCTATGGCTTCGTCAAGTCCACTATGTGGCTTATTCTCAAAACGTTCTTCAGGCTTAGAGTGCACGGCGCGTGCAATCTTCCGCGCGAAGGCGGCGTGCTGGTGGCGTCGAACCACCAGAGCTACCTCGACCCGGTGATTGTAACGGTGGCATTCCGCCGGCCGATAGCTTTCATGGCGCGCGACACGCTCTTCAAAAACCCGCTGTTCGGGCGCCTGATCAGCGCGCTTAATGCGTTTCCGGTGCGCCGGCACAGCGCCGATATTGGCGCAATGCGCGAAGCAGTGCATCGGCTGCAATCGGGCAACGTGCTGCTGGTGTTTCCGGAAAGCGAGCGTACTCACGACGGCCGCATCGGCGAAATGCGTGGAGGGCCGGTCATACTGGCACATCGCGCCGGAGCGCCGATCGTTCCGGTCGTAATAAAGGGGGCCTTCGAGGCTTGGCCGCGCACGCGAAAGCTGCCGCGCTTCCGGCGCCTTAGCATCACCTGCGGGCCGCCCATTCCGCCCCCGGCCGATGGCAAGCGCGAATCGCACGAGCGCGTATTGCAGCAATTGCAGCAGAGCTTCGAGGCACTGGGCCGCGAATCGTAGGTTTTCAAACCGGCTCCGTTTTTCGCGGCTGTGCCATCAAAACACGAAAGCTTGACAATATTGTAGCGGCCTCGGCCGCTTGGTGTCCTATGATGGGAAACGTGGCCCTCCGGTAAAGACCACGCCGGCGGGAAGTTTTTTCTTGGTGGTCAGAAAACAGTTTGGAGTCCAATTTTGCCCAGTAAGCATCCGTTAGTAAAAGAGATCGAGAGACAGCAGGATCAGATCGAGAAAGAGCTTTTGGCCGCGATGGAGTCCAGAGACGACGAGGAGATGGAACGTCTCGTCAACGAAACCATCAAAGACTTCGAGGCAGGTTCGATCCTCGATGGGATCATCCTCGACAGGCGCGGCGATCAGGTGATCGTCGACATCGGCTACAAGTCCGAAGGCATCATAAATGTCGATGAGTTCGATCTTGTCGACGAGTCGCGCCCCGGCAACAAGATCGAGGTGCTCCTCGAATCCGTCGAAGACGATTCCGGCATGATAGTTCTCTCAAAGCGTAAAGCCGACCGCATCCGCGGCTGGGAACGAGTGATCAGCCACAATGCCGAAGGCGACATCGTGAAGGGCAGAGTCACCCACAAGATCAAGGGCGGCCTGCTGGTCGACATCGGCGTGCCGGTATTCCTGCCGGCATCGCAGGTGAGCATTCGCCGCACCGGCGACATCGGCGAGTACCTCGGCAAGGATATCGAGTGCAAGATCATAAAGATCGACAAAGAGCACCGCAACATCGTCGTCAGCCGCCGCCGCCTCATCGAAGAGCGGCGTGAAGAGCAGAAGAAAGCCCTGCTCGGCGAACTCAAGGTTGGCGAGATTCGCAAAGGCACCGTCAAGAGCATCACCGACTTCGGCGCGTTCGTCGACCTGGGCGGCATCGACGGCCTCCTGCACATCACCGACATGAGCTGGGGCCGCATCAGCCATCCTTCCGAAATGGTGGCAATCGACGACGTGATCGAGGTGAAGATTCTTAGCTTCGACGCCGAAAAGGAAAAGATTTCCCTCGGCCTCAAGCAGCGCACCGAAAGCCCGTGGAGCCGCGTGGAAGAGAAATACCCCATCGGCAACGTCGTCAAGGGCCAGGTGGTGAACATCATGAGCTACGGCGCCTTCATCAAGCTTGAGGAAGGCGTTGAAGGCCTCGTGCACATCTCCGAAATGTCATGGACCCGCCGCCTGAATCATCCCTCCGAAATGGTCGCAATAGGCGACACCGTCGAGGTGGCCGTGCTTGGCATCAACAAGGAGAAGCAGGAAATCTCCCTCGGAATGAAACAGGTGGAAGTGAACCCGTGGACTCTGCTCGAGCAGAAGTATCCGCCGGGCACGATCATCAAGGGCAAGGTCCGCAATATGACCAACTACGGTGCCTTCATCGAAATCGAAGAAGGCATCGACGGCCTCCTGCACATCTCCGACATGTCATGGACAAAGAAGATCAAGCATCCGTCGGAAATGGTGAAGAAGGGCGAGAAGATCGAAGCCGTGGTGCTCTCGGTAGACCAGGACAAGAAGCGCGTGGCCCTCGGCCTCAAGCAGCTTCATCCCGACCCGTGGGAACACGAAATCCCCATGCGCTACAAGGTGGGCGACGTGGTGAAAGGCAAAGCCACCAAGTTCACCAACTTCGGCGTTTTCATCGAGCTCGAAGAAGGTCTCGAGGGCCTGCTGCACATCTCCGAGCTGGCCGACCGCAAGCTCGAGTCGCCTGAAGAGATCGTGAAGTCGGGCGAGGAACTCGACCTGCGAGTCATCCGCGTCGACACCAAGGAGCGCAAGATCGGCCTCAGCCTCAAGCGCGCCCAAACCGACGAGCTGGTGGAAATCGTCCCCGGCGAGTATAGCGTCGGCCCCGCGCCCGGCCCCGCATTCGAGCGCGAGCACCTCGAAAAGGCAACTCGCCGCCAGCAGGAAGAGGCGGCCGAGGAACACGCCGAGGCCGAAGAACCTCAACAAGAGGAAGCTCCGGCCGAGCACGAAGGCGAACCGGAAGCCGAGTCCGAGCCGCCGGCCGAACCCGAAGCCGAACCAGAGCCGCCGGCCGAACCCGAAGCCGAAGGCGATACCGAGAAGCAGCAGTAGCGCTGCAAGCGCAAGATCGGCTCGCGCGGCCCGGAAAGCCGCGCGAGCGTTCTGATCGATGCACCACGGCTGATGCGGCTAATGGATATTTGGAAACTCCCATGGGGCAGGCTTCGGCACCGCCGAATCGCCTGCCCCTGCTTTTTTCCAACGCAACCCCGGCTTCGGCAAACAACGCACTATAGGCACCCGTCCACCTGTGACACTGGAATACCCGATGGAAAAGAACCTTCAGAAGCAGATCGAAACCATCAAACGCGGCACAGTCGAAATATTCCCCGAAGACGAGCTTGTCAAGAAGCTCGAACGCTCGATCGCCCGAAACAAGCCCCTCCGCATCAAACAGGGTTTTGATCCCAGCGCCCCCGACATCCACCTCGGCCACACCGTTGGCCTGCGCAAGATGCGGCAATTCCAAGACCTCGGCCACGTAGCCGTCGTCATCATCGGCGACTACACCGCCATGGTGGGCGACCCCTCCGGCCGCTCAAAAACACGACCGCAGCTCACCCACGAGCAAACCATGGCCAACGCCAAATCCTACCTCGAACAAGTCGGCAAGGTCGTCAGCAAGGAACGCCTCGAGGTCGTCTTCAACGGCGACTGGTTCGCCAAGTTCGACCTCGCCGCCATACTCAAGCTAACGTCCAAAATGACCGTGGCCCGCATGCTCGAACGCGACGACTTCGCCGTCAGATTCAAGGAAGGCACACCCATCGCCGTGTCCGAATTCCTCTACCCGCTGATGCAGGGATGGGACTCCGTAGAGATCAGGGCCGACGTGGAGCTGGGCGCCACCGAACAGAAATTCAACCTCCTCGTCGGCCGCGCACTCCAGGCCGACGCAGCCCAGGAAGAGCAGGTGTGCCTCACGCTGCCCATCCTGCCCGGCACCGACGGCATCCGCCGAATGGGCAAGAGCCTCGGAAACTACATCGGCATCAGCGATGCACCCAACGACATGTACGGCAAGGTAATGTCCATCCCCGACAGCATCATGCGGCAATACTACGAACTTCTCACCGATTTCACCATCGGCGAAATCGACCGGCTCGTCTCCGCCGCCACCCACCCGCGCGACGCCAAAGCCACCCTCGCATTCCGCCTCACCGAAATGTATCACGGCGCCGAAGCCGCCAAGGCCGCCGCCGCCGAATTCGATCGCGTCTTCCGCAAGGGCAGCCTCCCCGAGGATATCCCCACGGTAACGCTGCCGGCCGGCCTCGTGCAAGACGGCCTCGCACCGATCATCGACCTCCTCCGCGCCGCCGGCCTCGTATCCACCACGAGCGAAGCCCGCCGCCTCATCCAGCAGGGCGGAGTCAGCGTCGACGGCACCCGAATCGCCGAGATCGACGCCCGCGTCCCCGTGAAAAACGGCACTGTTGTGCAGGTGGGCAAGAGGAAGTTTGCACAGGTGCAGGTGCCGTAGCACCATCCTCTACTGGCCGAAGCATTGGCCTACGCCTTCATCCGTCGGCGCAAGTCGTCGCACGCGCGGTGTTCTATCAGGTGAGGCTTGGATTACAGCCAGCCAGACAACACCTGAGATTACAGATGGAGGATGCCATGAGTGAGGTACGCGTCAGCCCGGCCCAGGTCGAGAAATTCCTGAAGGGCATTGATTTCCCTGCCGGCAAGCAGGATATCATCAACCACGCCAAGCAAAACAAGGCTACTGACGACGTCATGCAACTGCTTCAGCAGATGCCCGACAAGGATTACGCCTCGGCGGCCGACGTAGCGAAAGAAATCGGCAAGGTCGAATAAGCGAACGAGCAGCAGAAAAGTCGCGGACAAGGAAGCTCCGCGACTTCTTGTTTTTTTCCGAACGGATGATCTATGAGCTACATGCCTTTTCGATTTTCCTGCAAATGGATACCCTCTATGAACTTCTCCAAGAGCGATATGCCAACGTGACGAGGATTACTTTCGTGTATGCGGCGAGCAATGTCGATAGCGTCTGCGGCTGGCATGCCACCGTTCTTGTGCAGTTCGGACAGAAGTTGTAGACCCCAACATTTGGGCACCTTCTCCTGATCACAATACCGGCGGAAAGCCTTGTCATTGGTCACACAAGTATAGCCGAACCGCTTGGCAGACAGGGCACATAATCTGTCTGGGAACGAGGTGGATCCAGTGACGCTTGCTGCCGTATAAAGATCCTCCAGCACCGGCTCCACTATGATGACGCCCAACTCCGTGAGCTCGTCTTCGTCGAGTTGATTGACCTCCGCGATAATGGGTTGTATAACGTGGACAGGCCCAACGTGCTTCGCAATAAGTGCCAGAACCAGAGGATCGGATTTGATGAAGTCGATTAATACACACGCATCAAGGAGAAGCGGATTCACAGAAGAGCCTCCCAGTTCTTGAGGAGTTCCTGCATTTCCTCAATCGAAATCCGCAGAATTTCCGCAGCTCTGCTGATGGTGATCTTATCCTCTTCCACTGCCCGCCTCACCAGGAGGCTGAGCCGATCTTCCGAAAAATCCACCTTGTGAAGACGAGATGGTTCGTACCGTTCAGGGCCTTCTGGCTCGCCCCTATAGGCCAGCTTCCGTTTGAAATGCCGCTGGTATTCGATGTTGAACCTCTTCCATATCCACTCATCTGCCTCGCCTTGCTCAATGAGCCTATTCAGAACGGTCTTATAGCTCACGTTGAATATGCGTTTGACCTTGAGGGTGCGTATAACCCACGGCAGGCCGGCGGCTTCATTCCATTCTTTACGGAAGCCCTCTTCAGGCAACATGAAATGCCCTGCGAACAAGTTTGCTTCCCGCTCTTCCTCCTTGTTCTCGTCGGTCTTGCTCCCATCGTATGCGTCGGGATGCAGCATCAGGTGCCCCAACTCGTGTGCAGCGCTGAAAATGCGTCGCTCAACCGTTATCCTTTCCCAAGTGTTGGTAATTACGGCCGGGCCCCCATCCTCCTCCGCAACCGATAACCCAAAGAAACCATCCGATTGCACCTCCACGGGCTGCACTTTCACCCCGGCATGCTCAAGCAAACCGCAGATGTCATAAATCGGTTCGGTCGGCTTCAGCCCCAGCTTTCTCCTGCACTCCTTCGCGGCCACTACAGGCTCATCCCTGGAGCAACTCGAACGCAGATTTCCCAACGAGAATCGGAGATGCTGGCCCAATATGTCCTCCAAACTGTTGAAATCCTCCAGCCAGCGCGCTACCTCGGCCAGGATGTTTTCACGGTCACGCATTCGCTTGCTCGATCGGAAACGCACCGTCTTCAGCTCGCGCACCGGCAGGAACAGATCCTGCAGTTTCACCTCCAAGACCCTAGCGATTTCCTGCAGCGTTGAAACCCTGGAGGCGCCGCGGGCTCGCTCCAGATTCTTGACCGACTGAACGGAAATAGCGGCTCGGTCCGCCAATTCAGCTTGGCTGAGGCGTTTGGCGGTTCGCAGCCGGCGGACGTTTTGTGCAAGCACTTCTGGCTCCATGGCAGTCTCCTTTATCAGCATATTATACTATTTTACACGTTAATGTCAAATAGGTCTTTTTCCGGAAATTGAGCCTTCGTGGGTTTCATGCAAGGCGACTGAAGCACTGTGGAAGCGCCCCTCCGCTCAACTCTGCCCGCGGCTTCTCCGATAACCTTAGTATGAGAATGCGCCCGTTCGGCAGGAGGCACGCGGCATGGCGGTGATCACGAAAAAAATCAGCCTCGAAAGCTCCGGCAATTGCGACATCATCAATATCACCGGCAGCGTGAGCGATAGCCTGCTCGATGCCGGCATCGGCCACGGCATCGTCACCATCTTCGTGCCCGGCGCCACCGGAGCAGTCACTACCATCGAATTCGAGCCCGGCCTCGTGAAAGACCTTGCCGAGGTTTTCGATAAGCTGATTCCCTCCGGGCATTACCACCACGATGCCACCTGGCACGACGACAACGCTCATTCGCACCTTCGCGCCAGCATGATCGGGCCCTCGCTCACCGTGCCGTTTCGCTCGAAGGCGCTCACGCTGGGCACTTGGCAGCAGATCGTGTTCATCGATTTCGACACCCGCCCGCGCCGCCGCGAGTTGATCCTGCAGTTCATCGGAGAGTAAGGAAAAAGGAAGACCAACCACGGAGGGCACGGAGGACACGGAGGGATCAACCACAGAGGACACGGATGACACGGAGACGGATCAACGGCGCGCACGAACACAGCTACCACGCCATTCCTTCGTTCAACGTTCAACGTTCAATGTTCGATGTTCACGTCGTTAACTCATCCTTTCACCACCGCGATCGGCCGCAGCATAGCGACCTTCTGCGCGATTCCGGCGTTGTGCACCACGTCAACAACGTCTGCCACGTCTTTGTACGCCTCCGACACCTCCTCGCCGAGGGTTTTGCGGCCTTTTGAACGCACTATTATCCCGCGCTGCTCGAGCTCGCGGGCGATGTCGCGGCCGTGCACTTCGCGAAGTGCAGCCCCGCGGCTGAGCGTGCGGCCCGCGCCGTGGCACGAACTGCCGAAGGTGGATTCCATCGCGCCGGGCATGCCCACTAGTACGAACGAATGGCGGCCCATGTCGCCCGGGATCAGCACCGGCTGGCCCACCCTGCGGTAAGCCTCCGGCACGTCGCGGTGGCCCGCCGGAAATGCTCGCGTTGCTCCCTTGCGGTGCACGCAAACGGTTGCCTCGCGGCCGTCTATAAGGTGCTTCTCGAATTTCGCGATGTTGTGGCAAACGTCATACACCAGCCGAAGGCCCATTTCGTGGCGCTTGCGTGCGAGCACGCGCTCGAATGCCTTCAGCGCGAGGTGCATGATCGTTTGCCGGCTGGCCCACGCAAAATTGGCGGCGCAGGCCATCGCGGCGAAGTAGCTTTCGCCCTCTTCGGAATGCACGGGGGCGCAGCATAGCTGCCTGTCGGGCAGGCGGATGTCATACTTCTCCACGGCCCGCTGCATCACGCGGATGTAGTCGGCGCAGATCTGGTGGCCAAAACCCCGCGAGCCGCAATGCACCTGGATGGCCAGCGCGTCCTTCCTCAGGCCAAACGCCTCGGCCACTTCCGGGTTGAAAACCTGCTCCACCACGTCCAGCTCCAGGAAATGGTTGCCCGAGCCGAGCGTGCCCACTTGTTCGGCGCCGCGCTTGATGGCGTGGTCGCTCACTTTCGAGAGATCGGCTCCATCGATGCAGCCGTGGTTTTCCGTGCGTTCCAGATCGTCGTGCGTGCCGAAGCCTCGCGAAACTGCCCATCCGGAGCCTTGCGACGCCACCTTTTCCATTTCCGACCGGCTGAGCTTCGGAATGGCTTGCGACGCTCCGACGCCGGTTGGCACGTCGCGGTAAATCTGGTTCACGAGGTCGCGGAGCCGCTCGCGCACGTCATCGAGAGTCAGGTCGGAGCGGATCAGCCGCACGCCGCAGTTGATGTCGTAGCCGATGCCGCCGGGCGATATCACGCCGCCGTCTTCAGGCAGGGTGGCGGCCACGCCGCCGATGGGAAAGCCATATCCGAGGTGGATGTCGGGCATAGCGAGCGAGTACTTCACGATGCCTGGCAGGTGCGCAACGTTTACGGCCTGCACCAGGCTGTCGTCGTGCTGGATGTCATGCATGAGTCGTTCGGAGGCGTAGATTCGCGCCGGCACGCGCATCTCGCCCGTCATCGGCACTTCCCACAGCCAATCGTTAAGCTTATTGAGATGGATTTCCGCGAGTTTCATGCGAAGGTCCTGTTCTATATGTCAAAGACAACGCTGGCGGCCCACTGGTCGTCTTCCTGCTCTATGTGCAGCCCGTAATAGGTGACGGCTTTGATGTCGTGGCGGGTTTCGTGGCGCGCGGGGGAGAATTCCTCGCCTCGCACCACGGCCGACAGGTGCGTCTTGTCGAGCTCGATGATATCGAAGTCGCAGAAGAGCAGCTTGCGTGTCTCGAAAAGGAAAAGAAGCTCGTTGAGCCAGTTTACCATCAGCTCTTCGTAGTCGCCGGCCTCCACGCTCACGTGTTCTTCGATCAGTGGCTTCACCACGCTGAGGTCTACGATGAGATCGAACATGCCGAACCCGGCACAGGCGTAAAGCTCGGCTAGCGAATCGGCAGCCACCTTGATGGCTACATCGGCGGTATGCTCCACCACCTGGTATTTTGGTTTCGTGGTCATTGTCGCGTCCGTGCATTAAAAGGGCGAAACGTGTTGCTCCTGAAAGTCATGTTACGTCGGAACGCTTTGCGAGTCAAGGCATTTGTTCCGGCGCACATGCTTGAAAACGCCGGCCCCATACTGTTTAATTGTACGCGATTAACACCTGCAACCGAGGCATCCGTGCGAAAGGAGTCGAGATGGACGCTGAGTTAATTCGGCAATTCATGAAGCGCGACAAGTTCGCGGAATTTTCGGGCATCGAGCTTCTGGAGGTTGGCCCGGGCCGGGCGAAAGCCAGGCTTGCAGTGGGCGAGCAGCACCTTAACGGCGTGGGGCTGGTGCACGGCGGCGCGATTTTCACGCTGGCCGATCTCGCCTTCGCAGCCGCCTGCAATTCGCACGGCACCATCGCCGTTGCAATCAACGCGAGCATCTCGTTCATAAATGCGGCTCGCGGCGGCACGCTCGTGGCCGAGGCCGAAGAGGTGGCGGTGAACCCCAAGCTTGGAACCTACCGCGTGATTGTGCGAAACGAGGATGGCGGCATTGTCGCCAGCTTTGAGGGAATGGCCTACCGCAAGAAAGATAGCATCCCCGTGTGACGCCCAGGGGGATGCCGTTGCGGAAGCGCTGCGGTTATTTGCCTGCATCGGGTGCGTCGGCCTTGCCGCGAAGCGCGGCGAAGATCACGCGCGCCACGTCCGTGTTGTCAACGTACGGCCCGAAGTGCGGGTCCTTGTTCTTGGCGAGCGTTTTGAACGTTTCGGCAAACGCCCCCTTTGCATACAGAGGAAGAAGGCTATTTGTGTGGCCGCCGCTGTGCCATTGCACGCCTGGCATGCGGCCCTTGCCTTTGTTTGCCAGCGGCTGATACGCCCAGGGCTTATCGTCGGCGCCGGCGACGGGCCTGGTGAGATAACCGGTTTCGTGGTCGCCGGTGACGATCAGCAAAGTTTCTTTCCAGTTGCTGTTTTGCTCCACCCATTTGATCGCCGCGGCCACGGCGTCGTCGAATGCGATTTGCTCTTCGATCATCCTGCCGGATTGCTGCGAATGCCCGGCCCAGTCAATTGCGCCGCCCTCGATCATGAGGAAGAGGCCCTTCTTGTTTGCGCCCAGCACGTTGAGCGCGGCCAAGGCCATCTCCTCCAAGGTGGGCAGTCCTTTTGTGAATTCCACCGCAAATGCATCGGCCTTGGAGTCGCCGGCGCGGCGCTGCTGGAGGGTGGAGTGAACCTGCGGCACGCCGAGCACGCGGGCGGGCGGTGTTTTTGCCTTGGCCAGCGCCAGGAACTCCTCGCGAGTTTGAACGAGCTTCCACGGGCCTTCGGGCGAGTCGGCGCCGGCCGTGCCTTTCACAATATTGTTCCAGGTTTCTTCGCCGCCCACCATATCGAAGCCGGGCTTGGCGGGCTTGCCGTTGTCGTCGAAGAGCGGATGGCCGCAGCCCATGATAACGTGTGCTCCGCTCTCGCAGATCATCTGTTTTGCGATTAGGGCGTAGTTGCCCCGGCTGGAATCGTGTGCGGTGAAGCCGGCGGGTGTGGCGTGGCTGAGTTGCACGCTGGTAACGACGCCTACCGACTTGCCCAGGCCGTGCGCCTCGTGCAGCACGTGCTTGAGGGGCTTGCGGTCGTTGTCCACGCCGATGGCTCCGCCGTAGGTTTTCTGGCCGGTGGAGAGGGCGGTGGCCGCGGCCGCGGAATCGGTGGCGCCGCCATTCACGTAGTTGAAGTCAGTCCAGGCCCGTGCAGCATCATAGCTGCCGCCGAGCATGAAGGTGCTCATCGCCACTGATACCGGAAACGCGGCATAGGGCTGGCCGCCGGGGCGGCCATAACGGTAGAGGCTGGCGGCCTCGACCTGGCGGTGTCCGCAGCCGTCGGCCACAAACAATATCACGTTGCGAACGGGTTGGTCTTCCGCGTGCGCCCGCAAGAGCCCGTGCGTAGAAAGAATCGCAATCAGTAATATGCCGAGCAGTTTCTTCATCTTTGCTTTCCTCTAAATGCAGCCGCAATGCCTCTTCAAGCGAATTATATCCGCACAGGCATGGGATTTCCAGAAGAATCAAGCTACTCGAGGCTGTATTCTTTGATCTTGCGATAAAGGGTTCGCTCGCCGATGCCGAGCAGCCTGGATGCTTCCGCGCGGTTGCCCTTGGTCGATTCGAGCGTGCCGGCGATCAGCCGCCGTTCGGCTTCCTCGATGGTGATGCCTGCGGCCAGCGGGGCGGGAGGCGCCGGTGAAACTGGCGCGAGGTCGTATGGCAGGTCGTCAACGTCAAGCACGTCGTCGGTGGAGACGACCACCATGCTTTCGATGCAGTTTTTGAGCTGGCGGACGTTTCCGGGCCAGTCCTGGTGCAGGAGGATGTCGCGGGCCTTGGGCGTCATGCGGCTGATCTTGCGGCTATGGGTCTTGGCAAACTCCTGGACGAATGCGTCGATCAGCAGCGGGATGTCTTCACGCCGCTCGCGCAGCGGCGGCAGCGTTACGGTTACCACCTTCAGCCGGAAGTAAAGGTCTTGGCGGAATTTCCTCTCGTCCACCATTTCCTCCAGGTTGCGATTGGTGGCGGCAACGAGGCGAACGTCCACCTTGATGGACGCATTGCTGCCGACGCGCAGGATTTCGCGCTGCTCTATCACGCGCAGCAGCTTCACCTGGGTCGAAGCCGGCAGGTCGCCCACCTCGTCGAGGAAGAGGGTGCCGTGGTTGGCATACTCAAACCGCCCCTTTCGCATCGAATCGGCGCCGGTGAATGAGCCTTTCTCATGGCCGAAAAGCTCGCTCTCGAGGATTCCCTCGGACAGCGCGGCGCAGTTGAGCGCAACAAACGGATGGTGCTTGCGCGGGCTGTTGGTGTGGATCGCCCTGGCCACCAGTTCCTTGCCGGTGCCGCTCTCGCCGTAGATCAGCACTGTGGCGTTTGTGGGTGCAATGTGCTTCAGCGTGTCCACAATCTTCACCACGCGTGCGTTGTTTCCGATGATGCCCTCGTAGCTGAACCGCGCGTCGAGCTGGCGGCGCAGCTCGATGTTGTCGTGCTTCAGCCTGACCTTTTCGAGCGCCTCCTTCGAGATCGCCCGCAGCTCCTCGATGTCGATCGGTTTGAGGAGGTAGTTGAAGGCGCCCTGCTGCATTGCCTGCACGGCGTTTTTCACGGTGCCGTGCCCGGTGATAACGATCACCTCGGTTTCGGGGCTGGTTTTCCTCGCCGCCCGCAGCACGTCCATGCCATCTACGGGATGCATGACGAGGTCGGTGAGGACGAGGTCGATCTTCTGCTTGTTGATCTCCTCGAGGCCGTCGTCGCCGTTGGTGGCAACGATGCATTCGCAGCCCACGCGTTCGAGCGCCTCGGCATAGGTCTCCGCGAGGTTCTTTTCATCGTCGATGATGAGAACGGTGCCCGTGAATTCGCTCATAAGGTCGGATGCTCCGCTGTTTCGTTATCCTGCGGGATGCGAGGTATCAGATGTATCACCACGCTGGTGCCGCGTTGGGGTTCGCTTTGCACCTGGATGCTTCCGCCGTGTTCCTCGATGATGCGCCTGGTGGTGGGCAGGCCGAGGCCGGTGCCGGATGCCTTGGTTGAAAACCAGGGCGTGAAGATTTTGGCTAGAGTTTCGGGCGGCATGCCGGCGCCGGTGTCGGTGATCTCAACGCGAACGCGGTCGCCGTCGCGCGAGGTGCGCACCATTATCTGGCCATTGGTTTCAATGGCTTGGCCGGCGTTGAGCAGTATGTTGAGAAAAGCCTGCTTCATGAATTTCACGTCCACCGCGCACCGCGGCAGGTTATAATCGTAAAACCTGATTACCTCCACGTTGCGCTGCTTCAGCTCGTTTGAGAGGAACTCGACGATCTCGTCGAGCAGGGCGTTGATGTCGAGCGGCTTGAGGTCGAGATCGTCGATTCGCACGAACTTCAGGAAGTCGTCGAGAATCTCTTTCAGGCGCTGCGTTTCCGTCTGGATCACGTCGAGTTTTCGAAGCGTCTTCTTCTCGCGCTGCGATTCAGCGTCGTGCCAGTCTTCCTTCAGAAGCTGGAGGTTCAGGTTGATCGTAGTGAGGGGATTCTTGATCTCGTGAACCAGCCCCGCCACCAGATTGGTAAGAAACGCGTAATCCTGTGCCTTGCCTTGCTCGTTCATCGAATCCGCACCTGTGAAAACAAAAACGCCCCGGTATGATCCCGGGGCGGACGTGCAGTCGGATATCGTCAACCCGCACGGCGCTGTCAAGCCGTGCAGGCTGATGCGTTTTGATAGTGTTACCTGCCCCGGCTCGGCCTCCGGCCGCCGCCGCCGCCGCTGTTGCCGCCGCTGTTGCCGCTGCTTTCGCCGGTGTCGCCTTCGCCGCCCTTACGCGCCTCGCGGAGGAGCGCTTTCCGGCTGAGCTTCACGCGGCCCTGGTCGTCGATGTTGATGATCTTCACGGTCATCTCGTCGCCGATCTTCACCACGTCTTCTACGCGCTCGACGTACTGGTCGGACAGCTCGGACACGTGCACGAGGCCCTCGATGCCCGGGATGATCTCAACGAATGCACCGAACTCGCGGACACCGGTTACCCGGCCGGTGTACGTCTTGCCGATTTCCGGCTCGGATGTGAGCTGCTCGATGTCGCGCTTCGCCTTCTCGGCGGCACGCATGTCTACCGACGAGATGGTGATGGTGCCGTCGTCTTCGATCTCGATCTTGGCTCCGCTTTCCTGTTCGAGCTTGCGGATCATCTTTCCGCCCGGCCCGATCACGGTGCCGATCTTGGCGGGGTTGATCTTGATCAACAGCAGGCGAGGAGCATAGTCGGAGATGGCCGCTCGCGGCTGGCTGATCACCTTCAGCATTTCCTTGAGGATGAAGATTCTGCCTTCGCGGGCCTGCATCAGCGCCCGATGCAGCACTTCCTTGGGCAGGCCCTTCACCTTCACGTCCATCTGAAGGGCCGTGATGCCGTGCTGAGTGCCGGTCACCTTGAAGTCCATATCGCCGTAATGGTCCTCGTCGCCCAGGATGTCGGACAGCACGAAGTATTCATCGCCTTCTTTCACGAGGCCCATAGCGATGCCGGCCACGGGGTCGCGGATGGGTATGCCGGCATCCATCAGGCTTAGCGTGGCCCCGCAAACGGAAGCCATCGAAGACGATCCGTTCGATTCCAGAATCTCCGACACGATGCGGATCGTGTAGGGGAAGTCTATGTAATTGGGCAGCACGGGCTCGAAGGACCTCTCGGCAAGTGCGCCATGACCGATCTCACGCCTGCCAGGCCCGCGGTCTGGCCTCACCTCGCCCACGCTGAAAGAGGGGAAGAAATATTGCAGCATGAACTTGCGAGTGTATTCATCTTTGAGGCCGCTCACGTGCTCTTCGTCCATCGCGGTGCCGAGCGTGGCAATCACCATGGCCTGCGTTTCGCCCCTGGTGAAAATGGCGGAGCCGTGGGTTCGCGGCAGGAAGCCAACTTCGCAGGTGATCTGCCGGATGTCCTCCCATTTGCGGCCGTCGCACCGCGTGCCCGACTTGATGATGCTCCGCATGGCTTCCTTCTCGACCTTGTCGAACGCCTTGCGGGCAACTGCGGGCGTGATGTCTTCCCGGCCCTCGTATGCTATTGTCAGTTCATCGCGCAGCTCGTTTATGCCTGTCTGCCGCTCGCGCTTGGTAGCCACCTGCAGCTTGGTGCAAATAGCATCGTAGAAGCGGCCGCGCACTTCCTTGGCCAACTCCACGTTGTCTGCCGGCGGCGTCACCTGCTTCTTGGGCTTGGCGCACAGTGCCACCAGCTCTTCCTGCAGTGCGATCACTTCCCTGCAAACGTTGTGGCCAAATTCGATGGCGTCGGTCATGACGTCTTCGTTCACTTCGCGAGAGCTGGCCTCCACCATCAGCACGGCGTCTTTGCTTGCCGAGACGATTAGGTTGAGCTCGCTGGCGGCTATCTCGGTAAGCGTGGGGTTTATCACAAGGTTGCCGTCGATCCTGCCGATTCTGACGGAGCCGGTGGGGAATGGGAATGGAATCTCTGAAATGGCAAGTGAGGCGGATGCGCCGATCATCGCCAACACGTCGGGATCGTTCTCCTTGTCGGCCGAGAGCACGCCGGCTGTTATCTGCACCTCATCGGTGTATCCATCGGGAAACAGCGGCCGAAGCGGCCGGTCTATGCAGCGAGAGGTAACGATCTCCTTTGTTCCGGGTCTTGTTTCCCTTTTAAGGAAACGGCCGCCTGGTATCTTGCCGGCGGCGAAAAGCTTCTCACGATAATCGACCGTGAGGGGAAAGAAATCCTGCGGTCTGGCGGCTGGTGCGCCCACGGCGGTCACGAGCACTACCGTTGCACCGTATTGCACCACCACGGCCCCGCTGGCCTGACGCGCTAGCTTTCCACTCTCAATTACAAGTTTCCTTCCCCCGATTTCCTTTTCTACCCTAAATACCACCTTAATCTCCTGATTTTTTCCATCTCTTCAATTTATTTCCGGATCCCCAGCCTCTCGATCAACTGCAAATACCGACTTCTGTCTTTCTTGGTGAGGTATTTCAGCAGCGTGGAGCGCTTGCCCACCATCTTCAGCAAACCACGCCGCGACGTATGATCCTTCTGGTGCGTTCTGAGATGCTCTGCCAGATGATTGATCTTCTCGGTGAGAATAGCAATCTGTACCTCCGGCGATCCCGTGTCCGACTCATGTGTTCTGTATTCTGAAACCAACTGCAACTTCTTGTCTTTTTCGATCGTCATAGAAACCGCTCCTTGCGACGCATAGAGGCTCTGTGCGGGTAGGTGGATCATGCGAAGTGGCTGACCTAAAAATCCGTACTCACCAGCCTGCAATTATAGCAGGATACAAGACGCATTTCAACAAAAAACATACCATGCGACGTGGCACCATATGTATGGCGGTTTGCCGGCATGTGCCGCGGCTTGCCATTTATTTTACATGCGTACCGCCTTTCTTTCAATGCTAATCCGCCCGGGCCCCGGTCCCTGGCTCCGCATTGCATACGGCGCGGATAGTGTGATGGCAAATTTCCCGTGCGGGAACCATTTGCCTTCGGGCTCGTCCAACGGTATAATGTGGCAACGAGGAAAAACCTCCGGAAAAAGTCGAACGGGGAGCGTCTTGATCATAGAGGGGACTGGGCCGCCTGATGGATGCCGAATCCGAACTGAAACTGCTGCAGCGATGCCGTCGCGGAGACGAAGAAGCTTTCGCCGCAATCGTAAAGCAGTACTGGCCGCTCGTCCGCTCGATTGCCCTGAGCAATACGGCGGGCGCGACCGCCGGGCGTACGGACGTGGCCGACGATCTTGCCCAGGAGGCTTTCTGCCGCGT
>DATLAR010000122.1:0-3296 GCA_035527355.1 Planctomycetota bacterium
GCGCCGCCGAGGTCAAACTCCTTCATCCATTTGCGGTAGACAAGAAACGAGAGGTTGGTGGTCCAGTTGCCGGGGCCGCCATCGCCGGTCATCACGAGGATGGATGCGAAGATGCGCAGCGCGTTTATGACGAGCAGCAGGATCGAAACGACAAGTGCGGGCTTGACGGACGGCAGGTCAACGTGAATCAGCCGCCGCCAGCCGCCGGCGCCATCGAGGGTGGCCATCTCGCCGAATTCGCGCGGCACTGCCCAGATCGCAACCACAAGAATGGCTGCGACCAGCCCGGCCCCCTGCCAGACGCAAGCAACCGCGATCGCAGGCAGCGCGAGGTGCGAATCCTTCAGCCAGTCGACCGCAGGATAGCCTGCGAGCGACAGGAGGTTGTTGATCATGCCCGTGTCGGGGTTGTACATCCAGCGCCACACCAGGCCCATTGCGGCTGAAGGCAGAAGCACGGGAAGGAAGAACAGGATGACGAGCAGCCACCGCATGCGGTTGTGCTGCGAGATGAGCCGTGCGAGCACGTATCCGATAACGATCGAGCCGGGCACGTAGATTGCGCCGAAGTACATCGTGTTGAGGATTGCCCGCCAGAACGACGGCGATTCGAGCTCATTGATCCACGCCGAGACGCTGGAGTGGCCGGCTTCATGGCTGAGGCTGCTGAACACGATCCAGACGGCGGGATAGAACAGGAACAGCGCGAGCAGCGCGAGGGCCGGGGCAAGGAAAACGTATGCCCAGGGGTCCACGTGCCGCTTTGCCGCCGGAGTGAAAATCAGGTCATCCATAGATCAACGCCGCGGGTGATGCCCAACCGCAAAAAAGACCAGGAAGAAAATCCCAACGGCCATAGCGCTCATCCCGAGCACGGTGGTCTCCGAGATGTGGCCGATGTATCCGTAGAACGTGGAGAGAACGAGGTTGCCTTTAGACTGCATAACGGAGGCCGACTCGCGGCCGCTGCGCGAGCCTTGCAGCACCTTTCGAACCTCCGGCAGGAATACCTGCCGCTGCACCTCGGGCCAGCCGGCAACGGAATGGTAGCCGACGGGATAGCCGAGCGCCTTGAGGAAGGGCTTGTATTCCGGGTGGCGGTCGTACCACGCATGATTTAGCAGATCGCGGCTGACCGGTGCGAAAGCCGGCAGCTCGGAGCTCCCGCCGGTGAGGATCATGCGCTGTGCGTCGAGGTCGCACAGCCATGTGATGAGCCTGAGGCAGGCCTGAAAGCGCTCCGGATGGTGCGTGACCGGTGCCGTGACGGCGGTGCCGTAAAACTCGACGCTCGATCCGTATGCCCTGTCGACCGGTGCCTCGTAGGCCTGCACGCGCAGGTGCGGGGCGCCGGCGCGGATGCAACTGAGCGCTTCCGCGTCGGAGAATATCATGGCGATGCGGCCTGCCATGAACTCACGCAGGAGGTCTTCGCGCGACCAGTTGCTGCATGGCGGCATGCTCACGCTGAGCTTTTGAAGCTGTTCGAGGCCGCGGACGCTTTCCTCGCTGCCGATGCCCATTCGCCACAGTTGCGGCTCGCCATCTGTGGGCGCTTCTTTCATTACCACGGTGCCGCCGGCCTGTGCGATGAGCATCACGGCCAGGCGTGCGGGCGAGTCGCCTTCGGCCCCGTCGACCGCCAGCGGATAGCGGCCCTCGCCTTTAGTGGCGGCGATTCTCTGGCACGTGACGATGAATTCATCCCACGTGTTTACCAACGCATTTGCGGGATTGAACCCGGCTTCTTCGAGCATGGCAACGTTGCAGATCAATTGAATGCTTTTGGCCCTGAAGGGCAGGGCATAACAATTGCCTTCATACTGGCCGACGATGAGCGCAGAGGAGAATATCTCGCCGGCGTTCTCGCCCAGGCAATTGCCCAGCGGCAGCACGGCGGCTTTGCCTGCCAGGAGCGAAAGGTCGTTTACGGGCATCTCGATGATGTCGCCCGCCTTGCCGGCCATGATCCGCCGCAGGATTCTGTCGGGCTCGCGCGGAGCATCGGAATTGAGCTGCACCTTGATGTGCAGGCGGGCCTCCCGATCGTCAGTGCGGCTGTAGGGATTGCCTGCTTCGAAAAGGTCGAGGATTTCCCTGAGCTGTGCATACTCGCGGCTGGTGCGCGGGAAAGGCGTGTCGAACGAGATCGTTACCTCGCTACGGGAGGTGGTGCCCCGCGTAAATGCAAACAGCAGGCACATGATGAGCACCACCGATACGGCGATGATCACGGATTTGCTGATGATTCTATTCACGCTGCAACCAGGTTCAAGTGCGTCATGAAAGCGCGATCAGCCCGAGGCGACGTTGATGCCCGCGATGTGGAAATGCGGGCACATAAAGTCGCCCTTGAGCTGGGACGCATTTCCCAAGGCGATGATGCTGTTCTTGAACAACTCGAACACGTTGCCGGCCACCATGCAATCCTTTACTCTGCCGATCATCTCGCCGTTCTCCACCAGGAATCCAAGATCGACGTTGGCGGAGAACTCGCCGGCAAGCGTGTTGCTCTGGCCCGCGCCGAGAAGCTGGTCTACGACGATGCCGCGCTTCGTACTTGCCACCATCTGCTCGAAGCTCGTGTCGCCGGTGGCGACCACGAGGTTTGCGATGTCGGGCACGGGTAGCCTGTTGTAAGACCGCGTCCCGTTTCCGGTTGGCTCCACGCCAAGCAGGCCGGCGGTTTGCATGTCGAAGATGAAGCTCTTCAGCACGCCTTTATCGAACAACACGTTGCGGCGCACGGGCAGGCCTTCGCAGTCGACCGGGCTGCTGCCCGCGGCGTAAGCGATGGTGCCATCGTCTGTTATTGTTATTCTATTATCGACAATCTGCTCGCCCAATCTACCGGTGAACGGCGATATCTGCTTCTGTACGAGCTTGCCGTTTACGCCCTGCTCAAAGCTGATGATGAGAGCGTCCATCGCGTCGGGTGTGAAAATGATGGAGTAAACGCCGGCATCGGGGACAACTTCGCGCCGGGCGGCGTTGATGTCGGCGATCACTTTCCTGGTCTGTGCCTCCCATTTGTCGGTCAGAGCGCACGATGCGTCGTGATCGCCGACGTTCAGCAGGCTGCCGTCGCGCACGAGCAGCGCAGACAGGCTGCAATCGAAATCGGTGAACTCGTAGCCGACATCGAGCCCGGCGGAATTGATGATGCGCTTGCGGCCCAGCCTCTTGGTAACATCGCCGCCGCACTGCACGCGCGGCTCGACGGCCAGCACGGCATCGATGGCTGCCGCGGTGCGTTTCACGCCTTCCTCGATGGGAAAATCGATCACCTTGCGGTC
>DATLAR010000123.1:0-3157 GCA_035527355.1 Planctomycetota bacterium
TATTTTGTGGGCGCCGCCAGCAAACGCAGCCAGGGCCGAAACTCGCGCGGCTCCGTTACCGTCACAAAAGAAAATCACCAGATCACCGACAAGAACATCGAGCAGGCAATAAACCTGGCCCGCAACATCTCGCTGCCGCCCGATCGGCAGATCATCGACAGCGTGCCGCAGTCGTTCACCGTCGAGGATTTTGCCGGCGTGCGCAACCCGCTGAACATGACCGGCAACAAGTTCGACGCCGAGGTTTACCTCGCCACCGAATCCGCCAGCACAATCCGCAACATCAACGCCTGCATGCGAAAGATCGAATGCCGCGGCGAGGCCATCCTCTTCGAGCCGTTTGCCACCGCCGATGCCGTGCTCACCACCGATGAAAGAGAGCTGGGCGCCGTGCTGATCAACATAGGCGACGGCACTATGGACCTCACCGTCTACTACGGCGGAGCGCCCAGGCTCGTCCGCGTGCTGCCCGTCGGCGCCGGCCATATCATCAGCGACGTAGCCGTCGGCCTTTCAACCACGATCAACGGCGCACGCGAACTGGTCCACGAGCATGGCTTTGCGTGCGACACGCTGATAAGCACCCGCGATTCAAAGCAGATGCTCAAAGTGGCCACGCCCGACAGCGACGTGCCGCACGAGTCGTCGCTGGGCAAGCTTTGTTTCATCATCGAATGCCGCGTCGAAGAGATGTTCGAGATCGCGAAGAAGGAAATAACAAAGTCGCTGCCCAGCGGCCGCGGCGGCTCCAGCGTGATTCTCACCGGCGGCGCAGCCCGGCTTCGGGGTATCACCAAGAAGGCCGAGCAGGTATTCGGCACCGGCGCGCGCGTAGGCTGCGCACGGCGCTTCACCGATTTCCAGGACGTCGGCAACGACCCCGCCTGGGCCACCACCGTGGGGCTGCTGGTCTATGGCCTGAAGGCGCGGCGCCTCGCTCAGAAAAACCAGCCTAGCCCCCTGTTCGATACAGTAGTAAAGGCCTACAATTGGGTGCGGGAGATGTTTTGATGGCCACCGAAACCAATACTGCGCGAAATACACTGGTCGTTGGCGTCGGCACCGTCGGATGCAGGCTGGCCGCACGCATCCGCGAGCACAACGACGAGCTGCGGTTCCTTTTCATCGACACCGACAAGTACACGCTCTCGGTTTACCGGCCGGCCGACGTCTTGCTGATCGGCGAGCAGGAAACAAACGGACGCGGCACCGGCAAGCGGCCGGACATCGGCAGCCGCGCGGCCGAGCAGGCCGAAGAGCAAATCAAGAAGCTGCTGGCCGAGGCCGAGATCGTCGTCGTCACCGCGTCGTTCGGCGGCGGCACCGGCGCCGGTGCGGCACCCGTAGTGGCGAAGCTCGCCCGCGACCTGGGCGCGCTCTCGATCGTTGCCGCCATCGATCCCTTCGCATTCGAATCATCCGTTAAGGTGCAGCAGGCATACGAGGCGCTCCAGCACGCCGGCGACCTGTCGGAGGCTGTAGTGCGCATCCCCTGCATGCTGCCGCCGAGCGCGGCCGCCGGCGAGATGAGCTTCAAAGACGCCTTCGCAAACGCCGAGGAATACGCCGCACGGGCCGCATCGTCGCTTGTCCGCATGGTCGCCAATCCCGGCACAATGCAGGTGGATTTCGGCGATCTGCGCCGCGTGATCTCCGAGCACGACGGCGCCGTGATCGGCATCGGCTGTGCAAAGGGCGAAAACCGCGTTGAATCGGCCATTCGCCAGGCCTGCAACTCGTCCTTCCTGGACGTCTACCGCATCCACACCGCCACAAACGTGCTGCTCCAGGTTTCCGGCGGCGAAGACCTCACGCTCGCCGAGGTGGACGACGGCGCGCGCTCCGTGGGCGGCATCGCCGCCGACGGCGACTACCTGCTGAGCATAGACGTCCGCCCCGACCTCGAAGACGAGGTGATCGCCACCGTGTTGCTCTCGGGCTTTTCCGCGCGCAAACGCGAAAGCAAGGAGGCCGCCCCCGATGAAAGCGCAACCGAAGCTTTCATCTACGAGGGCGTAAACGTCGACACGCCCACCTTCCTGCGGCGCCCGCGCAACCGTTACACGCGGCCCAATCGCCTGCCGCCGGACTATCCCTTCACCCGGTGGAACGCCTGAGCCAAGCTATGCCTGCACAGCCGCCAAAACCCGCTTCCGAAGTTTTCCAGCCGCAGCAGATGGCGGCCGCCGGCATCGCGTTCCTCGCCGTTTGCGCCGCGGCGGTGGCCGCGTGCGTGGCCGGCGTTTTCTCCAGCGAAAACTACCGCGCCTTCACCGAGATCGAAAACACCTACCGCGGCCTTATTGCAGCCGAATTGTTCTTCGTGATCTTCGTCTGGCCGCTGTTTAGCCGCCGCGCAGGCGCAACCGGCGCTCCCGCGCTTGCCATGCTGCTTGTGCTCTCGGTGCCGCTGGTCTTGATCGCGGTGTCGGTCTCAAACGTATCGGCCGCGCAGGTCCTCCGCACGCAATCGCTGCTGTTTGCGGTGGGGGCCGCCGCGGTTGCGGCGTGCAAGCTGATGCGGCGCGCGGGCGAGCAGCCCGGCCGCTTCTATTACCTGGCCGCCGCCGCGCTGGCCGGCGCCCTGCCGGTCGCGCAGTTCATTCTGCTGGACGTTGCCGGCCGCGGCCTGCAATGGCTCAGTTGCTTCTCGCCATTCTGGGCGATGGAGCTGGCCATGCGCAGCGAGCCGGAAGTGCCGCGAGCATACTGGCCGCTCTCGCTTTGCTTTTTTGCCGCCGTTACAATCGGCCTCGAAGCCGCTGCAAGGCGGCGAAAATAGCTATTCCTCGCTTGCCGGGCGGTGCGGAAAAATCCCGTTTGCGGTTGCCGCGCGCACCTGTATGCACGCGCAAGCCGCCGAAACCGGCCCTGCGGCTGCGTCTGCTGATTTCGGCGCGCCGCCGCCGCCTCGATTCGGCATGCCCATCGTCATGCCCGCTGCGATTTTTTCTCCCTTCTTCACAAAAATTTTGAAGCTTGGAAGTCAAAGTCGCACTATAAGTTACGATGTTTGCGCAAAACAAAAAGCACGTAAAAAGAATTTTTTGTATTGACCCGCACCGCCAAATGTGTTAACATCTGCAACCATCGAGCAGAGCTGTGAATGTGCATAACTCTATCCGGCCCACGGCCACTGTCTCTCGGGGCTCAAAGA
>DATLAR010000124.1:0-14968 GCA_035527355.1 Planctomycetota bacterium
CGGCGAGAAGTGTGGTTTTTATCGAACATGCGTTCAGAAAACGCACCATGCGTCGCAAGCGAATGTGGCACAGTCACTTAGTAGCAAAAAGAAGCCCATTTTGCCCGATATTGTGTCCAAATGAAGCAACATGCTCCCGTGCCGGCGTACACGCCGCCGTCGCAGGCTGTTTTTTCCCAGCAGCCCTAAGATATTAAATAGCAACACCTTATGAGAACACGGCCGGCTTCGGGCTGTTTTTTTCCGATAAGTGGCATGCAATTTGCATTACAGAGTGCCGAGCGCACCAGCATGGGGTGCAGGTGTTCTCCCCTGTGGGGGTACTGGATAGGTTGCCGCCTGATTCACACGGATTAGGTCCACAACCTAGACAGGAGCACAGGGATCATGAAGGCCAAGGTCGTGTTTGCGTTGTTGGCAGTGCTGTCTGCCAACAGTGTGGGATATTCCACACCGATTTCGTACATTTCAGCAACTACAGTTCCCAGTTCGTTCGCACCTACTGGTGGTGACTTCGGCTTGGGTGTACTCACCCTTAGCGGAAGGCTGCCTCTCGTTGTACATTATTCCGACCTCTCTCAGGTGCCGCTGGAAAATTCCACATTTTCCCTCATCACATCGCTGCAAAAAGATCAATCTGAAAACGGCGTAGTGCAGGGCCAGTTCGTAGGCGGACGGCTCGAGCTGCGAGACGCCGACGGCCTGGTGCTGCTGGCCGGCAACATCTACGAGGCACTGGCATACGAGGTGTTTGCAGACCAGCCTTATCTGCCCGTCACGCTCACGATCAACGGCATGTTCAGGGCGGATTCGGGCTCTCTGCTTACCGATTTCACCGGCCCCAACGGCAAAATCTACGAGATCATCTTCTCCATCACGCCCAGAGCCATCGACGGCTTCTCAGAGGCGTTCAGCGGCCAGAGCAACATCAGCTTGGCTCCAATGATCCCCGAGCCTCTCACTATCGGCCTCTTCTCCCTCGCACTGGGCGGGCTTGCCCTCTCACGGCGTCGGAAAAGGTGACCTCGCCCTGATGCCGGGGGGCGACGTGTCGGCACGCCGCGTGGAGAAACACGGCAGGAATGCAGTTTACAGGGACATCGTATTTGGCTGTGAAGATGTAATCCACCGCATAGTGCAAGTGCAGAAGAAGCAGGGAAGCTTGGAGCGAAGAGAGTTTCAGATGTCGATTCGGATGCAATTCTCATTCGGGACAACCGGCGGCGCGAAGCAGCCCAACTGTCCTCGCAGCAGTCAATTGTCAACGAGTAATCGTTGTTTGAAGATAGTTTTTGGCTGGTAAGGTCCGCTGACTTTTTGAGAAGTTCAACAAGATCAGCATACAAGCACAAAGGAGACTTTCGATGAAGAAATGCCAGATGATTTTCGCTTTGGCGGTGGTTGTCGCACTCGCCTCAGGTGCGGCGGCCACTCCCATCCTGTATGTATCGTCTACCACGGTGCCGTCCAATTTCGGCCCTGTGGGCGGCACGTTTGGAATTGGTGTGCTGACATTGAACGGTGTTCGGCCGGTGGTCGTCTGCTATGTGGGGCAGGAACCCATCGTTCACGAAGGTGTGTCGTTCTTCCTTCAGACATCCCTCATAGAACATACGTCTGCGAATGGGGTTGCAGGCGGACGCTTCGAGGGCGGCTCGATCGTTCTGAAGGATTCGCAGGACAATGATCTGCTTGTGGGGAGTGTAAACAACATATATCTGCAGGAAGTGGCGGACGGCGGCACCTTCACCACTCTGGCTGCGGTCGGATACTTCACGGTGGAATCCGGCAGCCTGGCCGACGATTTCGGACCCCATGGCAGTGTGGTCGACCTGATCTTCGAGTTTGACCCCGGTGCCATCGACAATCTCTTGCAGCCGTTTGCCGGCTACAGCGACGTTACGCTCAGCCCGATGATTCCCGAGCCGGTTACCACCGCAATCCTCGGTCTCGGATTGCTTGGCCTGGTAGCTCGCCGGCGCCGGAAATAGATTACCGTTCGCATTCCTATCGCTATACGCCTTCTGAATCTCCTCAGAAGGCGTCGTTTATTTCGCCACCGCCCTGTGCCCCCCAGATATCGCAGCGGGAAAATCTTTTAACTTTGCGGCCAACGTATCGACAACAGATTAGCGGTGGACACATGAGGCTGGCCGGTGCAACCGCTCGGGCGTGACGCTCACGCATGGCAGGCATCTGTCTGGCCTGGAGGAGGGAATCATTTCGGCTGGTCTGTAATCGCGGAAGGTTTGGCCGAAGGTATCAGTAAAGGAGGTACGGAATGAAGTTGCTTTTGTGCGTAGCGTTATTGGTGTCGTTGATGCTGGCAGCAGGCTGCACCTGGCCGGCGAGCCCGGTGATGGCTCCTCTGATCATCAACGAGAAAGGCCCGGTGGCCGCATTCTCGCCCGACGTGAAAGCGACAAGGGTGGGCAGGGCTGCCTCCGAAGGCATCATCCTCGTCGGCTGGGGCGATTCATCTATTGCCGCCGCCGTTGCCAAGGGGGGCATCACCAGAATCCACCACGTCGATAGCGAAAGCCAAAACCTGCTCGGCATCTACTCGAAGTACGAAACCGTCGTTTACGGCGAATAGACGCAGAAGGGAGGCACCGATGCGCTTCGGAAGGGGAAATGATCGAATATTTCGCTCGGCACTCTGGCTGGTGTTTGCTGCCGCAGCCATCGCCGGCTGCAAGACCAGCGGCGATGCAATACGCGGCGGCAATACCCCTCCGAAAGAGATGCAAGGCGCCTCCCGCCATTTCAACTGGCACGGTTCGAGAGCAAATCTCAAAACCTATTGGGGCGACCAGGACGTCTCCGTCTATGCCTCGGCCACGCTGCCGGAGAACTACAGCCGCCCGGAAGACGGCGTGTGGGAAGTGAAAGCCAGCAACGACGAAGGCAAGACGATCCCGTTCATTGGCGTGATGCGGCGCTACGTAAACGAAAACGGCACCCCGCTTGCGGTGGTGGTGCCGCCGCTGAATCTCGCGAAGACACCCGACAACCTGTACGTGGTAATCGATCCCAACGTGACGACGGAGAACGGAAAGATCAAGTCGGTGCAGCCCACGGCGCTCATCTGTGAAATCCGCCGGCACGCATTCATGCCGTTCAGGGTGAAGGTGCCGCTGGTTCCTGAAACCGACTGCGACCTCACACCCCGGCCGGAGCTGACATTCGATACACCAGCCGGAACTCCGCTGATCGACTGATCCAAAGGCGCTTGGGCTGAGCGGGAAACGGCGCGAACATTGTGCCTTGTACGAAAGCTTGTGAAGGTTGAGCTGCCGAAGTGGTCGATCAACGCCCGCCCGCGCCGGGCTCGGCATCGAGCACTATCTCGCCGATTGCGTCGGCCTGGCCGGTAACCTCAAGCGGGGCGCTCGTTACGAGCGTCTTGTTGCCGGCGGTCACCGAAAAAACGTGCGGCGTCACCTGTCTGGTGCCGCTGGCCGCAATGATTTCCTCGGTCAGCTCCATCACTGCCAGGCCGTCGGAATCGGTTTGGGCGGTCACTTTTTCGCCTGAGCCTTCAGCGGCAACCGTCGCGCCTGCCAGCGGTCTGCCCGCACGTGTCACCTTCACGCGTGCCCGCCATTTCACATGCACGCTGCCCCTGGAATTCTCGAACGAGATACCGCGCCGCCTGAACCTGCAATCCACCAGCACCAGCTCGCCTGCTCCCTGCGAAAGAAAGATATCGGCCGTGGTGCCGAATAGCGTGCTGGCCTCGATCCGCACGGGCTTTCGCGTGCTGCCCGAAAGAAACAGACCATACTTTCCGGCGGTCTCGAAGCGGCAGCCCGAAAACAGCAGCCGCGAGCCGTCTACCTCCACCATTTTCAGAGACGCACCGTCGCTGAGGCGAATCTCCACGTTCTCCAGCACGCCGCCCGCATCGGCGCGGAAGAACTGGCTGCGGTTGCCCGAGATGTAATGGAATTTGGAATTCCTCGCGGTGATCCGTCCGTCGCAGTAGACTATGTAGCCCCGGGTGCACACACCGGCGCTCACGGTTCGGTGGGTGGTAGCAATCTCGGAATTCAGCACCTCCACAGCGGCATCCGGCCCGATCTGCAGCGAAGCTCCGCCGCACACGTTCGTGTCGAATTCCAGCAGCTCGCCCTGCGTTTCAGTGCCGATGTGCAGCGAGCCCTTCCCGAATACGCCCACGTGCGCATTCGCCCGCGCCTTGCGCTCCTTCGCATCATAGCTGAAGATGCTCGGATCGCCGACAGCCAGCGCAACGTCGGCCAGCGTGGTGTTCGGCTTCTCGATCACTATCACGCCCTGCTTCAGGTAGATCGACGGGTCGTTCTTCTCCGGCTGCCGCAGCACGATCAAAACGGCGGCGACGGCCACGACGCCGAAAATCACCGGCGTAACATATTTTGCTGTCTTCATCTCCGGCATCGGTCACCTCGTTTCAAACCGCACGGCCGCCGCCTGCGTTTCGCTTTCTTGCGATTCGCACCACGTTATAGACCAACACAGCGGCGACCGCCGCTCCAAAAATCAACGCTGCGAGCTTGCCGCCGAGAGCGTCGACAAAGCTGTTGCTCGGGGCGCCCACGTTCGCATCCCGCCCGCCGAGGCCGAATACGTACACGCACGCGTCGTACGACGTAACCGCGAGGATCGGCTGCCCGCCGAGCTTCGCCGCGGCCGCCGACGACCACACCGCCGCGCCGCGCTGGTAATGCGACCACAGGAATCCGCCGGTGTAAGCCCTTGATAGGCAAGTGCCGTCTTCGGCGTCCACGATGTACATGTGATCGTCCAGGCACGGCATCGCCACCGCCGCCCGGCCGCCAAGCTCGATGATCGTGGGGCTGGCGCAGAAATGCCCGTCGGCCTGGTAGCTCCACAGCCGTTTGCCGGTCAGGGCGTCGACGCTGTGCAGCACCTTGTGATAATCGCCGAAGATGACGGCGGCGCGCCCGCCCTTGCGGTAGACGGCCGGCGTCGAATCCACCCACGTGCCCACCTGGCAATCCCACACCGGCGCGGCGCTGTCGGCATCGATGCACACGGCCGAGAACAGCCTGCTGCCGAAGAACAGCAGCCGCCGGCCGTCAACCTCCGCAAACGACACACCCGACCGGATTTCGTATTGCGTGGCAAACGGCTCGCGCCACAGCGGCTTGCCGTCGCGCGCCGAAAACGCGTGCACGGCCCCGGCCGCGTGCACCACAAAAATCGCCGGCTCGTCTTTCACCTGCCCGAAGGCCGGCGCCGTGGCAAAGCCGCTGCCCACCGCCGCCTTCCACAGCAGCCGCCCGCTCGCCGGCTCAAACGCGTAAACCGCCGATTCCTGCACGTTGCCCTTGCTCTTCTTGTCGTTGATCCACACGCTCACAAACAGCACCGGCGCACCGTCTACCTCGGCCACCATCGGATCGCCCACGAACGCCGGAGCCACGGTATCGGCCCACTTATACACCTGATGCGTCCACATCTGCGCACCCTTGGAATCGCGCTGCTTGCCGGTCAGCGGGTTCAGCGCGTAAATCGTCCTGTCGGTCGACGCCACGAACAGCATTGGTTCGCCGTCGATCACCGCGAAGCAGGGCGCGGCCGTCACCGCATCGCCCGTGGTGAATCGCCAGATGGGATCGCCGGTGAAGGCATCGTAGGCGTAAACGCTGCGGTCGTACGAGCCCGCGATCACCATGTCCTTGCCGGCCACACTCACGATCGACGCTGACGATCCGGTCTGACCGTCGCGATACTGGTAGACCACGTCGGGTGCGGACGACTTCCAGAGCCGGCCGAGTGTCGCTGCAGGGAAGGAGACGCGGCTGTTGCCGTCGCGCGCGGGGTTTCCGGCAAACATCGGCCACGGCAGATCGCCGGTTTGGCGCTCGGCCCGCGCACCTGCTGCACATGAGAGCATCAGGATGATTACAGCGCATCTGGCAAGCATGGCTTCTCCTGATTGGCGGCCTCGGCTGGCAGCGGATACGGCGCCTCTTGTATCCGTCCGCCGATCTCGTTCACGAGCACCAGCACATTCTCCGGGCACGCCTTCACGCACTTCATGCAGTAGATGCACGTGCGGCGGTCGCGGATGCCATTCTCGATGCAGTGCATGGGGCATACGCCGGTGCAAACGCCGCACGACGTGCAGGCTCTTTCCGGAAGCTTACTGCGCGTTCGGCAGCCCGCGCAGCACAGGTCGGCGCGGTTTATCTGCCAGCCCGCCCTCGATGCCAGCAGCCCCAGCGCCACGCCCTCCGGACACATATAGCGGCACCACGCCATTGATATCAGGATCGACAGCAGGAAGACCCCGCCGAAGCTGATCAGCACGGGCCATTCGGTTGATCCCTGGAAGAACAGGCACATCGGCCCCACGTTGTACAGGCCGTAGATGTACACGCCCAGGATCACCAGCCAGAGCAGCAGGCGATATTTCTTGAAGAAGCGGTCTTTTGCGTCGTCGCCGATCACGGTGAGCACGATGAGCGTGAGGCCCATCACGAAAAACACCATCGCGTATTCGACCACCGAATACGTTCCGGGCTTGGTGCGGTAAAAGGCATAGAGGATCGCAGCCAGGATGCCCACGCCGAAAAGATACTTCACGAGCACCTGATTCCGCAGGAACGAGCCCAGCATTATGGCGGCGGCCACGGCGAGGAAGATGCCGCCGTAGACGAGCGCGAAATCGGCATCGAGCACGCCCTCGATAAGCAGCACGTAGAGCAGCGCCACCACCGCAAAGAAAGCCGCGGCACGCAGCACCGCGGCCGCGTGGCGGCCCTGATCGATGCAGCGCCAGAACTTCCGCGACGCGCCCGCCACAAGCTCTTCCGCATAGCCTACGGGGCACAGCCACCCGCAGAAACTGCGCCCAACCACCGCAGCGAACGTGCCGACGGTGGCGAAAACAATCATATACTTGAACGCCGAAAGATCGTCGCTGCCCAGGTCGCTTACGCCCAGCACGAGGTCGCGCGTCATGCAGCCGCATGGATGGATGCCGATGATGAACGCCGCCGCCGAAAACGTCTGCACTATGCGGCGCGCCCACTGGCATTTGGGCCGCTTCCACATCAGCAGCGCCGATACTACGAGCAGGCCGGCCATCAGCAGAAAAGGCGTGAGATCGTTTGAGCTGCTGCCCAGCGGAATCCACGGGCGGTCCACCAGTTTCCTGATCTGAAGCTTTGAGCCGATCGTCAGCGTGCTGCTCTCGCCCCTTGTGCCGCGGATGGTTTCGGTGCAGGCCGAGATGAAAACGATGCCCGCCGTGAGCATCGCCCACGCAAGCACGCGGGCTGCGTTGCGCCGCCAACCGCCGCCGATCTTGCCGCAGTCGCATTTCATCGTCATCCGCCCTCCTTGAAGCAGTGCACCTTTGCGGCATCGAAACCGAACCGCGCAACGACGCCCGCGGCAAGCGGCCGGCTCTCGTACTCGCGCCGGCTCACGTGCACGGTGAACGGCTGGCCCTGCACGTCGATCATCACCTTGAAAACGCTGCCGCGATCCGACACCTCGCGCACCGTGCCGTCGAGCACGTTTGCCCACTGGCGATCGCCGCCGGCTGCCGCGTGAATCGCCTCGGGGCTGATGCACAGCCCCACGTCTCCGCGGAGCGTCGTGGTCGATTTCAACAGCATGCCGCCCACCTTCACCTCGGCGCCGCCGTGCGCGGCGGAGGCCCACCCGCGGTAAACGTTTTCCATGCCCACGAACCGCGCCACCAGCTCGCTGTCGGGCCGTTCCAGCACGTCTTCGGCCTTGCCAAACTGCAGGATGGTGCCGTTGTGCATGATGCCGATCTTCTGGCCGAGCACGCGGGCGGTTACCTGGTCGTGCTCGACGTGCAGGATGGTGGTGCCGAGCTGGCGGTGCATCTTGAGGATTTCGCGCCGCAGCATCTCGCGCGTAGGCGGATCGAGCGGCGCCAGCGGTTCGTCCAGCAGCAGGATGGGCGGCTCGATGGCCAGCGCTCGCGCGAGGGCCACTTTCTGCGATTCGCCTCCGCTGAGGTTCTTCACGCTGCGCTCGAGCAGGCGGCCGATGTTGAGCATTTCAGCCAGAATGTTGATCCGCTTCTTCTGCTCGGTTTCCGGCAGCTTGCGCACGTGCATTCCGTAGCGGATGTTTTCCGCCACGGTGTAATGCGGAAACAGCATCGAACGCTGGTATACGAACCCGATGTTGCGTTTCTCGGGCGGCGTGCGAGTAACGTCTGCGCCGTCGATGAAAATGCGGCCTTCGTCTACTCGGCCGATGCCGGCGATTGTCTCGAGCAATACGGTCTTGCCGCAGCCGGTAGGCCCGAGCACGATCACGTAGTCGCCCGGCTCCACGCTGAACGAGATGCCGGCTATTCGGAAGTCGCCGACGGAACGAGTAACGTTTTCGAGGCGCAGCATGGTCAGTCCCTCCTCCAGATCATGCGCGAGCCCAGCACGTGGAGCATTATGAAAATAGAGAGCGAAACGAGCGCCATGATGATTGCCACGCTGGCGGCGGGGCCGGGTGTGCCGCCCTTGCTGGAGAAGAGCGTGTAGATGAGCGTGGGGCCGGTGGGCGGATTCTGCGCGATGAGATGAATGCTGCCAAACTCGCTGATGGACCGTCCCCATGCGAGAATGCAGCCGGTGAAGATTCCGCGGCCGGCCAGCGGCAGCGTGATACGCCGGAACGTGCCGAGCGGCCCCGCGCCCAGCGTGCGCGAAACGTACTCGAGCCGCGGGTCCACTCCGCGGAAGGCCGTCATCGCCGAGCGAATCAAGAACGGGCTGCTCACAAGCACCTGCGCGAAAATTATGCCCGGCACCGCGCCCTCGAATTTCACGCCGTGAAACCATCGGCCGATGGCAGTGGATTGCCCGCCGAAGAGCCCTCCGATGCTCTCGAAGAAGTGCCGGATGTCGATCGCGATCGACGTGCTTGATCCCACGAGCATCAGGATCGCGATGCCGATGATCGGGGGCGGGATCATGATCGGGATGTCGATCGCCACGTCGAGGATCGCCCGGCCCTTGAAGTCGGCCCGCACCAGCACGTACGCCAGCGGCAGCCCGAGCACGAGCGTAATGGCGGTGGAGATCGTCGACGTATACAAGCTGCGGCCGATCGCCTCGCGCACCTGGGCGCCGTCCACCTTGTCGAAAAACGTCTTTACAAGGTCTTGCGGCGTGCGCTGCACCACGAAATGCAGAAGCGGAAAGAACACGATGGCGGCAAACAGCAGGCTGAGCGCGAAGAAGACGATGAGCAGATAGTTGTCGGCCTTGCGGGCCGCGCGCACCACCTGGATGAATAGCGTGTAGTATAGCGCCAGCAGCAGCATCACGGGCAGCGCGTGCAGCGGAAACAGAAAATACGCAATGAGCACGATGGCGAGGTAACCGAGCGTCGGCCCGAAATGAAACATGGAAGCGAAGAACAGCGCGAACAGCGGAAAGATCAGGGCGTGGCGCACGTGGCCTTCAAGGTAGAGCATGAAGAAAATGAACAGCGCCGCGTAGCCCAGCGCGTAAAGCATCAGCGCGCGCCGGCCGAGACGCGAGACGTTCAGCGTGCCGTTCACGCCGCACAGGAACGCTACGATGGCCAGAAACGCGCTGATCGCCGCGCCGGACGCGGGCCGCCCGATTGCAGGCCACAGCAGCCAGACGACCAGGAACTGCGCGGCCGCTGCAAGCGAGGAAAGCGCCAGCCCCGTGCGTAGGTTTTCCCTGGTTGCAAGCATCGCGTTACCTTACTTGCCGGTGAATACTTCCAGCAGCTCGGCCGGCACCTTCTCGGGGTGATCGACGATGGCCGGATGAACGACATTGAAGGCGGCGGCGGCCTGGTTGCCGCGCAGCAGAGCGCGGCCTCTCGGGCCCATCATGAACTGCAGGAAATCCATGGCCTCCTGCCGGTGCGGAGCCTTCTTCAGCAGCGTGGCCGAGAAGGCGATGGGCGCGCCGGAGCGGCTGAGCGGGGGCGCAAGGCTCACCTTGGCGTAAAGATCGGCCAGCGTGTTGTCGCTGAGGTTGATCTCGCGCGGCAGCTCCACCATCTGCAGGTTTTGCTCCACCGCCTGGCTCTTGTAAACGAACGCGTAGTCGATGCCCGAGGGCGAGTCAACCAGCTTCAGCATCTGGTGGGCGTCGATCTTTATGCTGTCGGGCGTGCGAGCGGCGGCCAGCGCCTCGGCTATCGGCTTGCCGTCGATGGTATCGTTGTAGTGGAGATCGGCCAGGCCCCAGAGGATGAGCGTCCAGTAGCCGCAGGGATCGGTTTGGGGGTCGGAGTGAACGAATCTGACATCGGGCCGCGTGAGTATTCTGTACCAGTTGTCGGCGTTGATTTCGGCGCTGTATTTGCTCTTCTGCGCATAGGCGATCACCATCTCGTTGGTGGCGAAGATGGCGTTCCAGTCGGTCCATTCCGGCTGCATCTGGGTTATGAGGCGTGCGTCGGCCACCATCAGGATATCGCAGTCGCGGCTCTTGGCGAGGTCGACGCAGATCTTGCTGCCGTAGTTTTCAACGACTATCTGCACGTCGGGGTGGAGCGCCTGGTATTCCCTGATGATGTTGGCAACCGGCACCGTGAGGGCATCGGCGTGGAAGACTATCACCTGTTTTTTTCCGCCGCAACCGGAAAGGAGCGCTGCGAAGATAAGTATTGCCAAGAAAATCCATCGGTTCATGTTGATTCTCCGTATCTACAATTGTAAGCCAGTGAGCCACGATTTCAAGCATAATGCGCAGCGCCGCCCAACTTACAGCAAACTTCGTGCCCAAAGTCCAAGGTTCAAGGTCCAAGGTCAGGATTAGAGGAAACGGCGAGAATACTGAGCATCAACCTTGGCAGCAGTAGTTCAGGATAAAGAGTCTAAGAGGCTAAAGCCTATTTCCGGCTCTTGACTTTGGACCTTGGACTTTGGACTTTGGACTTCGCCGTGAGTGCCATTTAGGCACGGTACGGCCAGTATGGCAGTAGCGGCCCGTGCTGGGAAAATGGCAGGGGCGGGCATGAAACCCGCCCCTTGCAGGATTTCGACCTTGGACCTTGGACCTTGGACCTTGGGCATTTTCCTACGGCACGGGAGCCGGAAGCGTTTTGCCGGCGGCCGACGATTTCTCGGCGGTCTCGATCACGGCGATCACGCGGCGTGCCTGCTCTGCTGTAACTACCAGCGGATCGCCGCCCATCAGGTGGTCGGCTACGTTGCGCCAGTACTCCTTCCACTGGCCTTCGCGATACTTCACTTCCATCTCGGTGTTGACGCCTTCGACGTCGGTGTAGACCTTGAAAGAGCCGCCCCAACTGTCGACGATGGCGCCTTTGGTGCCAAGGATTCTGAAGCGCGGCTTGCCGGCGCGGGCGATGCTTGAGTGCTGGATGTCGGCCACGCGGCCGCCTTCGAAGCGGATGATCGCCTGGCAATGGTCTTCATTCGAGACGGCAAACCAGACGCGCTTGTGGAAGAAGCCGGTGATGCTTTCCATCTTGTAGGGCATCAGGTTCAGCACCCAATCCACAAAATGCGCGCCCCAGTCGTAGAACGCGCCGCCCGAGATCTGCTTGTCCGAACGCCACCACGTGCCGGGGTGGCCGTAGCCGCCGAAGTATGCCTCGAGGTGGAAAACGTCGCCGATGATGCCCTTCTCGATCACTTCGCGGATGGTCATGAAATCGCCGTCCCAGCGGCGGTTGTGGAATACGCTGAGCATCACGCCCGCCTTGTTGGCGGCGTCGATCATCTGGTTGGCCTCGTTCACCGTGATGCAGAATGGTTTTTCCGTGACGACGTGCTTGCCGGCCTTGAGGCACTTGATGGACAATGGCGCGTGCGAGTTGTGCGGGGTGATCACCACCACGAGGTCCACGTCGGGATCGGCGGCGAGCTTGTCGGGGTCGTCATAGGTTTTGATGCCGGGGAAATCTCTCTCGGCCTCGGCCAGGCGGGCGCGGTCTACGTCGCATACGGCCACGTATTCCATGCCGGCTTCCTTGATCTGCTGGCCGTGCATCTTGCCCATGTTGAAAGCGCCGCCGTAGCCGATGGCGGCGCAGCGCACGGGCTTCTTCTCGGCCGCGCCGCCCAGCCAGTTGATGCTGCGCAGGCACAGCTTCTGGAATTCGGGGTTGGTGAATGCGCGGCGGTCGTGCCCGAGCGCCAGGTATACCACCTTGCCCTTGCCGTAGTCCTTGGTATAGGCCATCGGCAGCATCTTGCCTTTCCAGAAGGAGCTGAGCAGCACGTTCTTGTTATCGCCCTGCACCTCGTCCAGCACGTAAAGCTCGTCGGTGATGCGGAAGTTGCCGAAGCGCCGTGTGAGGTCGTGTTCCTTGTTTGCCACGTTTACGCCAAATTCCTGGCACGGACCGTGGTCGATGAACTTGCCGCCGACCATTTCGATGTACTTGGGGTTTTCAACGAAGGAATCGGCCGCGCAGTGGATGCCGAGGAATCCCTTGCCGCCTTTTACGAACGACGTGATGCCCTGCTCTTCCTTGCCGGTGAGCTTTCCGCCCTGGGTGTACATGACCACCTGGTCGTAGCTCTTAAGCTCGGGCGAGCCGAGTATCTTGCGATCCTGGGTGACGGTCACTTCAGCTTTTCCGGTGTTCTTCAGCAGGTCCGCGAGTATTCGGCTGCACTCGTCGAAGTTGTGCCAGCCGCCGCCGGTTACCAACAGTACCTTTGTCATGTGACGTTGCTCTCCAGAAATGGTGTGGTGGGCCGGGCTCAGGTGCCGGCCGTCAAACAGACAGAAGATTATACCGGAGCGCGCATGAATGTCAAGATCAATCGCCCGCCGGCCTGGCCGCGCCGCACGGGCACACCCGCATTCAACAAGCGTCATAAATTGTCGATACCGAATACGGGAGGGTCTCTATGCGGCTGCGGCCGCTGCATCATATGAAAAACATACTGAAACACATTTGCTCTGTTCACCCTGCTGTTTGGGCAATTGCCGCGGTGAGTTCGATCTCATTTCTGCTGCTCTTGCATGGCGATTGGACTTGGCAGCGAGCGATGGACCGCAACCTGCCGCTGCTGGACAACCTGATGCGGCTGCGCGTGAACTCGGCCCAGGCGTATCTGCGCCTCGAAGAGGAATTGGCCATGCCCGGTGCCGGAACCGGCGGCTCGGCCGGAGCATTTGCCGAGGCGAAGAACGCACTAAGGGATGCTGAATCGGGGAAAACGGAGATCGACGGCGTGCAGGGCCGCCCGATTCGCGACCCTGTGATGATCGCCCAGCTTCGCCGCGTGCGAACCGCCCTGAACCGCGTGCAAAGCCTCGCACGCGACCGCCTGCGCAACCCGGCCGAAAGCGGCCTCGAAACGATCATAGGCAGGAGGTTCGACAATGCCTTCCGGCGCCTGGACTTCGAGATCGCCGTGCTCGGTGGCCTGGTTCGTCGCGATATCACCGCCACGCTGGCAAGCGCGCGGCGCCTCCACAAGCTGGCCCTGCTGGTGTGGGCGGTGGTGGTGGTTTTGGCAGCCGCTGCACTCACAATGGCGCTCAAAACGCAGCGGCAGGCCCAGGAAGCGCTGCGGCGCGAGACTGCAAAGCTTTCCACAATGATAGCAGGCATGGACCAGGGCGTCATGTTTGCGAACTCAGACGGCGTTGTCGTCGAGGCGAATGATAGCATGCATCGGTTTACTGGACTGACCCGCGATGCAATCATCGGGCGGCGGCTGAGCGAGGTATACCCCCACGACAGCGCCTATGGAAGAATCCTCGAATGCATCACTGCCTTCCGCACCAGCGCCAGGTGCGAGCCATGCTCCGTGCAGCAAACGTTGAATGGCCTGGAAGTGACGATCCGCGTGCAGCCCATCTGCCGCGACGACAGATATGACGGTGTGCTGGTGAACATAATCGACGTTACGGAGCTTGTGAACGCGCGCCGCGAGGCCGAGGCGGCCAGCCGCGCCAAAACCGACTTCCTGGCCAATATCAGCCACGAAATCCGCTCGCCCCTCACGGCTGTGATGGGCATGACCGATCTTGCCCTCGCCACGTCGCTCACAACTGTCCAGAGGGAATATCTCGAAACGTCCAAAAAGTCCGCCGGAACGTTACTGAAGCTCGTCAATCAGCTCCTCGACTTTTCTATGATCGAGAAGGGAGGGCTGCCGATGGAGCGCGTGCCGTTTGCGCTGCGGGAGTTGCTCGACGAGGTGCTGAGGGCATATGCGGTGCGCGCGGAAGAGAAGGGCTTGGAGCTGGTTTACCAGGTGCGGCGCGACGTGCCCGACGCATTGGTGGGTGACCCCACGCGCCTGCGGCAGGTCATCGCGAACCTGGTCGATAATGCCGTTAAGTATACCGCAACGGGCGAGGTGGTGCTGCGGGTGCGCACGCATTCGCTCGGGCCGGGCAATGTGTCGCTGCATTTCTCCTTCACAGATACGGGCATTGGCATGCCGGCCCAGCAGCAGAAGGCGATTTTCGAAGTGTTCACGCGGCTTCCGGGCCCGCAAAAAGCCAGGATCAGAGGAACGGGCATCGGGCTGCCTCTTAGTGCCAGGCTCGTGTCGATGATGGGCGGGCGCATATGGGTGGAGAGCGAGCTTGGGAAAGGCAGCACTTTCCATTTCACCGCCACGTTCGCGCTGCCCGGAGGCGTGCCGGCAAAGCCCGTGTTCGAGCTTCCGCCGCAGGTGCTGGGCCTTCGCTTGCTGGTGGTGGACGACAATGCCTCGTCGCGCGAGATCCTGTGCGATGCGCTCACCGGCCGCGGCCTCGAGGTGGTGAGCGTCGACAGCGGCCCGCTGGCGCTGGCGGCGGTGGAGGAATCTGAAAAGGCCGGCACAGCCTTCAGCATCGCCGTGATCGACGCGGGCATGCCGGTAATGGACGGTTTTGCGCTGGCCGACACGCTGTCGAAGATCGCACCGCACGTGGCCATCATCATCCTCACGGGCGCCGGCCGTCTGCTCGAACTGGAGCGGTGCCGCGAACGCGGATTCGCA
>DATLAR010000125.1:0-2596 GCA_035527355.1 Planctomycetota bacterium
GGCGCCGAGCTGCCGGCAGCGCGTGCTCGTGCGGGAGTCGTCGCGTGCAGTCATCACGATCACGGGTGTGGCGGGCGGCTCGCGGCGGAAGTCGTCGAACAGCTCGAGGCCGTCGCACCCGCGCACGTCGCAATCGAGCAGCACGAGGTCGGGACGCTGGCGGCTGTAAAGCTTGCGCGCGAGGCCGAGATCGTCGGCCGGCTCGGGCATGAAGCCCTGCCGCTCGAGCAGCTCGATCAATGATTCGAGCAAGCCTTTGTTGTCGTCGACGATGAGGATTCTTCGCCGCATCTCAGCAAACCTCGATTACTGCCCGGTGACGGTGTGACGGGGGAGGCGACCGGACAGATGGAAAACTCTCCCCGCATTCGCGCGTCCTGACCCATTGTACCGCAAAATTCGTGCCAAACAAGAGGCATTTGGCGGATAGCGAGCGGGTGCACTCGCAAGTGCTTGCGGCGCAAGCGCTTTCGCGCATCGACCGGGCCGGCACTCGCATACCGGCGGGCTGGCTGCGCGCTGTCAAAATGGCGGCTTATGCTCCCGGAATGGCAGTGTGCATCCACGGCCGGGGGCGCCGCAAAACACAAGCCGTGCTGCACGTTCTTGCCCCCGTGTCACCCGATGGTGTCCCTGCATTTGTTTACGATCATCAGCCATTCGTTCAGGTATGCCATGCAGGCGTCGCGGGTGGCGGTCGGGATGACGGCGGACGGAACATCCAGCGGCAGTGCGGCCTTCGCGGCGGCAAGCTCCGTGCAGCGCTCGATCAGTTCGGCATCGGTCAGTTTTTCGGCGGCATCGGGGCTGTAGCGCTCCACGTATTGCCAGTATGCGTCGTCGAGCGTTTCATAGCTCACCTCGCCTTCGATGCCCAGGCAGCGCGCGGCAGCCTCGAGGCTGATGGCGGCGGTGGCGGCTCGCGGAGCAGCGGCGTGGGCGTCTGCATCCGGGGCATCGTGCCCGCGTGCGTAGTCGGCCGCGTTTGCCGGCGCAATTTCCTCCGGCGTGATGCGTTCGGGGGTGAGCAGGCCGGCATCGATGATCGCCGGGTCGAGGTCGTCTGCAGGCGCGGCGTGCGTGAGGATTTCCAGTGAACCGGTATCGAGCGTTTCCATTGCGGGCGGCTGGGCGGCGTGCGTGGCGGCTTCGGGTGTTTCGGATAGAACCACCCGCGTGCCGGCGAGCGAATCGCCGATTCGCCACGGATGATCGGAAAACAGCAGCAGGGCAAGCTCGATGAATAGAAGCGGCGGCATGAGAGTGAGGTTGCGCGCGATGGATGCGAAAAACGTGCAGGGATTGCCGCCGCGCAAAACGTTCAGGCCGAGGATGCGCTTGCCCGGGCTGTAGCACTCGCCCCAGTCGCGCAGCGCAAAGGCGCCCAACAGCAGTGCAACGTAAGCCCAATGCACAGGCCCCAGCACCATGAGCCCCACGGATGCGAGCGCGATATCAACGCCGGTGGCGACGAAGCGCCGCCGAATGAGAGCTTCGTTCTCCGCTGCCGCCGTAGCCGGCCCAACGATGGACGACCCCGGTTGCACGACAGTTGGCGGGTGTTGGCTGCAAAGTGTAATGGGCATGCTGCCACCTATTCGATTTTCCGGGCAAGCTTGTCTATGCGTTCGGCGGCGGCCTGGCGGTCGGTATCGGACATGATCGCGCCTTCGAGCACGGCCGCGATCTGCCGGCCGGTGCGCACGTCTTTCGCCATTGCCTTCAGCGTGCCTTCGGTGCTCATCTCGAAGGTGACGCTCACGCGGGCCTTGCCGGCTGGCTCGGGATCGATGCCGTCGATCACTACCTCGCCGAGGAGCATGTTTCTTGCGGCGCGGGCGTCTTCGCCCTGGTAGATGGGAAAGCTGATCATCGTTTGGCCGTCGAACGACGTGGTGTAGGAATCGTCGGCGACGGTGGGCAGCGTGCTGCCGCGCTCGATCAGCGGCGAGAACGTGCCGCCGGCGATTTCCACGCCGAGCGACCGCGAGGCCTTGAACGTGACCTTCGTGGTGCCTTCGGCGGCCGCGATGGCGGCGCCGAGTGCAACGCATTCGTCGGGGTTGATCTTGCTGAGCGGCTGCTTGCCGAACATTTCGGCCACCATATCGCGCACGCGGGGCATTCGGGTGGAGCCGCCGGAAAACAGCACCTCGTCAACGTCGCGGGGGGTGAGCTTCGCGTATTTGAGGGCTTCGTTGATCGGTGCAAGCATTCGCTCGAAGAGCGGCCGGCATTCGGCTTCAAACTGCTCGCGCGTGAGTGCAACGTCGAGGCTCAGCGCCTTTTCAGGCAGCACAAACGGCACGCTAACGCGCACCTTCTCCTTGAATGAAAGCTTCTTTTTCGCCTCTTCGGCAGCCTCGCGCAGCCGTTCGCGCACCACGGGTCCTGATTCGAGCAGGTTGAGCCGGTGCTGCTGCTGGAATTGGCGGGCCAGGAAATCCACGATCTGCTCGTCGAAATCGGTGCCGCCGAGCAGGTTGTCGCCGCCGGTGCTCAGCACGGAAAAGCGGCCGCGCGCAACGCGCAGCACCGAGATATCGAGCGTTCCGCCGCCCAGATCGAAAACGAGTATGTTGAGGCGGTCTTCCTC
>DATLAR010000126.1:0-3088 GCA_035527355.1 Planctomycetota bacterium
TGGAAATAGGCATGGCCGGCCTTCAGCAGAATTGTTCTGATTGCGATGTTCAGATCGGCCGAGCCGTCGAATCCGATGTAACCGATGGCGCCCGTGTAGATGCTGCGGCAGGTCGGCTCCAACTCGTCGATGATCTCCATCGCTCTGATCTTTGGTGCGCCGGTGATCGAGCCGCCGGGGAAGGCGGCTTTCAGCAGGTCCACCAGGTCGCGGTTTGGATGCAGATCGCCCTCCACCGTGGCCACGAGGTGGTAAACGGTAGGATACTCCTCGAGCACCATCTTCTCTGTCACGCGCACGCTGCCGTAGCTGCACACGCGGCCGAGGTCGTTGCGCTCGAGGTCTACAATCATCGTCAGCTCCGCGTTGTCCTTGTCGCTTTCGAGCAGCTCGCGCCGCATGCGGGCGTTGAACACGTCGTCGCCGGCGCGCCGCGGCCGCGTGCCCTTGATCGGGCGGGTCTCCACGTGCCACGGCCCTTCGGGCTGCAGTCTGCCCACCTTCAGGAATCGTTCGGGCGACGAGCTGAGCACCGCGAAATCGCCGAGGTGCAGGTAGCAGGCAAACGGAGCCGGGTTGATCGCACGCAGCCGCCGGTAGATGGCCTCGGGCGCGAGGGAGGTTGGCACGTCGAACCGCTGCGAGAGGTTCACCTGGAAGATGTCGCCCGCGGCGATGTAATCCTTGCAGCGCTCCACGGCCGCGATGTATGCTTCGCGGGTGAAGTTGCCGGCCGGCGCCCCGGCGGCAGCCGGCGCAGGGCGTTCGGCGGGCTTCACACTGCTCGCGATGCAGCGCTCCAATCGCGCGGCGCGAGCTTTCGTTGCCGGGCTTCCGCTGTCGCAAACGGCCACCTCGGCCGCGCCCGTCAGCCGGTCTACGCATATGATCGCATCGTAAAAGCCAAAGCTCATGTCGGGCAGGGCCAGGTCGTCGATGGCGGTATGCGGAAGCTTTTCGATGAACTGCTTGAGGTCGTACGAGAGGTAGCCAACCGCCCCGCCGCAAAACGGCCAGCGGCCGTCGGCGCACGCGGCCCGCGAGTGCCGTTGCAGCATTTCGCGCAGCGCGGAAAACGGATTGCCGCTGAACCGGCGCGTTCGGCCGTCTTCGGTGATTTCGATGCAGGCGCCCTTGCTGGAAATGGCGGCGAACGGCTCGGCGCCCAATGCTGAAAACCGGCCGAGCCGCGGCGATGCCATCGAGCTGTCCAGAAAGAACGGCCGCGGCATGCGGGCGACCTGCCGGAAAGCCGCTTCGACGTTTGCCGCTGATGCCGTGAGATGAGGCTGGCTCAAGTGCGTTGGTTTCCGTTTGCAGGTTAGAGGTCGCCGTATTGCCGCAGCTTCTTGTCGAGCGTGGGCCGTGAAATTCCCAGCAGATCGGCGGCCTTCATTTTCACGCCGCCGGCCAGCCTCAGCGCCTCGCGAATCGCGCAGCGCTCGGTATTCTCGATTGCCTGCTCCATAGGCAACAGCGGCGGGGCCAGCTTGCCGGCTGCCATCAGCGCGGCCGGGCCCGCAATGCCAAGCACCACGTTCGACGGCAGATCAGCCGGCTCGATCACGCCCGAGCGGTTCAGCAGAATCGCCCGCTCCATCGCGTTCTTGAGCTCGCGAATGTTTCCGGCCCAGGTGTACTCCACCATCAGTTTCATGGCGGCGGGGCTGATCTGCGGCTGCTGCCGGCCGATCTCGCGTGCGAGGCTCTGCAGGAAATGGTTGGCCAGCAGCGGGATATCCTGCACGCGCTCGCGCAGCGGCGGCACCTTCATCGGCACCACGGCCAGCCTGTAATAGAGGTCTTCCCTGAACTTCCCCTCGCGGATCATCTCCACCAGGTCGCGGTTGGTTGCGGCCACGATACGCACGTCTACCGACACCGGCCTGGTGCCGCCCACGCGGTCAAATTCCTTCTGCTCCACCGCCCGCAGCAGCTTCGTCTGGATCGACGGGCTGATCTCGCCCACCTCGTCGAGAAAAATCGTGCCGCGGTTAGCTCGCTCGAACCGGCCGATCTTCGACGCGATGGCGCCGGTGAAGGCGCCCTTTTCATGGCCGAAAAGCTCGCTCTCGAGCAGCGACTCGGGCATAGACGCGCAGTTGACGATCACAAACGGGCCGTCGCTGCGCACGCTCTCTTCGTGGATCGCCCGCGCTATCAGCTCCTTGCCCGAGCCCGTCTCGCCGGTGATCAGCACGGTGGTATCGCCGTGCGCCACCTGCCGCACCAGCTCGAGCACGGCCCGCAGTTTTTCGCTCTCGCCCACGATGCGATAGCGCTCGGTCACCTGGCGCTTCAGCTCTTCGCGTTCGACCCGCAGGTCGGCATACGAGCGGGCGTTGTCGATGGCCACCGCCGCCTGCCGCGCAATTATCGTCAGCAGGCGCAGGTGGTCTTGCTGAAAACGCTTCATCACGTGGCGGCTGTCAACGTAAATCACGCCCTGTATCTTGGCCTTGCTGGTGAGCGGCACGCACATCACCGAGTTTATGTTTTGCAGGGCGATGCTCTCGCTCACGTCGAACCGCGGATCGGCCAGGGCATCGGCGCTGATCACCGAACGCATCTTGCGCGCCACGTAGTCCACCACGGTTTGGCTCACGGCCAGGCGCGCGGTAGTCTTGTGGCGGTTGCGCGCGGCGGCGGGCCGGAGGGCGCCGTCCGGTTCGTAAAGCAAGATCACCGTGCGCTCGGCCTCGAAGATATCCAGCACCAGATCGAGTATCTTGTGCATCAGCTCGTGCAGGTCAAACGTATCGTGGATCGCATCGCTCACGTCGTGCAGGGCTTTGAGCTTGCGATTGGCATCTTTGAGGCGTTCGAGGAGCTGCTCGGGCGGAAGCTGTCCGGTTTCCACCACGTTTACGGATTCCTCGAACCGCTGTGCGGAAGCGCGGGCGTCTTCCGAAAAGAGCACAGGCTCGCCCGACGGCAATTTATCGGGCGCCGCCGGCTGTGCCTCCACGTCCTGCGTTGGAAAATCGTCGGACTCGTCGAGCTCGAAGAACAGCAGAACGTTGCCGATCTCGATGCGGTCGCCGGAGCTCAGCACGGTTTTGTCGATCCTGCGGCCGTTTACGATCAC
>DATLAR010000127.1:0-6562 GCA_035527355.1 Planctomycetota bacterium
ATCGGCCCCGATTCCATCGGCCGCGATGCCGGCCCTGGCGGCCGAAGCGACATCATCATCCTTGCGGCGGCGGTCTTGGCCGTGGGCGCGGCCGACGTATTCCTCGGCGGGCGTCTGCCCCGGGCAATCGCCGTGCTGCTGCCGGCGCTGCTCTTCGCGGCGGTCGTTACCGGCGAAACGTTTACAATCCTCTCGGCCGGATCATGGCTGAACTTCCACATCTCGCTCGAAATCCAGCAGCTCGCGCTCTTCATCCTGTGGCTGTACGCCGGCGTTGCAATGATGCAGCGGGCAGCGCTCGCGGGCCGGCAAACGCCGCCGTTCGTTGTGCTCGTCGAGTGAAGCTGATACGGGGGAGATCGGCCGGGGGGCGGGGCATTTTTTGCCAGGAGGCGGCGCGCGGTAAAAAGCATAAGCTACTTGACTTGCCGTACGAGAATCATTATGTTTAGATCCTTCCCTGCCCGTCCGATGACACCGACCGCAAGAAACAGGAAGGAATCCGAATGGCCAGAATGATTGTTACGCTGAAGGTGAAAGGCATCGCCTGCGGCCACTGCGTAAAGACCATCCAGCAAACGCTCTCGCAGATGAGAAACGTGAAGAACATCAAGATCGACCGCTCATGCGGCGTTGTCGCTGCCGAGATCGATGAGACGCTGACGCGCGACGACCTGGCGGCGGCGATAGCGGACGCAGGTTTCGAGGTGGAAGACTGATGCCAAAAAAGATCAGGATCGCCGTAATAGGTGCGGGCAGCCGCAGCTTCGGTTGCGGAATCATCAACGACCTCGTGCTCGCGAAAGACCTCTCGGCTGCGTGCGAGGTGGATGCGGTGCTCGTGGACGTCGACGAGCTGCGGCTGGGGCAGATGCTTGCGCTGGCCCAAAAATGCGCGGCCGTGGCCGGCTCAACCGTGCGGTTCTCCGCGACCGCCAACCGCGAGCAAGCTCTGGACGGCGCCGATTTCGTGCTGGTGTCGGTGGCGGTGAATCGCATAGAACTCTGGGAGCAGGATTTCCGCGTGCCGCTCAGCCTCGGCATCAGGCACGTGCTCGGCGAAAACGGCGGCCCGGGCGCTATCTTCCACGCACTCCGAAGCTTCGAGCTCGTCATGCCCATCTGCCGCGACGTCGAACGCCTCTGCCCCGATGCCTGGCTGCTCAATTTCACAAACCCCGAGGCCCGCGTGCTCACTGCCATTCTCGCACTCACGCGCGTGAAAGCACTGGGCCTGTGCCACGGCTTCTATTACCTGCACGAAACCGTGCAGCGCATCCTGAACCGGCCGATCACCGAGCTCGACGTGCGCTCGGCCGGAATGAACCATTTCTTCACGTTCTACCGCCTGGCCGACCGCAACACGGGCGACGACCTCCGCCCCGCGCTCGCCGCCAGGATCGCCGCCGACCCGCGTTGCCTGCAGCCGCTCGCAAGGCACCTGTGGGATACCTTCGGCGTGCTGGGGATGAACTCCGACGACCACATCGGCGAATATATTCGCTACGCTCACGAGTTCACCGGCCTTCGCTGGCCATACGGCCTGGAACACCGCAAGGTGCCGCGAAAACCGGAAAAGCAGCCCGACCTGCTCGCCGAGTACATCGCGGGCGCACGCAACGTCGATGAAGCCTTTGTGCGGCCGTCGGGCGAGCTGGCGGCGCCCATCATCACCGATATCGCGCTCGACCGCCGGCAATGGCGGCCCGCGGTGAACGTGTTGAACACCGGCCGATACATCTCCAATCTCGCGCCCGAAGGCTGCATCGAGGTGCCCGCCGTGGCGGGCGCCGATGGCCTGCGTCCCGAGCACGTGGGCGAGCTGCCGGAGGAGTTTGCCGCAATGATCCGCGTGCAGCATTCCATTCAGCGGCTGCTGGTGGAGGCTTACCAGGCACGCTCGAAAAGGATTCTGCTGCAGGCGCTGTTGCTCGACCCGCTCACGGATTCCGTTGCTCAGGCCCGGAAGCTGATCGATGTGATGTTCGACGTGCAGGCCGAGTATCTGCCCGATATGCAGTGGTAGGCGCCGCGCACGGCGGCTTTTCGCAAGGAGGCACACCAATGGCCCAAGCCGCTTTCTTCTCGGCCGAATATCTCAGGCTCTGCGAGACCGCCGGCGTGGGCGAGCCGGGCACCGCGTATCCACAGTCCGCGCGCATGCCCGTCCGCGAGCGGCTCGTCAGATGCTTCTGGTTCGACCAGAACCTTACAACCGACGACCTGCGCACCGAAGACGGCCGCAAGCTGCGCGTGATCTCGCCCGGCTGGTGGAACCTGGAATCCGGCCCCGATTTCCGCAACGCCGTCATTCGCCTCGCAAACGAGCCGATCGTCAAGGGCGACGTGGAGCTGCACGTCGACGCCGCCGATTGGTACAACCACGGCCACCACAACGACCCCGCCTACAACGCCGTTATCCTGCACGTGGCCCTGCGCAACGACCGCGGCGAACCGACGGTGAAAACTGCAAGCGGCCGCGACATTCCGCAGCTTGTGCTCGAGCCCTACCTCTCGGCCGGCCTGGCCGAGCTGTCGGAAACGGTGAATCCCGAGGATTACCCCGAGCGGTCGGACTGCTCGGTGGGCCTGTGCAACGTGGCAATGCGCGAGCAGGCGCTCGCCGGCGACCGTGTGGGGCTTTTCCTCGATTACGCCGGCGATCAGCGCGCCCTCGCAAAGATGCAGAAATGGGAGCGGCTGCTAGCCGCGCTTGGCCCCGAAGAAGCCATCCAGAGCGGCGTGATGGAAGCCCTCGGCTTCAAGAAAAACAAATCGCAGTTTGCGCTGCTGTCGCGGCTGGCTCCGCCGCCGCGATTGAAGGCGGTGATCGCCGGCCAGCCGGCCGATGAGAAACGGCTGCGCGCCGAGGCCGTGCTCTTTGGCCTGGCGGGGCTGCTGGCGGCGCCCAGAATGGAGAAGGACGACGAGGCCGCGGCATACGTGAAATCGCTCGAAGAGCGCTGGCATGCCCTCGAGCCCGATTTCCCCGAGGGCGGGATGGACGGCCGCCAGTGGGTCTTCTCGGGCTCGCGACCGGTGAATTTTCCCACGAGGCGAATCGCCGCCGCCGCCGGCTTTCTGGCCGAGCACATCGAGCGCGGCCTGCTGCACGCGCTGCTCGCCTGCCTCCCGCCCGAAACCGGCAACCTGCGGCAGAAAGACGTTACCGCCGCGCGCAGGAATCTCGAACGGCTTTTCACCGGCACGCCCGGCGGCTTCTGGCAAACGCGCTGCACGTTTGCGAGCAAGAGGATGAACGCCGGCGCCTCACTGGTAGGACGCGAGCGCGCCGACCTGATCATAATGAACGTGGCAGTGCCGGTGCTGCTGCTTCACGCGCGGCATAATGCCGACACCGCCCTCGAGCAGCTCCTGCACACGCTATACGTGAAGCTCCCGCGCCTCGCGCCAACCAGCGTGGAGGGTTTCATGGTGCAGCGCGTGTTTGGCGGCGACCAGCAGGCGGCCAGGATCATCTCAAACGCACGCCGGCAGCAGGGGCTTTACCAGGTGTTCAAGGACTTCTGCGAAAAAGACGACCGCGGCTGCCGCCGCTGCGCGCTGCTCGCCGCCCTCAGCAAAAGCTGACAACCGTGGCATGAACCATCATCGGTTGCATTGCGTCCGCTTCTCCACCGCATAGCGTTTGCACGCGCCGCGCCTGCGCATGCCTTCTGAACCATAACCTGCCTTTCCTTGTTTGATCTATTGGATTGCTTTTCCCTGAGGCGCCATGCACCGCTGCGGGCGCCTTCACAATTCAGACTCACTTTTCCTTCTGGAGAGCAGGCAAATGAAGAAAACACAGGCTCTATTCGTGCTGATGCCCTGCATCGCTCTGCTATGCAGCGCGGCATTGGCGCAGATCATCGTTCACGGCGCCCAAGAAGAACCGCCCGCGCCGGTGGTGTCAGTGCCCGAAGCCGCAATTCTGCACGCACCCGATGTCGCGGTTGAACCGGCGCCCGAACCCGATGTCCCGGACGAATTAGACATGGCGGCCGAACCTACGCCCCCGCCGGCAAGAGAGGTTACGCCCGACGAATTGGCGCAGCGCCTCGTCGACGGCCTCAGGAATTCCATCGAAGCCGCCGGCCTCAAAAGCGTGGCTGTCACTCCATTCCTGCGAGGCGGCGAAGACAGCCAACTGATCGATTCCGTAATCCGAAAATTCGAGGCAAAGCTCGCCGCCCTCGGCGTCGCCGTTGTCGGCTCCGCGAGGGTGGCCGAAATGCTGCAAACGCAACTGCTGAAAACCGAAATGCTGATGTTCCCTCCGGCCCTCAAATGGCTGGCCGGCGAGATGAAAACCGATGGCGTAATCATAGGGGCCGTATTCTACAAGCCATCGCCGTTCGTCGGTGCCGTGCTCTATGATTCAAAAGGCAACCGGCTTGATCTGCTTGCCGCACGCGACACGCTGCTGGTGGACAAGGTGGCCGAGGAACCGCCGACGCAGGCTGCACCCGAGCCGCAAAATGTTATAGTGCTGAAAGACGGCACCCGCTACACGGGCAATATCATCCACACCGATGGCGATTACGTGCTGATCGAAACCGCCAACATGCTGATGCGCGTGCAGAAGGACCAGATCGTGCTGCCAAAGGCGCCCCCCGCCCCAAAAGCCGCCGCCAACACCGCCTCACAGGTGCCATGCCAGGCGCTGGTAAACCTGAAGGACGGCACCGCGTACGAAGGCACCATCTTCTTCGACGGGGGCGATTTCTACCTGGTGTCGATCAAGGACAATGTGATCAGGATTCCGAAGGCCGAGATACTGTCGGTAGCAGAGACGGCCCAGAAACAGGTGCAATGAGGCAGGGCGCGATCAGGACGCGACGCCGGCTCTTTGGCCCGCCAGCCAACCGCCGGCAAACGCCCAGGTGAGGTTGTAGCCGCCGGTCGGGCCGTCGAGGTCGAGGATTTCACCCGCGAAGAAAAGATTCTGAACAACCCGGCTCTGCAGCGTTCGCGGGTCTACCTCCTTCAGGCTCACGCCTCCGCGTGTAACAATCGCCCGGGCGAAGCCCTCGGTGCCCGTGATGGCGAGGGGAAGCTGCGTAACGAGCCTTGCCAGCGCCTGCCGCTGTGCGCGTGTAACCTCTGCAGGATGCGCCTGCGCCGCCACATTCGCTAGCGAGCAAACCACCTCCGCGAGCGAGGCGGGCATGTGCCGGTCCAGCAGCGTGCGGATCATCTTTCGGCCTGCCGTCTTGTGCCAGGCGTCAAACCGCGCCATCCAATCGGCGGCGGGCGTGCCCGGCGTGATGTCGATGCACACCGGCACATCGGGCCGCTGCTGCAGCAGGCGCGAGACGTCGCCCGACAGATCGAGCGCGGCGGGACCGGATACGCCTTGATGCGTGAAGAGAATATCGCCCGTGCGGCCGCCCTTGCCGTGGCGCGGCAGGTCGATCCAGATGCGCGCCGGCGAGAGCGTTGCACCGGCGCACTCGCGCGGCCAGCGCTCGCGCGACACCAGCGGCACGAGCGCGGGCACCGGCTCTGTTATGCTGTGGCCGGCCTTCCGGGCTATATCGTAGCCGCTGCCCGTGGCTCCGAGCGAAGGATAGCTCTTGCCGCCGGTGGCCAGTATCACGCAGTCCGCCGTCAGCGGGCCGTCGGCCGTCTCGAGCCCGGCAGCGGCCCCGTCTGAAAGCCGCAACGCGTCGACGCGCCGGTGCACAAGCATGCGCACGCTCAGCTCGGAGCATGCGCGCCGCAGCGCCGCCAGCACGTCGGCGGCGGATTCCGACCTGGGGAAAACGTGGAAGCCATCGGGCGCGTGCGTGGGCACGCCGATCGACGCGAAAAACTCGCGGATGCGGCCAGGGGGCATCAGGTCGAGCGCGTGGCGCATGAAACGGCCGTCGCGGCCGAACCGCGCCATCAACTCGTCGGCCGCTAGTGTGTTTGTGAGGTTGCAGCGCCCGCCGCCGGTGGCCAGCAGTTTGAGGCCGGGCTGCGGCATCTGCTCGCAGAGGGTCACGCGGGCGTTTTGGCGGGCCGCCGAAATAGCGGCCATCAGGCCGGCCGGGCCGGCGCCCACCACGGCCACGGTGCGTGTTTGCGCGTGCGGCGGTTTGTAAGGCGCCATTCTCGTTCCCTGAGTTTCCAGCCGCGCTAGCTCTTCGCGGTCGGCTAGCTGTCCTGGTGCTGTTCTGCATGTGGCGGCTGTTCGGTGTCGGCCGCTTGCTCGCCGGCGGTGCGCCCTGCGCCGCTATCGGCTATTGGCACGCGCGCCTTCGCAAACATGTTCATCGAGCAGCCGCTCAACGTTGCGGCCGCGATAGCCGCAAAAAGAAACACAATCTTCCTCATCTCCTTCCTCCTCGAGCGCCGGCCTGCTTGCAGATCTCATTCAAAGCTGCCAAACTCGCGGCAGGCTCGGGACATCGCTTCGATATTCTCGACCGGAACCTCGGGCTCGAGCACGTGCGTGGGCGAAACGATCAGCCCGCCGTTGCGGCCATACTTTTCGATAATCTCCTTCACGCGTGCGCGCACGTCTTCCGGTTTGCCGAAGGGCATTGTCGACTGCGTGCCGATCAGGCCGTCA
>DATLAR010000128.1:0-15714 GCA_035527355.1 Planctomycetota bacterium
GGCGATCCGCTGCTCGCAATCGTTTCCCAGTCGCTGCCGCCGCACGTTTATGGATTGGCCGCATCGGTGCTGGGCGCGGCGGCGGGGGCAGGCTTCATCTACCTCACCGGCCTTGCCGGAAAGGCGCTGTTTCGCAAGGAAGCAATGGGCCTGGGCGACGTGAAGCTGATGGCGCTCATCGGCGCTTTCCTGGGCTGGCGCGTTGCGCTGCTCTCGATCTTTATCGGCTGCATCTTTGGCGCGGTGATCGGCCTGAGCATAATGATAGCCGCACGCAAACGCGACACACGCATACCATTCGGCCCCTACCTTTCGCTCGGGGCGATTTCGGTGATGTTATTCGAACCCCAGGTGCTTGGGGCGATCAATTGGTGGCAAAAACTGGTTACCAGTGGCTTTGCCGGCGGCTGAGCAATCGGCCGGCGGCGGTATCCCGCCGAACGCGGGCAATGGAGGCGCAAATGAAGCTTTCAGCGGTGAGATTCGTGTTCTTTGGCCTGGTGGCTGCGGCAATTGCAGGCTGCACCCCCACCACTTCGCAGCTCCGCGCAGAGGCAGACGCCGAGCAGATCCAGATCCTTCAGATGCAACGGCAGACAGAGGCGAAAACAAACAGCGAGCTTCTCAGGCGGATCGAAGAGCTCGAAGAAAGAGCCACTTTGTCGAAGGAAGCCCTGGAGATACAGGACAAGCAGAAGAAGGAGGCCGACCAAGCTAGAAAGCAGATTAACGCAAAGCTGCAAGCGGCCGTGCAGGGCATGCCGTGCGAGGTCTCGCTGCAGCGCGATCAATGCGTGCTCACCACCAGATTCTCGTTTGAGCCCGGCTCGACCGAGCTGACACCGCAGGCTAGATCGGACCTCCGAAAAGTGGCGGCCGAGGTGCTGAAGCAATTCCCCAATGCCGGCTTCCTCGTTGCCGGCCACGCCGACAACACCGCGATCACCCAGGCGAACTTCAAGTCGAACTGGGAGCTCTCCGCGGCGCGCGCCCTTTCCGTCATGGAATTCCTGATCGCCGACCAGAAGGTTCCGCCGCAAAAGATCGCCTTCGCCGGCTATGGCGAATTCAGGCCCGTAGCCGACAACGGCACGCCCGAAGGCCGCGAGAAGAACCGCCGCATCGAGATCATCGTAACGCCGCAATAGGCGGCCGCATTTGGCACAGCCGCCCCCGGCTGTGGGCCTTAAATATCTTATGACCGATTTGCTGATCATCGATTACGGCATGGGCAACCTGCGCAGCGTGCAGAAGGCCGTAGAGCGCGTGGGCTTCGCCGCGCCGATCAGCAGCGACCCCGACGCGGTGCTGAAGGCCGACAGGATCATCCTGCCGGGAGTCGGGGCGTTTTCCGACGCCATCAAATGCCTCCACGAAAAAAACCTCGCGGAGCCGATCCGCCAGTGCATCCGCCGCGGAACGCCCTTCCTCGGAATCTGCCTGGGGCTGCAACTGCTCTTTGATGAAAGCTTCGAAGACGGCCGGCACCAGGGCCTGGGCGTATTGCGCGGCACCGTTGAGAGGTTCAACCCTCACCCGCCCGGTAAGCCCCACCTGAAGGTGCCTCACATCGGGTGGAACCGCATCGCCATCCGCCGCAGCGCGCCCCTGCTTGATGGCGTGCCCGACGGCTCGCACATGTATTTCGTTCATTCATACTACGTGAAACCCGCTGACGCATCGGTGATCTCCACCGAAACTGACTACGGCGTGTGTTTCGTATCGATGGTCTGGAAGGACAACCTCTTTGCCACGCAATTCCACCCCGAGAAAAGCCAGACCTGCGGCCTTCGCATCCTGACGAATTTCTGCCGGATATAGCGTGTACGCACAGCTCCTATTCTTTTCGTGCCTGGTTTACTTGCCGCTGGCGCTGGGCGCCGCGGCAAAACATCATGGCGTCTTCAAGCGCGACATATCGCAGACCGTGATGGCCTGTACGTGGCTGGGCCTCGAACCCGCCGTGATGGTGGCGGCGTTCTGGTCGCTAGACGTGCAGCGAGTGGCAGAGGTGAGCATGGCACCGCTGCTCGGCGTGGCGTGGATGCTCTCGATGTACATACCCGGAGCGCTGGCGGCGCGGAAGCTGGGCCTGCGCCGCACGCAGCGCGGCAGCTTCATACTCGCGGCGATGTTCTCCAACAACGGTGTAACGCTCGGCGCATCGCTGTGCCTTGTGCTCTTTGGCGTGCAGGGGCAGGCTATGGCGCTGATTTTCATCCTGGGCCTGATGCCACTGGTGCTCACGCTGGGCTTTTCGATCGCCCGGCGGAGCGCCGGCTGGACGCCAGAAGAGCGGCACGCGAGGCACAACGCCAGGATGATGGGCATCCTGCGCATAGTGCCCTACAGCGCCATTGCCCTTGGCCTCACCCTGAATTTTGCGGGCGTGCCGCGGCCGGAATTCCTGCCGTCGCTGAATCGCACCCTCGCCCTCGCCGACGTTGCCCTGTACAGCTTCGCCATAGGCACGCTGTTTGTGCTGAGCAGCGTTGGGAAATACCTCCGCGAATGCCTGGTGATGTCGGGCCTGAAATTTCTGGTAAGCCCGGTGCTGGGCGTGCTGTTGTTCTTCGTTGCCTCGCAGTTCGTGCAGTTCAGCCCCGAGCTACTGAAGGCAATCATCGTGCAATGCGCAATGCCCGTGGCTATAATGTCTGTAGTAGTTTCGAGGTTTCACGGACTGGATACCGATCTGGCGGCGGCATGCTGGGTTTTTACCACGCTGGCGCTGGCCGGTGTGGTGCCGCTGCTGGCGTTGGTTACAAGGCTCTGATCTTTCCGATCCTTTTTGGCTTGACATATCCGGCGGTTTGGCTAAAATTGACGGTATACGAAGAGCACCATCTCCGAGATGCTTTCACGGATGAACGCCATTGCTCGAAGACGATTTTCCAGTTCGCGGGAATTATGCTTTTTTCATCACGCCGGAATGGCGGCGATTCCGCGAGCGGCGGCCGATGCCCTTCGTGAATACGCGGACGAGGCCAGCCTGCACGGCTTTGTTTGCCGGGCGCGGCGGGCCGCGAAGTTCAATTCCACGCGGGCGCTCGTCGCCGAAAAGATCATATGTGCAGCAGAGGACGAAAGGTCTTTCATAGAATGATTGAGAAACAGCGAGCGCGACTGCTAGACATCCTGAAGAAGAAGGCCGTTCTCTACGGCGACTTTGTGCTTGCCTCGGGCAAACGCAGCAGCTATTACATCGATGGCCGCCTGGTGACGCTTGAACCCGAGGGCGCGTATCTGACGGCACGGCTGATCCTTGACGTGCTGAAGGACGATTCCATAGACGCGGTGGGCGGGCCATGCATCGGGGCGGACCCGATCGTGGGCGCGACCATAGCCGCCAGCTACATCGCCGGCCGGCCGCTCCTGGGCTTCCTCGTGCGAAAGGCCGAAAAGACTCACGGCACGCAGCGGCGCATCGAGGGGCCCCTGCGCGAGGGGATGCGCGTGGCGATGCTCGAAGATGTTGTAACCACCGGCACTTCCGTGCTCGATGCTGTAAAGGAGGTTGAAAAGGCCGGCGGCCGAGTGGTGAAAGTGATCTCGCTGATCGACAGGATGAAAGGTGCACGAGAGTTGTTTGCTGAAAACGGTTATGAATTTGTGGCGCTATTCACGCGCAAGGATTTGGGGATCGGCGAAGACAGCGCCTAGCGACGGATGATCTTAAAACGGAGGGAGAGGACAAATGACCAGAATTGGTGCGGCGGTGGTTGGCGCGGGCATGTTCGGCAAGATTCACGCCCGCACCTACGCCGAGTCTGATAAATGCGATCTGCTTTATGTATCCGACCGCGACTACAGCGCCGCGTGCAATCTAGCGGAGCTATACGGCGCAACGCCCACTACGTCGGTGACGGACATCGCCGCCGACGATAACGTCCACGCCGTCAGCATCGCAACGCCCGACGCCGAGCATTACGAGCCGGGCATCGCCCTCATTACGGCCGGCAAGCACGTCATCTGCGAGAAACCGCTCGCAACCCGCCTCGACGAGGCCCGCCGGCTCTACCACGCCACCAGGAAGAAAGGCAGCATCCTGATGGTAGACTTCCACAACCGCTTCAATCCGCCCTGCCTGGAGCTGAAGCGGCGGCTGCAGACACTCGGCCGGCCCATACATGGCAGCATCTGCCTCAACAACCGAATAGACGTGCCGCTGGCGAAACTGCCCTGGGCTGCACAGACCGGACCCGAATGGTTCCTCCTGCCGCACGTTGTAGACCTAGCCCGATGGTACGCGGGCGCCGAGCCACAGGCCGTTACCGCAATGCGGCTGGATGGCCTGCTCAAAAGCCGCGGGCTAGACGTGCCCGATGCGGTGCTGGCACTGCTGGAATTCGACGGCTGCTCCATCACCGTCGAATCAAGCTGGGTGCTGCCGCAGTCGTGGCCGGCGATGATCGAGTTTGAGGGAAAAATAGTGTGCGAAAACGGCCGCGGCTCTTTCCGCGCGCACGACCACGGCCTCAGCGTGCATTCGGCCGGGGGCGACAGGCTGCCATTCGTCTACGGCGACTACGATGCGTTCGGCGAGCGGACAGGTTTCTTCCGCCTGCCGGTCCTGCATTTCATCGATAGCATCGCCCACGGCGTGCTGCCGGCCATATACGGGCGCGACGGGCTGATGGTAACGATGATCGTAGAGGCGATCATGACCTCGGCCGCTCAGAAACGCCGCGTGCTCATCGGCGAATTCATGCAGCCGTCCGACGCCGAACTCGGGCTGATCGAGGAGGAAGAGGAAATAGCACCCTGACAACCGGTTTCATTCTTGCGTTGATTTCGAGGCCGACGATGTGTCAAATATACCTTCTTGACGAGCAAGACCGCTGTGCTGGCTGGTATTGACGCCATCTTCCGGGGCACGACATAGCACGACATGATCACAGAGCACGACATCCTTCTGTTTCTGCTGCAACTGCTGCTGCTGCTTGGCTGCGCCCGCGCACTCGGCGAGCTCTTCCGCCGCTGGGGCCAGCCGGCCATAGTGGCCGAGGTGCTTGTTGGCATGATCTTCGGCCCGAGCATCCTGGGCAACATAGCCCGCCCGCTCTATGATTTCATGTTCCCCGCCGACCATTCCCAGCACAAGGTGATGATGGAGACGATGTCGCAGGTGGGCGTGCTGTTCCTGCTGCTGGTAAACGGGCTGGACGTTGACATCTCGATGGCGTGGAAGCAGCGGCGTGATTCATTTGCCATAGCCGTAAGCGACATCATCATACCCCTGGCGATCGGATTCGGTGCGGCAATGCTCATCCCGAAGAGCTTCATGGTAGACGACCGCCGCATCCTCTTCGCAGCGTTCGTGGGCACCGCCGCCACAATCAGCGCGTTGCCCGTGGCCATGCGAGCGCTGCACGACCTGAACATGCTGCGCACCGACATGGGCCTGCTGATCATTTCCGCGCTCACCATCAACGACGTGGTCGGATGGGTGCTGTTTACGATCATCCTGGGCATCGCCTCGCCCACGGGTGTGGACCTCATGTACATCGCACGCGTTCTGTTGGCCACAATCGGATTCGCCGCCTTCTGTCTGACGCTGGGCCGGCGGCTCGCTACTATCGCGCTGTATCGCCTGAAAGGGCTGGGCCTGCCCGAGCCGGCCACTTCGCTGACGTTTGTAGTGCTGATGGGCCTGGCCGGCGGCACCATTACGCAACTCGTGGGGATTCACGCCCTGTTCGGCTTCTTTCTCGCCGGCATAATGATAGGCGACAGCCCCGCAATGTCAGAGCGCACCAAGGAGATCATCGAGCAGATGGTATACTCGATCTTCGTGCCGCTGTTCTTTGTGGGCATCGGAATGAAGATCGACTTCCAGCACTTCAACGTGCTGCTGGTTGTGGGGCTGTCGGCGGTGCGGATTGTCGCGCGTTTCATTGGTGCTTACGTGGGCACGCTGAAGTCTAGCGTGGCCGTGCACGACCGCGTGCCGATCTCGGTGGCACATACTCCGGGCGGTGCGATGGAAATAGTGGTGGGCGCCGTGGCCCGTGAGATGGGCCTGATAAGCCCTGAAATATTCGCGGCACTCGTTTTCGGTGCGGTGGTATCGTCGGCGCTGGTGGGGCCGTGGCTGGCGTGGGCGATGAAGCGGCGGCGGAAAATCCGCGTGCTGGATTTCTTCATACCCAAGGCCTTTGTGCTCGACCTCAAGGCGCACACCGTGCCCGATGTCATTCGCGAGCTGGCCGAATCGCTGGCACACGAGAGCGGCATGCCGCCGGCCGACGCCATTGCACAGGCGGTGCAAGACCGCGAGCAGACGATGAGCACGGCCGCCGGCGAGAGCGTGGCATTCCCCCACGCACGCATGACCGCCATCACAAAACCCGCCGTGGTCATGGGCATCTCAAGCGCCGGCATCGAATGGGATGCGCCCGACGGCCGCTCTGTGCATTACGTATTCATGATCCTCACGCCGGCCGATGACATCGAGAGCCAGGTAACGATTCTCGCGGCAATCGCACGCATGATCTCAAAGCCCGAAAACAAGTCGCGCCTGCTGCTCGCCGGCGACAACGCCCAGGCATGGGAAACAATAAAGGCATCGCTGATCGCCGAAAAAACCGACTGATCTATTTCGACCGGCCGTATCGGGCCATCACCTGCCCCTCGGCCAAGACGTGCCCCTCAATCTCCGACAGCAGGTCTTCCTTTTTCGCGCCCGATTCCAGCGCCAGCGGCGCATCCAGCGCGTATACCTTGAAGTAATAGCGATGCGCGGGCCCAGCGGGCGGCGCCGGGCCGCCATACCCCACCTTGCCGAAGTCATTCCTGCCCTGCTGAGCTCCCCCTTGCAGCATCGCTGCCGTAGGCACGGCCCTCGGCAGGCCGGAAGCTTTCGGATCGATATTGAAGATCACCCAGTGAACAAACGTTCCGCGCGGCGCGTCGGGGTCTTCGCAGACCAACGCGATGCTCTTCGCGTCGTCGGGCACATTTGACCACGCCAGCGGCGGCGACACGTTTTCACCGTCGGCCGTGAATTCCTTCGGCATCAGCTCGCCTTCCTTGAAGGCAGGGCTGGCAACAACCAGCGTAGCCGTTTTTACGCCGGTATCCTCCTTGGCTGTTTTCACTTTTTCCTCCTCTCGAGAGTCGCACCCGTTCACACAGATCACGATCATGAAAACAACGCAAAGGCGCCGCGCATATTCAACAAACCTTTTTCGCATAGCATGACCTCCTGGAAATGGACCGGATGAACGACCACAGCCGGGGCGCCCGCTGGAAGCGGGGCCGTGCTGTATTCTACGATGATATCGGCTGACGGATTACGGCCGTGAGGCGGCCGCTCTCCTCCGTCAATTCGGTGCCCATCTCGCCCGAAAGCATCCTCATTCGCGACACGATCTCGCCGTAGTCCGGGTCCTCTGCAAGATTCGCCTGGAATTCGCTGATAAGCGTGGGATAAATTCCTACAGCGTTTGGCGCCCGGCCCTCGACCTCGAGCATGATAAGGAGGCCCCTGTCGTTTCTGAGGAATGGATCCACGGCGTAGTCGTCGATGAAATCGCCCGCGTCGTAGATGATGGGCTTTCCGTTGCGCACCTCGACGCCCTGGAAAATGTGTGCGCTGTGCCCGTGAATCACGTCGATGCCGCTGTCGAGCGCGCCATATGCAAACTCGACGAACTCGCGCGTGGGCCGCTGGCGCATGTTCGGCCCCCAATGCAGGCTCAGGATCACCAGGTCGGCCTGCCCGCGAGCTTCATTGATCGCAGGCTGCAAGAGCGTTACGTTGTCGCGGTTGAACTCCATGTAGTTCACCCCCGGCTGCTGCGTGCCGGCCAGCCAGATTGGTTCGTTGTCGGTAGCGCCGATCACGGCCACCCGCAAGCCGGCGGCGCTGACGATAGCCGGCCGCGATGCCTCGCGCAGGTCGCGGCCGGCGCCGCACCACGCAATGCCGGCACGCTCAAGCGTCTCGAGCGTCTCGCGCAGCCCCTCTTCTTCGTAATCGAGCACGTGGTTGTTTGCCAGATTCACGCAGTTGATACCGGCGGCCTTCAAAACTCTCACGCCCACGTTGGGATCGGCCTTGAAGAAGAAAACCTTCGGCGTTCGCGTCCACATCTTCGGCGAGCTGGTGAGCGCGCATTCGAGGTTGACAAGCGCGAAGTCTGCCTCGCGAATCAACGGCAGCGTGTTGCCCCAAGGATACGAAGGCGGCTTGTGCATCAGGCAATCGTTCACCAGCCGGCCCAGCATGACGTCGCCGGTCAAAGCTATTTTCATTGCAGTTCCTCCTCCTCTATAGCTTCGATATTATATCCGTGAGGAACAGCATTGCAAGCGGGCGATTCGACAATGCGCCCGGTGGTGCTTTTCCTTTGGTTTTTTGGGGGAAAAAGATTAGCATATACCTGCCAGGATGTTTCTTTCCAACGTATCCCGGTCCACACGGATACGGACCCGCATGCACCAGCCGTAACACAGCAATGAGAATGAGCATCCCCATAAAGTTGGCGGCGGTCCTTTTCGTCGCAAGCGTTGTTCCGCTTGTGACCGCCATAACCTTCGCGTATTACGACTCGGCCATCCAATTGCGCCAGCTCGTTCAGCATGACGCAAACGAGCAGGCCGAGGCATCGGCCCGCTATATCCGCCTCGTGCTCGACGCGCTAGCCGCCCAAAGCCGCCAGATCGCACACAATCCTGCAGCAATCGATTTCCTGCGCAAGCACAACGAAGAGCCGCCCGCCGCCCCCGATGCGAACGAAGGCTGGTCTGCCATCAGCGAATATGACGAGCCGTTGCGTTCGATCCTTCACAATGACGTTACCACGCTGATGCAATCATTCCGGCAGCAGAACGAAAACTCGAAGGCGCTCTTGCTTCTCGCGCCTTCCGGCCGCGCGCTCGCCGCCGCGTCGAAGCCGCAAATGCTCTACTGGAGCACCGCCCCCTGGTGGCGCGCTGCGCTCAAACACCACTCCGAGCCGGTGGTTCTCATCGAGAAGAACGCGGCGGCCGCATTCGACGTGGTGATTTGCGTGGGAATACACGACACCGATGCGCGCCTGCTCGGCATTGCCCGGATCACCTTCGACGCTGCCTGCCTGCTCAGTTTCTCGAAAGATGCTATGCATGGCCGCGACAGCGATACCGATATCTACTATGGCGGCGAATTGGCACTGTCGATCCGCAAGGCCAGCAACACAGCGACCCCCGGCGGCGCAAGCACTATGACGGGCGAGAGCCGCGTGCCTCTGCCCGGCGGCCCCGGGCACCTACTAGTGGTCGTTCGCAAAGACACCGCCTCCAGGCCGAGCCGGATTGCCGGCAGGATAAACCTGCTCGTCATCTTCGCCGCCGCCAGCATCGGTTTCTTTTTCCTGATCGGCTATTACATGTCGCACAGGAACATCGTATTGCCGATCAAGCGGCTGATCAAGGGTGCGCGAAAACTGGCGGATGGCGACCTCTCGCACCGTATCAACCCGCACCACTCGCAGCCGGCCGTGAGCGGCCCTGCACCCGGAGGCGACGAGCTGGACGACCTCGCACGCGAGTTTAACCGCATGGCCGATGCGCTCATGAAAAACCAGGAGACGCTCGAAGAGATTGTGCAGCTGCGCACACGTGAATATGCCGAAGAGAACCGTAAAGCCGTTGAGGCACGAACCAAGCTCGAGGAAGCAATGATAAAGCTCCGCGACACGCAGGCGAATATGATCCAAGCCGAGAAGCTTGCGTCGCTCGGCCAGCTCGTGGCCGGCGTAGCTCACGAGATAAACAACCCGCTCTCCTTCATACTCAACAACCTCTCGGTGATCGAGCGGGACTATCGCGCGATCATCGGAATCCTGCTGCAGTACAGGAAGCTCAAGAAGGCAATGAACCTCGATACGCCCGAGCTGAAGAAGGTGGAGGAACGCGAGAATGAACTGGATATCGACTACCTCGAGAGAAGCGTCGACCGCATCTTCTCGAGCACTATGAACGGGCTGAACCGCGTGAAAACGATCGTATCCGACCTCAAGGACTTCTCGCGGCCCGACAACCTGGAAGCAGAGGACCTCGACATCGAGCATTCCCTCGATACCACGCTCGAGCTCGTCGGCTACCACCTCGTGTCGAAGGGAATACACGTGGTGCGCGAATACGACAAGGTGCCCCTCGTTCGCAGCTATCCCGGCCGGCTCAACCAGGTATTCCTCAACCTCATTGTCAATGCAATCCAGGCAATGGGCAACGGCGGCACTATTACGCTGCGAACGCACACCCGCGAAGACCACGTGGTCGTGCAGGTTTCCGACACCGGCTGCGGCATTGCGCCCGAGCATCTGTCGAAAATCTTCGACCCCTTTTTCACCACCAAGAAACAAGGCGACGGCACCGGCCTCGGCCTTAGCGTCAGCTACGGCATCGTCCGCGAACACAACGGCACCATCCAGGTGCGCAGCCTGCCCGGCCAGGGTGCCACGTTCTCTGTAAGCCTGCCGCTCAAGGCGATGGAGACCAACGAATGACAAACAGGGAAAAGCGCCCTCTCCTTGTAGTCGACGACGAGATCAACATCCTCCACTCGCTCTACGACCTCTTCCGCCTTGACTACCGAGTGTACACCGCGCGAAGCGGGCCCGAAGCACTGCGCGTGCTCGAAGAGAACGAAGTGCACGTGGTCATGGCCGACCAGCGCATGCCCGAGATGACCGGCGTCGAGTTCCTCGCACAGATGAAGGAGCAATACCCCGACATCATCCGGCTCGTTTTCACCGGCTATGCCGACGTGCGCGCCGTCGTCGACGCCATCAACCAGGGAAACGTTTACCGCTACATAACCAAGCCTTGGGAACCCGAAGAGCTCAAGTCCATCATCTCCCAGGCAATGGAGCAGTATCAGCTCCTGATCGACCGCCGCCGGCTGATGCAGGAACTGAAGGAAGCAAACAGCTCGCTGAAAATGGCCAACGACGACTTGCAGCGCGCCTATCGCGAGCTCAAAGAGCTCGACAGGCTGAAGTCGGTATTCATCGACATAGCAAGCCACGAGCTGCGCACGCCCGTCTTCGTCATTTCCGGTTTTGCACGCCTGCTGGCCAGGCAATCGGCCAAGCCACCCAAGGAGCTGAAGTCCATTCTCGAAAGCGCAGACCGGCTGGGCGCAATAGTAGTGAACATGGCAAAGCTGATGGAAGCGAGGGAATGGCATCACGTGCTCGACACCAAACCCGTTGCCGCGGCAGAGCTGATCGACAAATCGCTCGGGCAGGTCCAGCCGTTCATCGAGATAAGACACCAGCACCTCGATATCAAGATCGAGCAGAACCTGCCGATGCTCGAGGTTGAGCCGCCGATGATTATTGATGCCATCGTCAACCTCCTCACCAACGCCATAAAATTCACCCCCGACGAAGGCCACATCACCATCCACGCAAGGAGCAGCAAAACCGAACCATTCGTCGAGATATCCGTTAGCGATACGGGCGTGGGAATTCCGCCTGAGGAGCTGCCCTACATCTTCACCGAATTCTTCGGCACATTCGATACCTCCCATCACTCGTCGGGCGAATACGAATTCGGACGCCGCGGCATCGGCCTCGGCCTCTCCGTCGTCCGCAAGTTCGTTGAAATACACGGCGGCAAGGTGAGCGTCAAAAGCAAGGTGGGCGAAGGCAGCACTTTCACCATCACTGTGCCTACCAAGCATCCCGACAAGGAATAGGAAACAGGCGAGCATCAACACCAACACCGGACGTTCAACTGAACACCACCACAAACACCATCGGCTTCTGGCTCCTGAGATTGGGCATCTTCCATGAAAACCGACCACCTCATCCGCGCCCTGGGAAACCCGCGCAAAACCGAGCTTGGCTACAAGCAATTCATCAAGGCAAACAGAAAACAGCCTTGGGCAGGCATCGACAGGCTAGACGCTCTCGCCGAGCTCAAATGCCTTGTCGATACCGGCAGAATCCCTGCACCCGCTCAGCGGCGCGGCACCAACACGCACGTTCATACCAACGCCTCGTTCAGCATATTCGCCAGCCCCTCCGAAGCTGCTTGGCAGGGTTTTCAGGCCGGGCTCGACGTGCTGGGCATCAACGACCATTACACCATCGGCGGTCACGATGAATTCCGCCAGGCCTGCACCATCCTCGGCCTTCGGGCAACGTTCAGCATGGAAGCCGTGGCGCTCAGCGCCAGGCTGCAGCAGGCCGGCGTGCGCTGCAACGACCCCGGCAACCCCGGCCGCACCTACCTCTCGGCCAAAGGCGTCATGCACGACCTCCCCGGCGGCTCGCAGGGCGCACTAGACCTGCAAACCATGCGCGAGTCGCTCATGCGCCGCAACCGCGAGATCGTCAATAAACTGAACACGATGCTCGCGGTCATGCAGCCGGCCCTGCGGCTCACGTTCGACGACGTGCTCGCGCTCACGCCGCACGGCAATACCACCGAACGCCACGTGTGCCAGGCACTCGCCGAATTGATCGACCGCTCGCTACCCGCCGCCCGCGTGCCGTTCCTGAAGCAGCTTTGCGGCGAATTTGCCGAGCAGGAATTATCGACCAGCGCCGGCTATCAAAACATGCTGCGCGCCACCCTGCTGAAGGCCGGCAAGCCAGCCTACGTGGAGGAATCGCCCGACGCATTCATCTCGTGGGAGCGCATGATCGCGATGTATCGCGAGTATGGCGCCATACCTTCCTATCCCGTCCTGGGCAACCCTGTGGTGGAGCTTGAGGAAGACCTCGAAAAGCTTTTCGCCGAGATCGAGAGCTGCGGCCTCTATGCCATCGAGGTGATCCCCCACCGCAACACACCCGAGCGGCTTGCGGCCATCCTTGATGCCGCCGCAAAGCACGGTTTCCCGGTGTTCAACGGCACCGAGCACAACACGAAATCGCCGATGCCGCTGCTCGACAAATTGTCCGCTAGCGATGAATTCATCGGGCAGTTCATGCTCGGTGCCGATGTCTTGATCGGGCATCAGGTGATGTCGCAATACGCTGGTATGGGTTACCTCGATCCGGCGGGCGGGCTGTCGGTGCGCGACCGTGCCCGCGGGCTGCGCCTCTTCGCCTCCGCGGGCAGGATGGTGCAGAAGCCGGAAACGCTGTCGATGCTGAAAAAGCTTGGCAGCGAAGCGGCCGCGCGGCTGCTGGTGGGCTTGCACGAGGTGGCGCCTGCGCAGGGCAGATGGAGCATTCTGGCGCGGGCGCGAATCAAGCCCAACCAACTGGCCGAGATCAGCGTGGCGAGCGGCGCGGTTACATTCGGCTCGCCGGATGCAGCAGAGCGCCTGAAGAACTGGGCGGAAGAAAACGTGGTCTAGCGTGTGACGCCCCAGCATTCGGCAGGAATACGTTAAACAGCAAAAGGCGCCCTAAAGGCAGGCCGATTGACCAGAGGATAGAACAAAGGATAGAACATGGGAAAGCTCACCAGGCAGACCTGCCTGCCCTCGCTTGAATTCTCGAATGGATTCGTGCTGACGCTGGCGGGCACGAAAGAACACTTTGCGGGCATCGCCGATGTACATTTTAACGAGACGCCATTGCGTTCCCCAGCGCTCCCGTGGATGGTCTACACCGAGTCCGACGATGGGTTCCGGTTCGACACCTTCCGGCTCCGCGAAGTGAAGGCCACCGCCTCCGAGGCTTTGATCGTGTTCTCATCGGTGGGCACATGGATGCCTCGCCTTCAGTGCGCCGACGCCTTGGGTGACGCGCGCGTGGCCACGCGAAGCTTGGCCCCGCCCACGGCCACCTTCCGCTGGCGGTTTCGCGAAACCATCGAGACTATCCACGAGAACACCTGGACCGGCCTTGCCATGCAGGTGGAGGTGCATTGCCCCGGCCATCCGGTGCACTGGCTGATCGAAGACACGACCTGGGAGCTTGGCGGCAGCGCCGCCGGATGCACTCTCATCCAGCAGGATCTTTCGAGCATCGACCTGGAGCAATCTGTCCGCGCCGACAGTGCGTTCTCGACCATCGAGCAATTCCAGAAGCGCGGCGATGACGGTAAAACGTGGGGCGGCTCGTATCCGATGGACATGCTGCCGCGCTGCGCCGGCGCCTCGCCATTGGATTTCCAGGTGAAGGACAACTTGGCGATGTGTCTTTTCGCCGAGAAGCCGTCCCTCACGCGCGCACGGCTGGCGAAGTTTGCAGATGAAGATGTGATCCACCACACCGACCGCCCATTCTTCCCGCTCTCTGAGCACGCAGCGGCGCCGGAGCGAAAGCTGCTGGTCTATCGCCACCCGCGGCCGCTGAAGCGGCACGAATGGCGAAACCTGTGGCTGGATGCCTTCACCGAGGTACGCGGCCGCATTCACTCCAACTACGGATTCGCCGCCGAACGGCCACGCCCTCAGCTCTGGGTGATGCTGTGGAATGCCGAGCTGGGCGTGTACGGGCCGGAGTGGGTGGACGCGCTGATCGCCGCTCTGCCGACCTACCGCAGGCTGGGCTACACCGACGTCGAAACACACGGCGTATTCATCGGAACATCAAACGATCCGAAACGCGAGGACAAGAACGTCTGCTGCAACTACGAATACATCTTCGCGGATGAATTCGGCGGCAATGCGGCCATGAAGCGGCTGTACGACGCGGCCCACGCCCAAGGAATCAGGATGTGGCAGTGGTTCGGGCTTGAATTCGACATGAAGTCGCGGCTGTGGGCCGAACATCCCGAATGGATCCTGCGCGAAGCCAACGGCGACCCCTGGGATGGCGGCTACCCGCATCTGTGCTGCGGACGCATGCGCAGCAAGTATGCAGACTACCTGCTGGAGTCCATATCGCGCATCAGGGCCGAGACGGGGCTCGACGCCATCTTCTGGGACTCCTACCAGAACATGGGCGCTACTTGCGTGGACTGGCAGGCTCCGGACAAGGCGCCGCAGGCTGAGGAGATATGGCGTTTTCAGGCCGCCCTTCAAAAGCTCGGTTTCACTGGCCAGCGCTGCGAAACAGTGACCATCTTCGGGATCACCAACGTGGGGATGTACGGGTTCGACAACGAACCCGACGGCTTATGGCGGTTGCGACGACGCAGTTGGAGCACGACACTGCGCAACGACGACATGTTTGCCTGGCTCGACGCTAGCCCAGGCTTCTTCAGCGACAATCCATGCGCGGATGGACGGCTCACGCCCGACAAATATTTCTGGATGGTTGGACACCGCGCCGTCCCCTGCCTGGACGCGCGGCCTTGGGGAGCGGAGCATCGTGGAGTCAAACTCCCGCCGCCGTCCCTGCCAGGGGGAAATAACGCCGAGGAATACGCCCGCGTCAACCACCTCTACCTCGCCGCGTTGCCCCATATGGAACGATTGCGCCTCACCGAAGGCGGCAAGTACACTCTCTGGCTCGACGAGCACAACCAGCCATCCGTGATATGGGCGTTCGAGGACGCGAAACATGCGTACGTGGGCCGGGCCACCGATCTCGAGAGCGGCGAGACGACCCAGGCAAAGGGAACGCTCACCCTGCTGGCCGGGCGGGTGTATCTACTGGGTGCATGATACAGCCCCCGATCTTCCGCCCGCCCCCCCCGCAGCCTCCGCACGCGAATTCTCGCGTTCGAATTTGCGCGCTCGAATCTTAAGCTGTAGCCATGCCAAGGAGTGCACGAACGCAGGATTACGTCCGCATCTCGCCTTGGCCTTCGCCTTGAAATAAGGAAAACTATCTCAAAATATCCTGTTCCGCTCAGCCGCGAACGAGCGGT
>DATLAR010000129.1:0-10936 GCA_035527355.1 Planctomycetota bacterium
GTTGGAGGAGGACATCGAGGAGCGCCGGGAGCAGCAGGAAGCATTCCGCGGCGAGGTGTTGAAGCTGGCGGTGGACGAGCGCCGCGTGAAGATCGCCATGGGACACTGGGAGAGCGAGCGGGCGAAGATCGAAGCCCACAACAGCGTGCTCAATTCCCGGCGGATGTCCGTCGTTACCGGCTGGATCCGGACGCGAGACGTTCAGCGCGTGCAGAAGACGCTCGACCATGAATTCCCTGAGGCGTCCCTGGTGCTCGATGATCCGACGCCCACAGACAACGTGCCGGTATCGCTCACGATGAAGGGAATCTGGCGGCCGGCGCAGATCCTGGTGGGAATGTTTGGCCTGCCCGACTATTTCAGCTTCGATCCCACGCCGTGGCTGATCTTCTCGTTTCTGCTTTTCTTCAGCTTCTGCTTCGGCGACGTGGTTTACGGCCTGGGCCTGGTTGTTTTCTCGTTTGTGATGGCCCGCAAGTATCGCACGCACGCCAGCCACGCGCGCTTTTTCAGGCTCTTCCTGTACGGCGGCATCGGCACAATGATCTTCGGAGCGTTCACCGGTGCCTGGGCCGGAAACATCTACGAGTTCCTCGGCTCCGGGAATTTCATCGCGAGGCTCAACAATTCGATCCCGCACATCGATCCGCTGAAGAGGCCAATGCTGATGCTGCTTGCAGCCCTCGGCATCGGCGTGGTCAATCAGTTCTACGGCATCACGCTGCTGATGTACAAGATGGTGCGCAAAGGCAAGCCGCTCGACGCTCTGTTCGACGGCGGGCTGTGGCTGCTGTTTCTGCCGGGCGTCATGCTGCTGCTGGCGCCGATGTTCATGCCGGACGTTCCCGGTGGCCTGGCCACGGCCGGCAAAATGCTGGCGGGCGTGGGCGGGCTGGGGCTGGTGCTTACGCAGGGGCGGAACGAGAAGGGCATCCTGGCCAAGGCGATCACCGGCGTGGTGAGCCTCTACGGCGTGCTGGGCACATACGGCGTAACGAGCTTCGTGGGCGACGTGCTCTCTTATTCGCGCCTGCTGGCGCTGGGCTTCACCACGAGCATCGTGGCGATGGCGTTCAATATGATCGGCAGCATGTTTGTGGGCACGGCCATTGGCGCGGTCATTTTTGTCGTTGTGCTGATTTTCGGGCATACGTTCAATTTCGGCGTGAGCATCCTCAGCGCGTTTGTGCACTCGGCGAGGCTGATCTTTCTGGAGTTCTTCAATCGTTTCTATGAAGGCGGTGCGCGGGCGTTCACTCCGTTGAGTTTCAATTCGGATCGGGTGGAGTTGTTGGAGAAGCCGCTGTAGCAAAAAGATTTTCCAAGGCAATGGCGCTGTCGCGCGGCTTTGCCGGCGCGGGAGCACCAGGATTCTGACCAGAGGAGGTAACACAAGTGACGGAATTCCTGAACCAGTATTTCCTGATGACGGGTGCGGGCTGGGCGGTGATCGGTGCGATGTTTGCCGTGATGTTCGGCGGCATCGGCTCGGCGCGCGGCATTCGAATTGCAGCGGCTGAGGCGGCGGGCGCCGTTTCCGAAAAGCCCGAGCTGTTTGGCAAGTCGCTGATCCTCGCGGCTCTTCCGGGCACGCAGGGGTTCTATGGATTCGTGATCGCGTTCATCATCGCGTCGGCCGCCAATCTGACGAATACGGGTGCGGAAGAGGCCGCGGACGCGGTGGTAAAGGTGAGCCCGCTGGTCGGCATGGCGATGATGTTCGTCGGCCTGTTTGCCGGCATCGTGCAATGGAAGAGCGCGGTGGCCCAGGGCGAGGTGTCGGCGGCGTCGATCAACCTTGTGAGCAAGCGCCCCGAGGAAGGCGGCCGCGCCATCCTCTTCCCGGTGCTCGTTGAAACATACGCCGTGGTCGCGCTGCTCGCAGCCATCCTGATCGTCGGCTGGCTCACTCCCGAAAGGGGCCTGCTGGTATCGCCCGTGCAGGACATCCTCAAAGCCACGAAGTGAAGAGGCCACAACAGTGTCTGTAGACAACATCAAGAATGCAATCCTGGGCGAGGCCCGCAAGGAAGCGGATCGCATCCGCGAGGTGGGCCGCAAGAAGGCGGACGCGAAGTTTCACGCGGGCGAGCAGCATCTGCGTGAGCAGCACGAGCAGCGCGTGCGCGGGGCCAGGGAAAAACAGCAAGACCTGAAGAACCGCGAGATAATCGCGCAACGAAGCTCTTTGAGCATGGAACTGCTCTCGGCCAAAAACGCCGTGATCGAGAGCGTGCTGCAGAAGGCGGTTGAGCGGCTTCAGAGCCTGCCGGCCGACGGCTACAGAAAGCTTTTACTGAAGTGGCTGCAGAGCGCAGCGCCCGGCCAGAAGGGCGAGCTGATGCTGAACTCGCGCGACCACAAGGCTTTCGGCCAGCAAATCGTTGCCGATGCCAACAATGGCCGGGGCGCCGATGCCGCCATTGCGCTTGCCGCCGAGCCTGGCGCAATGATCGGAGGATTCGTCCTCCGCACCGCTCGTTTCGAGATCGACCGCACGCTCGATGGCAGCATGGCCAAGCTCCGTGAGGAAATGGCCCCCGAGATCGCGTCAGAGCTCTTCCAGACACGCGTTGAAAGGGTGGAATCGCCGTGAGTCCGCTTCCCGCACATGATTGGGCTTTCCTCACCGGGCGCATCGCCGCTATGGAGAGTCGTCTTATCAAGGACGACACCATGCAGCGGCTGGTTTCGCTCGAGGATATGAACGACGTGTTCCTGCTCGTCAGCGATACCGTGTACAAGGATGTCTTCCCGGTTATCGGCAGACTCTACGAGGCCGACTCAATCGTCATGGGCGTCTACAATGCCCGCCTGGCCGAGTTGCTGCGGTTCTCGCCGCAGCCCGACGTAGTGCGGATGTTCCTCCTCGAATACGACTTCCGGAACTTCAAGAGCTTCCTGAAGACCAGGCTGGCCGGCTTGGAGATTCCCCGCAACGGCGGAAGCATCTCCGGCGACACATGGGAGCGCGTGCTCAACGACCTCAAAACCGACCTGCCGCCGTTCTGGTCGCAGGCGATGGCGCTCATCCGCGCCGAGGTGAAGGAAGACCAGCCCGAGCTGACTCCGGCGGTGATCGACCTCGTGCTCGATGCCGAATCCCTGATTCAGCAGGTGCGCATCGCAGGGGCGATCGGCTATCCTATCATCTCGAAATGCGCCGAAGCGTTCAGAACCGTGAAGGCCGTGGAGATCATCTGGCGCGCGAAGGAAGGCTCGTACGACATGAACCGCTTGCGGCGGCTGTTCATCCGCGACGAGCTTGATCTGCCGCTCCTCCGCGAGCTGGCCGATCTGCCGCTGGATTCCTGGGCCGACCGACTGCGGCCTACGCTGCTGGGCCCGCTGGTGGACGACGTGTTTTCCGCGCCCGAGGCCGAGCGCGTTACCAGCCTCACCAGGCGGGGTGAAAACCTTGTGCTGGATTTTGCGAAGGCAGCAAAAACCGTCGCGTTCGGTCCCGACAGAATCTACGGCTACCTGTGCGGCCTGCGCACTGAAGTCTTCAACCTCCGCCTCGTGCTGGCGGGCAAGGTAAACAGGATCAGCAGCAGATTGCTTCAGGCGAGGCTGAGGGGGCAATATGTCTGACATCGTTGCCATCGGGGAAAAAGACCAGATCATCGGCTTCAGGGGCGTGGGCGTGAGGATTGCGCCGGTGAAGACGAACGACGATTTCGTGGCCGCGCTCGCGGATGCCACGCGGCGCGAGAGCGTTTCGATTGTGCTGCTCACTGAAAGCTACGCGGGCGACGAGAACGCGAAACTCATCGCCGAAACTCGCAGGGCCACCGGAAAGGTTATCGTCGTCATCCCCGATCATCACGGATCGAAGGGCCTGGCCTTCAGCAAAATGAGGGCCGACGTGGAGCGCGCGCTGGGAGTGGACCTGCTCTCGAAAGCGGAATGACAAGAGTTACAGAACAGGAACCTGCTGCTATGAAACAAGGCAAAATCATTCGAGTTTCGGGCCCGCTTGTCGTTGCCACGGGTCTTGCCGGCACGCGAATGTATGAAATGGTCCGCGTAGGCAAGCTTCGCCTGTTCGGCGAGGTGATCGAGGTGCGCGGCGAGGAATACTCGATCCAGGTTTACGAGGAAACCGAAGGCGTGGGCCCGGGCGATCCGGTGTTTCCCACGGGCGAGGCGCTCAGCGTCGAGCTCGGCCCCGGCCTCATCGCTGAAATCTACGACGGCGTGCAAAGGCCCCTCGATGTCCTCAGCCAGGAATACGGCAACTTCATCGTCCGCGGCGCCGAAAAGCCCGCGCTCGACCGCAACCGGAAATGGCATTTCGTGCCGAAGGTTGCCGTTGGCGCGCAGGTGGGCCCCGGCGATATCATCGGCACTGTGCAGGAATCCAAAGTGGTGGAGCACCGCATCATGGTGCCGCCCGGCATCTCAGGAAAGGTGACGGCGATATCCGAGAGAGATGCGACCATCGAGGAAACCATCGCAAAGATCGCTACCGAGTCGGGCGAGAAGCCGATCACGATGATGCAGAAGTGGCCCGTGCGGCAGGGCAGGCCCGTGCAGCGCAAGCTCGCACCCGACGTGCCGCTCATCACCGGCCAGCGCGTGCTCGATATGTTCTTCCCGATCACCAAGGGCGGCACCGCCTGCGTGCCCGGGCCGTTCGGCAGCGGCAAAACGGTCGTTCAGCACCAGCTTGCCAAATGGGCCGACGCAGAGATCATCGTATACGTGGGCTGCGGCGAGCGCGGCAACGAGATGACCGACGTGCTGATGGAATTCCCGCACCTCACCGATCCGCGCACGGGCGAGCCGCTGATGCAGCGAACCGTGCTCGTAGCCAACACCTCGAATATGCCCGTGGCCGCGCGCGAGGCGTCGGTTTTCACCGGCATCACAATGGCCGAATACTACCGCGACATGGGCTACAACGTGGCCCTCATGGCCGATTCCACCTCGCGCTGGGCCGAAGCAATGCGCGAAATGTCCGGCCGCCTCGAGGAAATGCCAGGCGAGGAAGGCTACCCCGCCTACCTCGCGTCGCGCATTGCCGCCTTCTACGAGCGCTCTGGCCGCGTGCAATGCCTGGGCTCGGGCGAACGCCTTGCCACGCTCAGCCTCATCGGGGCCGTGTCGCCTCCCGGTGGCGACCTCTCCGAACCCGTGGTGCAGTCCACGCTCCGCGTTGTGAAAGTCTTCTGGGGGCTCGACGCCAACCTGGCCTACTCCCGCCATTTCCCGGCCATCAACTGGCTCACCAGCTATTCGCTCTACCTCGGAAAAGTGGACGAATACTGCGACGCGAAGGTGGACGCAAGATGGTCGAAGGTGCGCTCTGAAGCGATGGCGATCTTGCAGCGCGAGGCCGAGCTTGAAGATCTGGTGCGGCTGGTCGGGATGGATACCCTGGCCCTCGAAGACCGCCTGCTCATGCAGGCCGCCAAGATGATCCGCGAAGATTTCCTTCACCAGAGCGCATTCCTCGAGGTCGACACTTACACCTCGCTGCCCAAGCAGATCAAGATGCTCTCGCTGATCATCTCCTACTACCATAAGGCGCAGGAGGTGCTTGCAAAGGGCGTGCCGCTCGCACAGATCACCAAGATACCTTCGCTGGAAGGCATCGCCCGGGCGAAAATCGTGCCCGAGGAAGAACTGAACAAGCTCGACGCACTCGAAAAGCAGATCGAACAGGAACTCAACGCGCTAAACAAAGCGGAGGTGAAATAGAGGTGAGCAAAGAATACCTGACGGTAAGAGACATCATCGGCCCGCTGATCCTGGTTGAGGACGTCGAGGGCATCACCTACGGCGAGCTCTGCCAGATCAGGATGCCCGACGGCGGCCTGCGGCAGGGCCGCGTGCTCGAGGTCCATCACAACAGGGCGGTCGTGCAGGTGTTCGAAGGCACCACCGGCATATCGCCGCAAAACACCAAGGTGAAGTTCCTCGGCCGCGGGCAGGAGATTGGCGTATCGCCCGACATCCTCGGCCGCATCTTCGACGGCTCCGGCAAGCCAATCGACGACGGCCCCGAGATCATCCCCGACAAGCGGCTGAACATCAACGGCCTGCCGATCAACCCCTTCGCGCGCGACTATCCCAACGAGTTCATCCAGACCGGCATCTCCACCATCGACCTGCTCAACACGCTGGTCCGCGGGCAGAAGCTGCCGATCTTCTCCGGCTCGGGCCTGCCGCATTCTCGAATGGCGGCACAAATCGCACGCCAGGCAAAAGTAATGAAGACCGGCGAGAAATTCGCCGTAATCTTCGCCGCAATGGGCATCACCTTCGAAGAATCAAACTACTTCATCGAAGACTTCCGCCGCACCGGCGCAATCGAGCGAGCCGTGCTGTTCATCAACCTCGCCGACGATCCGCCGATCGAGCGAATCTCCGTGCCGCGCATCGCGCTCACCGTTGCAGAATATCTCGCGTTCGACCTCGAAATGCACGTGCTCGTGATCCTCACCGACATCACGAACTACTGCGAGGCATTGCGCGAAATCTCCGCCGCACGCAAGGAAGTGCCAGGCCGCCGAGGCTACCCCGGCTACCTCTACACCGACCTCGCCAGCCTCTACGAACGCGCCGGGCGCATCAAGGGCAAGGGCGGCTCCATCACACAGATCCCCATGCTCACCATGCCCGAAGACGACAAAACGCACCCGATCCCCGACCTCACCGGATACATCACAGAGGGGCAGATCATCCTCGACCGCTCCCTCCAGGCCGAAGGCATCTATCCGCCGGTCGACGTGCTGCCGTCGCTCTCGCGGCTGAAAGACAAAGGCATCGGCGAAGGCAAAACACGCGCCGATCACGCCGAGGTGATGAACCAGTTGTACTCGGCCTACGCACGCGGCAAAAACGCAAAAGAACTGGCCGTGGTGCTGGGCGAATCCGCCCTCAGCGAAGAAGACCTCCTCTTCGTGAAATTCTCCGACGCGTTTGAAGGCCAGTTTGTGAGGCAGGGCGAGAACGAAAACCGCTCCATCGAGCAGAGCCTCGAAATCGGCTGGAATCTTCTGCGGATGCTCCCTCGCAACGAACTCAAACGTGTGAAGGAAGCAACGCTGAAGAAGTATTACGATGTGAAGAAGTAGGGGACCCTAGCGTGGTGCCGGGTGCCGAGTGTGCCGTGATGTATGTAGCACAGCCGCCCTCGGCTGTGGAATGTTTGTAGCACAGCCGCCCTCGGCTGCGTGTTCACTGGAAAAACATGAAACGTGTAAACCCAACCCGAATGGAATTCCTGCGGATGCGCAAGCGCCTGCGCACCGCCGTGCACGGCCATAAACTTCTCAAGGACAAACTCGACGGCCTGATGACCGACTTCCGCGAGGTCGCCGGCGTATACAACCAAATTCGGCACGAGGTAGACGAGGGCCTGCCCGAAGTCCTGAAAATGTTCGTCCTCGCCAGCATCACCTCTTCGCGCGAGGCCATCGAGACCGCCCTCGCGCAAACCCTCAGCAAGCTCGACCTCACCGTCACCTACAAGCGGCGAATGAGCGTTGTGATCCCGAAGTTCGACGTCAAACTCGAAAGCGGCGCAACAGCCTACAGCCTGCTCGACACCCCGGGCGAGCTCGACCAGGCAACGGCGCAGCTCCGCGAATACTTCCCCAAAATCCTCGAGCTTTCCGAGATCGAGGAAACGATGCGCAGAATGGTGGACGAGATCGAAAGAACCCGCCGCCGCGTAAACGCCCTCGAGCACGTGATGATCCCCGAGCTCCGCGCCACCATCAAATACATCGGCACAAAGCTGGACGAAAACGAACGCTCCAATATCACCCGCCTGATGAAAATCAAGGACCAGCGCCTCAAGGAAGAACGCACCGCCCGCGAAGCCGAAAAACTGCGCGCCGCCGCGAGATGAAGCGGTCCGCCAGCCCCTCTCCTGTCGCGTCCGCCGCGTTGCCCTCACGCTTTGCCGCGCCTGGCGAAAAGATCGATGTAATAGCCGGAGCGCTGCTGAAATGCCTCGCGAATGCCGCCGGTGAAATCTAAATACGAAGGCCTCTCGCGGCTCGCAACCGATACCAGTTGCGCCGCGCAGTGCAGCGCGAGATCGGTGAAAACATTCACCTTCGCCACGCCGGTTTCGATGGCCGCGCGGAACTGCTCGTCGGACAGCCCCGACCCGCCGTGCAGCACCAGCGGCACCGCCACGCGCCGGCGGATTTCCGCCAGCAGTTCGAGGGCCAGCCGCGGCTCGCAATTGTATTCCCCGTGCGCCGTGCCTACGGCCACCGCCACGCAATCCACGCCCGTCTCCTCCACGAATCGCTCAACCTCGGCGGGATCGGAGAAGCCGCGCCCGAGCGCGCCGAACTTGTCGTATTCCGAGCCTGCGCCCACGTGCCCGACCTCGCCTTCGCAGATCGCACCAAGGGCGTGCGCCGCACGGGCTACCGTCCGCGTCGTGGCGATGTTTTCCTCAAGCGGCAGCCGCGAGCCGTCGAACATTACGCCGGTGAATCCAAGCGATAATGCCTTCAGGCAGGCTTGCAGCGAGTCGCCGTGGTCGAGTATCAGGCCCACGGGTGCAGCAGACTTTGCGGCCTGCGCGCAAACGTAGCCCCAGAAGGCATCGGCATCGGGGCCATCGAGCCAGCGCGTATAGCAGCCAAGGAAGATCGGCGCTCGCCGCTCAGCGGCGGCGGCAAGCGTGCCGTTGCAGCCCATCATCTCAAAGGTGTTGAAGCAGGGCACGGCATAGCCGCCCGCCTGCGCTTTATTCAGCTCGTCAAGCATTGAAACCAAAGCCACAAAAAGCTCCTTACGACATTTTGATTCCTCGTTCGTCGAGGAAAGCCATCACTTCGGAAAATCGGGGAATTCCGGCGCGGCCGCCCAGCCGCGTGCACTTCAGCGCCGCCACCGCACTGGAAAATTGTGCTATGCAGCGTAAGCTCCAACCTTGCAGCATGCCCACGATGTATGCACCGTGAAAAACATCGCCGGCACCGGTCGTATCAATCACGTCTACCGTGAAGGCGGGCGTGTGGAAATGATCGTCGGCAGTGGTGGTGAATGATCCGGCCGCGCCCTCGGTTTGCACCACTATGCGCGGCCCGGCATCGAGTGCCGCGCGGCCTGCCTCAAACGGATCGCTCTTGCCCGTGAGGCCGGGCGCAAAGCCCGAGCCGCAGATCAACACGTCCACGAGTTCCAGCAGCTTTCTTGTGGCTGCGCCCACGGTGCCGCGCGTGGCGCCGGCGTCCAGCACCACCGTCTTGCCGGCTTCGCGCATCCATCGCGCCGCGTGCAGCGCGGCCGCGTAGTGGAAGCCGTCGAGGTGCAGGTAATCGGCCGAGACGATGTAATCGCGGTCGAGCTCGTCTGGCTGCACCGGATTTTCGGCGAGACCGTGCAGGCCGCAAAACACCCGCTCGCCGGTCACCTCGTCGACGCACACGGCCACCACCTGGTTCTCCGGCCGGTCACGGATCACCAGGCGGCTGAGGTCCACGCCCTCGTCGGCGAGGGAGCGAATCTTGATTTCAGCGGCGGCGTCGTTGCCGGCGGTGCCGATGTATCCGGCCCGTGCGCCAAGGCGTGCCGCGGCGGCCATAGCGGTGGCCACCAGCCCGCCGCCGTCGAGCCGGAAGCCGCTGAGCGGCGTGCCGCCGCGCCACGTGGGCATCTCGCGCATCCGCAAGAGCACGTCCAGCGTCGCCACGCCCAGTCCTACCACCTGCAGATCGGCCACGGCATTCTCCGTCAGTTTACGCGTACTGGGGTGATGTTGAGGAACTTGCAGGTTTGCAGCAGCGGCGCGGTGAGATCGCCGTGCACCATGCTTGCGTGATGGATGAAGCCCTCCTCAACCAGCGTGCGATACAGCTTTGCGTGGTCCTTCACGGCCACCCACGCCCAGGTGCCGGCCAGTTCCTCCTCGCTGGGCATGATCTCGCCCGATGCGATCAGCATTCTCCATTTGCCGTCGTATTCGGCGAGGCGGCAGAATGTGACGGGCCCGGGCTTGATCTGGAATTGGAACAGCCCGGCCATTGCGTCGCCGGGCTTTGCAGGCATCTCGCCCTTCATGTCGGAGCGCGAGCGAAGGGCGGTTTTGCGGCAATCGGCCGCGAGGCAGGTGGGGGCGTTGCCGCAGTGCCACGCCAGCAGCTTGTTCGGATCGTAGCGATGCTGGATTGTCCAGTCAACGAAATGCGGTACGGTGTCGCCGAGGGCGGCGTCGTAGGTGATTCGCATGGAGATCGCGCCCAGCACGTCGGTTTCGCAGGCCGTGAGCATGTGGCGGTCGGCGAGGCGGCCATAGACGGCGCAAGTGGAGATGCCCATGAGCCTTTGGATTGTGGGCCAGCACTGCACGGCCATGCTCGAGAGGCGGTTGCTGTTCCAGAAATCGGCGAGCGCCAGCTCGAGCCGCGCGGCGTTCAGCAGGTAGTCGTCGGCCACGGTCACGGCGGCCACGCCCGAAACGATCTGTGCGATCGTAGCCTTCACGCGGGGGTCGTCGGCGGAAAGGTGCAGAGCGCGTTGGACGATGTCCGCGAGGTTGGCGTGGATCACGTTCTGCCCGAAAGCGGCGACCAGTGCGGCCTCGTCGTATGCGACGGTTTCGAATGCGTTCGGCCGCACGCCCACCTGGCCCGTGCGTGCGCCGCGAATTCCTTTGACCACCGCGACCGCCCGCACGAAAGTCTCCAGCTCGCGCTCCAGTTGCGGCTCGGACGGAAAGAAGAGGCCGGCGTAATGGAATCTTGCGCCGGTGCAGGGCCGACGCCATTCCGAGATTTCCGCAATACGAATCGGAGACGCGCTCGAGGCTGGCGTGATCGTGAGCTTCAGGCTCTTTGGTGGCGTAGAGCAGCACGGGCACGCGCAGTATTTCGGCCACCTTCGCGGCCGAGCGCTCGTCGCCAAAGTCCAGCGGACAGAGGATGAGCGCATCCACCTTCTCGCGCTGAAAATATTCGGC
>DATLAR010000130.1:0-4605 GCA_035527355.1 Planctomycetota bacterium
CCATCATGATCGGTATCTCGCCGAGATACACGTCTTCTTCCACGGAACCGCCGGGCTTGCCCAGCCTCGCCACGATCTTGAACGGCATCCCGTAGGTCAGCCTGAGCCGGCGGCATTCTTCCGGCGTATACCGGGCCCGGCCGAGCTCGTAGCGGACGTATTCGAGGGACATCGTGCCATCGTAGCTTTTGATGGGGAACGTTTCGCGCATGACCGATTCCAGGCCGGTGTTCCCGCGCTCGCCAGACAGCACGTCGCCCTGAAGGAACCGCTTGTAGGAATCCCTCTGGATGGCCGTGAGATTGGGAACCGGTATCGCGTCGCCGACTCGTCCGTAGTTCCTTATTTCCATAACTTTTTCCAACCGTATTTTTATGGGTGGCTCTCCGGGCGGCCCGGTGCCGGGGGACCCGGAATGCGGTGCGGCCGAAGAGCGTTAATTCTGGCCATGACGGCGGGTCCGCTTCTTAGAAAGAAGCGGACCCACAGAATGAAACGAGAATCCGAAGCTGGATTTACTTGAGTTCGACCTGTCCGCCAACGCCTTCGAGCTCTGCCTTTATCTTCTCGGCTTCCTCTTTGCTCACGCCTTCCTTGATAGTGCTGGGGGCGCTGTCTACTATAGCCTTCGCTTCTTTCAGGCCCAGTGTGGTATGGGCCCGCACAACCTTGATCACCTGGATCTTCTGGTCGCCCGCCGCTTTCAGCACGACGTCGAACGTGGTTTTCTCTTCAACTTCTTCCGCCGGTGCGGCGGCTGCGGGCGCTGCCATTGCAACGGCCGCCGCGGCCGACACGCCAAACTTCTCCTCGGCGGCCTTTACCAGTTCGGAGAGCTCCAGTACTGTCATACCGGATATCAACTCCAATGCCTGTGATACTTTGCCGCCTTCTGCGACTACCATGATTGAACCTCCTATCGTGGGGTCATTGCGGGCACCCGTTCATCGGGCCCCTTGGGCCTTTGGTTTCAGCCGCCGGCCACTCGAGTGCTAAAGGATGTGGCGCCGACGGATATACAACTTCGTTACCGGCACGGGCTACTGCCCGGCTTCTGCTTTCTTCTCGGCCAGCTTCTCTGTGGCTCGCATGAAGCTGCGAACCACCTCGTTGCACACGCTCAGCAGCGACGTGAGCGGCGCTGCAACGGCACCCAGCGCCATTGCCCGCATCACCGGCAGCGGCGGCAGCGTGGCCAGATATGCCACCTGCTCCTTCGCGATCGCGCGCCCGCCAACCATGCCGCCCACTATCTGCAGCTTCTTTTTCTTCTTGTCCCAATCGGTCATCGACCTTACCGCGGCGGCCGGGTCATCGCCATACACCACCGCTACCGGGCCATCTAGAAACTGCGTAAAATCGTCGCCTTTCCCCATCTCCTGGAACGCGCGAGCCGCAAGCGTGTTCTTCATCACCACCATGCTGGCTTTGTCTTTCCTGATCGTCGCACGCAGGTCCGTCATCTCGGCCGATGTCACGCCCGAATACCGCACCACTATGCAGTGCTCCACGCCGGCAAACCGCGAGCGCATCTCATCGAGCATGTAAACATTGATCTTGCTGGGCATCTGTTGCTCCCAAGAGTCTTTCTATCACTATCCTTTTTCGGTGAAAATCACTCCACGGCCAAACGAATACCGGGGCCCATCGTGGTGGAAAGTACTACCTTCTGTATGTACTTGCCCTTCGCAGCGGATGGCTTGACGGAGCGAATGTGATTCACAAACGCTTCAAGGTTCTCCTTCAGCTTCTGCACGTCAAACGATCTCTTGCCCACCGGCACGTGCACGTTGCCGGAGGCATCCGCACGAAACTCTATCTTGCCGGCTTTGAACTCGGCCACCGCGGTGCCCACGTCTTCGGTAACCGTGCCGGATTTGGGCGATGGCATCTTGCCCTGCGGGCCGAGCACGCGGCCCAGCTTGCCTACCACGCGCATCATGTCGGGGGCCGCTATCGCTATATCGAAATCCGTCCAGCCCCCCTCGATCTTCTTTGCCAGGTCATCGTCGCCCACCTCGTCGGCACCGGCTGCCTTGGCCGCAGCCGCCTTGTCGCCGCGGGCAAACGCAATCACCTTCACCGACTTGCCGATCCCGTGCGGCAGCGATATCGTGCCGCGCAGGTTCTGGTCGGCCTTCTTCACGTCTATCCCAAGCTTCATGTGCAGCTCGACCGTCTCGTCGAACTTCGTGGCCTTCAGCTCCTTGACGATCGCCAGAGCCTCGTCCGCCGTATATGCCTTGTCGGCCTCAACCTTGGCCTTGGCTTCCATGTATCGAGTGCTTCTTTTCATTCTCACCCTTCTCGCAAGCACGCGCTCAATCGCGCAACGCCTGCATCATCAAACCGTATTAGTCCTTCTCGCCGCCCTGTTGCCTTCAACCTTCGACGACGGTGATGCCCATCGACCTGGCCGTACCACGGATCATATTGACCGCCGCCTCGGTGCTCGCGGCGTTCAGGTCCTTCTTCTTCTTCTCCGCAATCTCGCGAAGCTGGCTCACCGTCACCTGCCCCACCTTCTCGGTCTTCACCGAGCTGGCTCCCTTCGCGATGCCCGCCGCCTGCTTCAGCAGCACCGACGCCGGCGGCGACTTCACCACGAAGGTGAACGTGCGGTCGGCATATACCGTTATCTCTACGCCCACGATCATGCCCTGCTGATCGCGCGTCTGATCGTTAAACTTCTTGCAGAACTCGCCGGGGCTGACGTTCCTGGGGCCAAGCGCCACGCCCACCGGCGGGCCTGGAGTGGCCTGACCCGCAGGAATCTGAAGTTTCACAACCCCAACTACTTCCTTTGCCATCTCTGATTCCTCTTATGCCAGCTCAAATCCTCTCGACTTGCCAGTACTCAAGCTCGACCGGCGTGGCTCGGCCGAAAATCATCACGATAACGCGAACCACTCCCTTTTCGGGATACACTTCCTCAACAACACCATCGAAATTCAGGAACGGCCCTTCCTTGATCCGCACGTTGTCGCCAACGTCAAACTCGATCTTCGGAGCCGGAGCCGTTGCCTTGCTCGTAGCTTCCATCGTAATCTTCTGAACTTCTTCCGGGCTCATTGCTATCGGCGTATTCGGCCCGCCCAGAAAATCGCCTACGCCCGGCGTGTCCTTCACCAGGAAAAGCGTCTCATCGTTAAGCTCGATCTCCACCATCAGATACCCGGGGTAAATCCTGCGCTCAACGACCGTCTTCTGCCCTCCCTTTATCTCCGACACCCGCTCCGTCGGCGACAGGATGCTGGGTATCTTATCTTCCAGCCCGGCCGCGCGAGCACGCTTCAACAGGTTCTCTTTCACCTGATCTTCGCGCCCCGCCTGCACGCGCAGGACATACCACTGCTTGGACATTTCCTGTATCCCTCTCATTGCCTGGGATAAACCTGTATTATGTCTGTAATGAACGCCAGCAGCACATCAACAACATATAGAAAAACGCCGAAGATGACAACTGTGCCAATAACGACAATCGTTGAACCCTTCACTTCCGCCTTCGGCGGCCAGGCCACCTTCCTCAGCTCCGCCTGCGTCTCGATCAGAAACTCCGATATCCGCACATTTATCAGCGACAGATACACGCCAAAACCCGCCACGCCAAACACCATAACGGCGAGCGCCACATAAAAGGCAACAGATGCATTCCACAACTGCCACGCCTCATAAACGCCAAACGCCGCAACCGCGATCGCCGACAGGGCCGCAACGGCTCGAGCCTTGTTGCCCTGCCCCTTCTTGTATATCTGCATCATAGCTCCCGGAAGTGATTTCTGAAGCCGCAGTCTTTGCCGCGTTCCGCCCCCGGAAACAATCTAGGGACAGCTTACCGCTTGCCTGGCAGGCCTGGAGGGATTCGAACCCCCAACACGCGGATTTGGAGTCCGCTGCTCTGCCAATTAGAGCTACAGGCCTGCACCGCCCAATCGGGCGCTGCTTACTTGCGCTTTTCCTTGTGCTCCGTATGCTTGCGGCAGAACTTGCAGTACTTTTTCAGTTCCAGCTTGTCCGCACCGCCCGCCGTCTTGTGGCTGGTGCGATAGTTGCGGTTCTTGCACTCACCGCACTCCATAAACACGTACTCGCGGCCTGCCTTCTTACCCTTTGCCATAGCTGTATCCTGTCATCTTGCCGCAACAACGCCGGCCTGTTACTGAAGAATCTTCGTAACCACCCCGGCGCCCACCGTGTGGCCGCCTTCGCGGATGGCGAAGCGCATCCCGTCTTCCATTGCCACCGGAATGATCAGTTCCACCTCAAACTTCGCATTGTCGCCGGGCATCACCATTTCCGCGCCGCCCATCAGCTTCACCACGCCCGTTACGTCCGTCGTCCTGATGTAAAACTGAGGCCGGTATCCGGTAAAGAACGGCGTGTGACGCCCGCCTTCTTCCTTCGTAAGCACGTATACCTCGGATTCGAATTTCGTGTGCGGCGTGATCGAGCCGGGCTTCGACAGCACCTGCCCGCGCGACAGGTCGCTTTTCTCTATGCCGCGCAGCAGCACGCCCACGTTGTCGCCCGCCTGGCCCTGGTCCAGCGTCTTGTTGAACATCTCGACGCCCGTTACCACCGTCTTGCGCACTTCCGGTGCCATGC
>DATLAR010000131.1:0-11756 GCA_035527355.1 Planctomycetota bacterium
CCACGCGGCCGGCGGCGCGGTCGGCGGCGGCATCCCAGAGCACAATTTCGGCGCCGCATTTGCCGCAGGCGTATACGTCGCTCCACACGGTGTAATCGAGCACGGCCGGCTTGCCGGCGCCGTCGACGGTTTCGTATAGCCGGCCGATTTGCCGGCTCACGCGGCTGCGGATTCGGCGCCATGCCGCGGCAAGGTCGGCCGGATCGAAGGGATGGTTGTGGTTCCACGCTATGTGGCAAGCCGCGGGCGCGAGGTCTACCAGCAGCGCATGGCGGCCGCAGAGGCCGGCGGCCACGCCGGTCATACCGGAGCCGCAGAAGGGATCGAGCACCACGTGGCCGGTTTCGGTGTAATGCTCGATGTATTGCACGATACCGGCGGGCGGCACCTTCGTATGATAGGTGTGGGCGTTGTAGATGGTGTCGGTTTTCGCGGCGCGAACGGCTTTTGCAAAGGCCGGTGTATGGCGCGGCGCCTGCTTTGACCGCGAGTGCTCGGCCGCAAACTTCTTCAGTTGGGCGGCGGACGCCAGATAGCCGAGCCGCGGATTCCGGTTTGGGTTGTTGGTCATTCTTGCTGCCTTGGGTGCCGGGGGTTTTGCGATTTACCGATTATACATAGCGACCGCGCCGGTGTGAAGAGGAATTTCGCTTGAAATGTGGCGACGGGCGGATATCCTTTATGGAAAGGGACCGGCCGGCGGCCGGTTCGCCCCCCCGCCCCTCGACAAACATGGCAAAGAAAGGCTGCAAATGAAACCTGTGGCATACGCTCAAGCAATCAAGCGCAAGTATCCTGAGCCTGTTTGCCTGGTGGTAACGGCAGACGCGGGCGGCAAGCCAAACATCATACCGGTGGGCTGGGCGGTGCAGACGTCGGTGCATCCGCCGATGCTGGCGATTTCGGTGGCGAAGCAGAGCTATTCGCACGAGCTGATCGAGGCGGGCCGGCAGTTTGTGCTTTGCTTTCCGGGGGAAGACCTGGTGGACCAGGCGCTTTTCTGCGGGGCGCATTCGGGCCGCGACACCGATAAGTTCGGGGCTACGCGCCTTACGCCGCTGCCGGCTGAGCGCGTGAAGCCGCCGCTGATTGCAGAATGCCTGGCTGCGTTTGAATGCAGCCTGGTGGGCGAGGTGTCTACGGGCGATCACACGCTGTTCGTTGGCGAGGTGCTGAAGAGCCACGTATCGGACAAGACGCAGCGGCGGCTGTTCAGCCTTGGAAACGGCATGCTGGGAGGCGTGTGAGCAGATGTGAAAGCCTGGCGCAGAGGCCTGCTTGAAATAAAGAACCGCCGGCTGCAATACGTATCCCAGTGGCGTTTTCTCACAAAAAATGCAGCCGGCGGTTTACTTCTATTATAGTCTTCCGGCCCGCTTCCCACGTGCCGCCAAAAACGCGGTCAACGCTGCGCTCGGCGCCGGAAGTTGATCCCCCTTCCAACGGCGGCCGGTTCTCACCGGCCTGCGTCGTTTGCACGCGGTATAACGGCAGCTCATCGCTCGGCTTTAGAGAAAAAATCTTTCTCGTTCCGCCCGGCTCGAATATCGTGCAGCCTTTGCCGCCAGCGGGCAGCGGGCCAGGCCGGCTGACCTGGGGTGTGTAAACGATTCGTGGGCATTCGCGTATAAAAGGTAGCCTCGAACGCGCAGCGGTCGCCGTCTGCATTCTTCATCTATTCTTCATTCAACTCCGGCTAAGGCCTGAAAGGCCGGAGTTCCATAAAGCCCAGTCCGAAGGGCTGGGGAAAAGGCGCCACCCACCCCAAAATCGAGCCCTGAAGGGGCGGCCTTACGTATACCCAGCACACAGCGTATACTCCGCCCCTTCAGGGCTTGGCTTCTTGCCGCACCGACTACCCAGGGCGTTGCCCTGGGCTTTATCGAACCTCGGCCCTTCAGGCCTTTGATAGGAAAGGAATAGGAAAAATGATGTCAATGCATTCGTGGGACACCGCGTCTATGCATACGAGCTTGCCTGGCATCGGCCCGGCAAGCTGTGTGGAGCCACGAATCGTTTACGTGCCCCCGCCGTCCGGCGCCGCCGGGGCCATGTCCGGCGCATAAACGTCTTGATTAACCGCGCGGTCTAGCCTATACTATTGCTGAGGTGATACATGTGAATCCGCGCCGGAACCGCCGCACGCCGGCCCGCCACAATCAGCCATAATGTTCTATGCAGAATTCGGACATCATCCTTTGGCTTTTCATTGACACGCAGGAGAATTTTAATGCAGTTTGATATCAAGGACAGGTCGCTTGCAAAAGCAGGGAAGGCGCGAATCGAATGGGCAGATCGCTCGATGCCGGTGCTGAAGAACATACGCGAGCGTTTTGACAAGGAAAAGCCGCTGAAGGGCGTGAGGCTGGCGGCTTGCCTGCACGTGACGACCGAAACCGCGAACCTGATGCGGACGCTGAAGGCCGGCGGCGCCGAAATCCGTCTGTGCGCCTCGAACCCCCTCAGCACGCAAGACGATACCGCCGCGTCGCTCGTGAAGGATTACGGCATTCCCACCTTCGCCATCAAGGGCGAAGACAAGAAGACGTATTACTCGCACATTTACGCGTCGCTCGATTTCAAGCCGCAGGTGACGATGGACGACGGCGCCGATCTGGTTTCGACGCTGCACACCGAGCGCAAGAATCAACTTAAGGACATCATCGGCGGCACCGAGGAAACCACCACGGGCGTGATCCGCCTGAAGAGCATGGAAAAGAACGGCGTGCTGAACTATCCCATCATCGCCGTGAATAACGCCGACACAAAGCATCTGTTTGACAACCGCTACGGCACCGGCCAGAGCAGCATAGACGGCATCATCCGCGCCACCAATTTCCTGCTGGCGGGCACCACGTTTGTGGTTTGCGGCTACGGCATGTGCGGCCGCGGGGCGGCGAGCCGGGCGCACGGCGCAGGCGCAAACGTGATCGTGGTGGAAGTGGACCCGCTGCGCGCACTCGAGGCGGTAATGGATGGCTATCGCGTGATGCCGCTGGCCGAGGCCGCGAAGATCGGCGATATCTTCATCACCGTAACCGGCGACATCAGCGTGATCCGCCGCGAGCATTTCAAAGCAATGAAGAACGGCGCCATCGTGTGCAACTCCGGCCATTTCAACGTGGAGATCGACATCCCGGCGCTCAAGAAGATGGCCAAGAGCGTGTCGCATGTGCGCACGTTCATCGACTGCTATAAGCTGCCCGACGGCCGCGAGATCAACATTCTGGCCGAGGGCAGGCTGGTGAACCTTGCCGCCGCCGAGGGGCATCCGGCGTCGGTGATGGACATGAGCTTTGCCAACCAGGCGTTGTGCGCCGAGTATATGGTGAAGAACCACAGCAAGCTCGAGAAGAAGGTTTACGACGTGCCCGAAGATATCGACAAGTGGATCTCGAAGCTGAAGCTCGATACGATGGGCGTGAAGATCGACAAACTGACCGCCGAGCAGAAGAAGTATCTGGCGTCGTGGAGCATCGGAACGTAAACATGGGTGCAAGGTGCCCCTTCTCGCCTGACCTTGGACTTGGCTTCTGGTTATAGACTTCTAGACTTTGGACCTTGCACTTAGTCCCGCGGGCGGCCATTGTGCCGCCCTTTTTTATTTCGCCTTGGGGATTCCGGGCCGTTATTCGCTTTCGCGCTGGGGCCGGTATTTTCGCAGCATCTTCAGCACCACCTGCATGTCGTGCGGGAGGGGTGCTTCCACGCGGACGCGGTTGATGGTGTCGACGGAGCGCGTGTTGAAGGTGAGCCGGTGGGCGTGGAGCGCCTGGCGGGCGATGAGGGGGCGCTCTTCCTGGTCGCGTTTTGGCCGGTAGCCTCTCTTGAGCTCGGGCAGGAGAAGAGTGGTGCGGCTGGGCCGGCCCGAGTAGAGCGGGTCTACCGCCAGCGGATAGCCGGATGCCATGAGGTGCACGCGCACCTGGTGCGTGCGGCCGGTGAGCGGCATAGCACGCACGAGCGCGTAGCCGTCGAAGTATTCCTCGGTGGTGATGCGGGTGACGGCCGGGCGGCCGTAGTGGTGATTCACCAGTATTCTGCCGGCGCGGGCGCCTTTGGCGGTGAGCGGAAACGAGAGCTCGGCTTCGCGCGGCGGGCGGCCGCGAACGATTGCGAGATATTCTTTTTGCACTGTGCGGCGGGCAAACTGCTCGGAGAAGTCGCGCAGTGCGGTGATGCTTTTCGCGATGAGGAGCGCGCCGGTGGTGTCTTTGTCGAGCCGGTGGACGATCATCGGGCGTACCATCTCGCCCGTGGCAAAGGGCGAGGCGTGCTGCAGGTAGTAGAGCATTCCTTCCATCAGCGGGTATTCTTCGGCTTCGCGTTCGGGCACCACGGCGAGGCCGGCGGGTTTGTTTATCACCACGCACCATTCGTCTTCGTAGAGCACGTCGAAATCCATTTTGCGAGGCAGGGCGGCGGGGAGGTCCGAGGCGTCGGCGTCGACATCTATGGTGTGGCCCGCGTGGAGGGTCATGTTGCGCGTGCCGATAGTGCCGTTGATGAGCACGTTTCCCTGGGACATCAGCTTGCGCAGTGCGCCGACGGATACGGTGGGGTATCGGGCGGCGAGGAAATCCTGCAGCCGGGCGCCGTCATCTTCGGGTGTAACGGTGAAAGAGTCCAAAGTCCAAAGTCCAAAGTCAAGAAGTCAGAAGTCAGAAGCCAGAAGTCAGAAGCCAGAAGTCAGAAGTCAGAAGCCAGAAGTCAAGAAGTCAGAAATCAGAAGTCCGCGGTTGCAGGCTGCGGTCCGGGATGAGCGAGGCGACGTCGATGCCGCCGGTTTCTTTCTGCCACCAGGTAGCTTTGCCGGCCATTATGCGTGCGAATAGATCGAAGTGATGGGCGGCGTCGCGCGGGCCTGGAGAAGATTCGGGATGATGCTGCACCGAGAATACGGGAAATTTCCTCATCCGCATGCCTTCGCACGTTTTGTCGTTGAGGTTGATGTGGGTGATCTCGATGGTCTCGGGGTCGAGCGAGGCGGGGTCGAGGGCGAATCCGTGGTTCTGGCAGGTGATGTCGATCCGGCCGGTGGCGGTTTCCATTACGGGCTGGTTGCCGCCGCGATGGCCGAATTTCAGCTTCACGATCCGGCCGCCCAACGCGAGGCCCAGGAGCTCGTGGCCCATGCAGATGCCGAAGATGGGTTTTTTGCCGATGAGCTTGCGGATGGTTTCTACGGCGTAGCCGCAGGCTTCGGGATCGCCGGGCCCGTTGGAGAGGAAGATGCCGTGGGGCTCGAGTGCGAGTATGTGTTCGGCGGAGGTGGCCGCGGGCACTACGGTTACGCGGCAGCCTTCGTTTACGAGGTGGCGGAGGATGTTGAGCTTCGAGCCGAAGTCCATCGCCACCACGTGGAACGAGCCGTGGCGTTGCGTGCAGGGGTCGGGCGAGAATTCGGATATGAATGACTCGGCCCAGGGATAGTCGCGGGCGGCGGTGACGTGTGCCACCCAGTCGTAGCCTACGAGCCTCGGCGCGCTCCGTGCTTTTTCGATCAGGGCGGCATCGTCGAGGGTGACGGTGGAGAGCACGCCGATCATTGCACCGTGGTTGCGGATGTGCCGCGTGAGGGCGCGGGTGTCGATGCCTTCGATGCCTATGATATCGTGCTGCTTGAGGTAGTCTTGCAGTGAGGTTTGCGAGCGGAAATTGCTGGGGATGCTGCTGGCTTCGCGCACCACGAACCCCTGCACCCAGGGCCGGGCCGACTCGCGGTCTTCGTCGTTTACGCCTACGTTGCCGATCAGCGGATAGGTCATTGTTACGATCTGGCCGGCATACGAGGGGTCGGTGAGGATTTCCTGATAGCCGGTCATCGAGGTGTTGAAGCAGACCTCGCCGCTGCGTTCGCCATCGGCGCCGAACGATTTGCCGGTGAATACCGTGCCATCTTCGAGGGCCAGTTTCGCCTGCATGATACCTCCTGACAGCTTGGTCTTCGGATCGTTTCCATTATAGCAGGCGGCCGGGGGTATTTCTATCGGAAAATGATCGAGGGCGGGCGGGCTTTCTGGCTCGGTGGCCGGGCAAAGTGAAACTTCCGCTTGACCTTCGCGGGCAAATGCGCTATTCTTGATGCAATTCAGCGGAGAATGCCGCAGGTGCGCGAGTGGCGGTGCGCCGCCCGGCCCGCCTGCGTTGCCGCTTTCACGAGTGATGCGCCCCCGGCGCCGGCCGACGGCGCGTCCTTTCCAGTTTGCAGCAGGAGATCAGCAATGGCAGAGAAAATGACTTTCGGTTTGGTGGTCGGCAGCCGCGGATTCTTTCCGGAGCACCTGGTGGCTGATGGCCGCAAGGAAATGCTGAAAGTGCTGAAGGATGCAGGCTACAACGTGGTCTGCCTGTCGCCGGACGATACGAAGCACGGTTCGGTGGAGAGCCGCGAGGATATCCGGAAGTGCGCCCAGCTCTTCCGCAAGAACAGCGAGAAGATCGACGGCATCATCGTTACGCTGCCGAATTTCGGCGACGAGCGCGGCGTGACCGACAGCATTGCGGAGTCGGGCCTCGACGTGCCGGTGCTGGTGCAGGCGTATCCCGACGTGGTGAACAAGATGGGGCTGAAGGATCGGCGCGACAGCTTCTGCGGCAAGATATCGGTGTGCAACAACCTTCGCCAGCGGAATATTTCGTATACTCTCACCGACGATCACACCGTGGACCCGAAGTCGGATGATTTTGCGGCCAACCTCGCAACTTTTGCGGCCACGTGCCGCGTGGTGAACGGCGTGTGCGGCGCACGCATCGGCGCCATCGGCGCGCGGCCGTCGCCCTTCACCACCGTGCGCTACAGCGAAAAACTGCTGGAGAGCGCGGGCATCAGCGTGGTTACGCTGGACCTCTCGGAGGTGCTGGCCGGCTGCGACCGGCTTTCAGACGGCGACGGCGACGTGAAGGGGAAGATCAAGCAGCTTTCCGAATACTGCAATATGAAGGAAGTGCCCGCCAAGGCCGTGGCTAAGATGGCGAAATTCGCGCTTGTGATCGACCGCTGGATGGCCGAAAACGAGATCGATGCATCCGCCGTGCAGTGCTGGACGGCTATCGAGGAAATCTACGGCATTACGCCGTGCGCCGTGATGGGAATGATGAGCGACAAGCTCATACCCAGCGCGTGCGAGGTGGACGTTACCGGCTGCGTGGGCATGCTGGCTCTCACGCTCGCAGCGGAAGCGCCCGCCGCGTTGCTGGACTGGAACAACAACTACGGCGAGGATCCCGACAAGTGCGTGCTGTTCCATTGCAGCAACCTGCCCAAGTCGGTTTTCACCGAGATGAAGGTGGATTACCAGAAGATCATTGCGAGCTCGGTGGGCAAGGAAAACGCCTACGGCGCGTGCGTGGGCAGAATGACGCCCGGCCCGATGACATTCTGCCGCGTGTCGACCGATGACAACGAGGGTCTGATTCAGGCGTACGTGGGCGAGGGCGAGCTGACGGACGATCCGCTTGATACGTTTGGTGGCTACGGCGTGGCCCAGATCGAAAACCTGCAGGGGCTTATGCAGGTGATCTGCAGGATGGGATTCGAGCATCACGTGGCTCTTACGCAAGGCAACGTGGCCGACGCGGTGGTCGAAGCCCTGGAGAACTACCTCGGCTGGGAAGTTTACTATCACGGTTGATGGCATTGGACCAAGCACTATGCTCGACGCGCAATCATTGCTCGCGGCGCCCGAGTTCCGCCCCGGCAGCCATTTCCTGTGGCTGTACGAGAGCGAAGAAGAGCACCGGGCGGTCGTTACGGCGTACCTGAGGCAGGGCGTCGAGCGAGGCGAGAAGATCATCTATCTGGCGCACTCGCACACGCCCGCAGAAATCAGCGGCTACCTGCGCGCTGCAGGAATCGAGCCGGCGCCGCTGATCGCCCGGAAGCAGCTTCAGATCATCGCCCGCAATGATTTTGTGCCGCCCGACGGCGCGTTTGACCCCGATGCGGCGGTTGCGGGGATTGCGCGGCTGGAAGAGCAGGCTTTGGCCGAGGGTTTTCCAGCGCTGCGCCTGTCGGGCGAGATGACGTGGGCACTGTCGGTTTGTGCCGACAGCCTGGTTGAATATGAACAGAAAGCAGACGGCGTGCTGGCGGGCAGCAGATGCCTGGGCCTCTGCCAGTATGACCGCCGGCGTTTTGCGCCAAACCTCCTGCTGCGATTGATCGCGTTGCATCCCACGGTGATGGAGGGAATGAACTGCTATGCAAACATCTATTATACTCCCAACATCGAGGCGGTGGCGGATGACCTTCCGGGCGCGGCGCTGCGTTACTGGCTGGATAATCTGGCCATTCAGAAGCGGGCATCGGATGCGTTGCGCGAGAGCGAGCGGCGATATCGCGCCATTGTAGAAGACCAGACCGAGCTGGTCTGCCGCTTTCTGCCGGACGGCACAATGACGTTTGTGAATGAAGCCTACTGCCGCTGCTTCGGACGCAGCCGCGAGGAATTCATCGGCGTCAGCTTCATTCCTCTGCTGCCCGAGGCCGACCGCGAGCTGTTCCTTCGCCACCTCGGCTCGTTGTGCGGCGAGAAGCCGCTGGCCCAGATAGAGCACCGCGTGATCTTGCCGAACGGGCAGGTGCGATGGCAGCAATGGACGGATCGCGCGATATTCGACGAGGCCGGCCGGATCGTCGAGTATCAATCGGTGGGCCGCGACATCACAAAGCAGAAGGAAGCCGAGGATGCCCTGCAGAGGGCCAAGGACGAGCTGGAGGCGCGCGTGGCCGAGCGCACCGCCGACCTCCGGCGCGCCAGCGCCGAGGCGGCCGCACTGCTCGAGGCGGCGCGGTCGGTGCTGCATCACCGCGAGTTCAAGGAGGCCGCCCGCTCGATATTCACCGCTTGCAAGCGCCTGCTGGGGGCCGATGCCGGCTATGTGGACCTGCTGAGCAAGGATGGCTCGCAGACACTCAACGTGCTTGTAGACCCCGGCAGCCGTCCGTGCAATGCCGCGCTGCCCGCGCGGATTCCCATGCGCGGCATGCGGGCAGCGGCCACCGAAAAACGCAGGAGCACCATCTTCAACGACCCCGCCTCTCTCGCTTTGCCGCCGGGCCACGTGCAGCTCAACAACCTGCTTTTTGTTCCGCTGGAACTGGAAGGCCAGGTGGCGGGCCTGATGTGCATGGCAAACAAGCCCGGCGGGTTCACTCAAGCAGACGCACGCATGGCCGAGGCGTTTGGCGAGTTCGTGGCTATCGCCCTCAGCAACAGCCGCACGCTCGAATCGCTGGAGAACAGCGAGTTGCGTTTTCGTTCCGTGGTCGAAACCGCCAGCGACGCCGTGATCGCCATCGATGAGCAGGGCAAGGTGATCTTCTGGAACAAGGCGGCCATTGGCATATACGGCTATTCGGCCGAAGAAGCCATCGGCCAGCCGTTCACATTCGTCGTGCCCGAACGCCTCCGCGAAGAGAGCAGGACTGACTTCCAGCGCCTTTCAATGAAAGCGCCTGAAACGCTGGGAACGGTAACGGAGATGATCGGCCTGCGCAAAGACGGCAGCGAATTTCCGCTGGAACTATCGCTATCGAGCTGGAGAACCGCCGAAGGCGCCTTTGTTACCGCTATCGCGCGCGACTGCACCGCCCGCAAGCGTGCAGAAAATGACCTGCTCGACTACCAGCGCCAGCTCCAATCGCTGGCATCCGAGCTCTCGCTCACCGAAGAAAGCGAGCGCCGCCGCATCGCAAACGAGCTGCACGACCGCATCGGCCAGAGCCTTGCACTGGCAAAAATAAAGCTGGGCGAGCTGCGCAAGGCAATGCACACGCCGCCGCTGGCCGAGCAGACCAGCAGAATCGTGCAGCTCATCGAGCAGACCATCAAGGACACGCGGCTGCTCACCGTGGAGCTGAGCCCGCCCATTCTATACGAGCTAGGCTTTCCGGCAGCCGTGGAATGGCTCACCGAGCAAATCCACGAGCAGCACGGCATCGCCTCCGAATTCGAAGACGATTGCCTGCCCAAGCCGCTGGACGACGACATACGCGTGGTGCTCTTCCAGGCGGCGCGCGAGCTGCTGGTAAACGTGGTCAAACACGCACACGCCGGCAGCGTGAAGGTGAAACTGAAACGCGACGGCGACCGCATAATCGTGCGCGTGGAAGACGACGGCATCGGTTTCGACGCGGCAAGGCCGGCTGAAAAGCACGGCGAGGCCGGCTTCGGCCTGTTCAGCGTACGCGAACGGCTGGGGCACCTCGGCGGCCGCGTTGCCATCGATTCAAAAGAGAAGGCCGGCACCGTGGTTACGCTGGAGGCGCCCCTGAAAACGCAGAAAGCGCAGTGAACATGAAAACCAGAATTCTGCTTGCCGACGACCACCAGATCATGCGCGAGGGCCTGCGGGCGCTGCTCGAACAGCAGCCCGGGGTGGAAGTGGTGGCCGAGGCCAGCGATGGGCGAACCGCCGTCAAGCTCGCACAAGATCTGCTGCCCGATGTAGCCATCCTCGATATCGGCATGCCCAACCTCAACGGCATCGAAGCCACCCGCCGCATCACCGGCGAGATCGGCGGCGTGAAAGTGATCGGCCTGTCAATGCACTCCGACAAGCGCTTCGTCTCCGAAATGCTGAAAGCCGGCGCATCCGGTTTCCTGCTGAAAGACTGCGCGCTGGAAGAGCTTGCCCGCGCCATCAAGGCCGTGCTGGAAAACAAAACCTACCTCAGCCCCGGCATAGCGGGCGTGGTGATAGACGATTACGTGCAGCATCTGGCCACCAACGACATTGCCGCCGCACCCAAGCTCACCGGGCGCGAGCGGGAGGTGCTGCAACTGCTGGCCGAAGGCAAAAGCACCAAGCAAATAGCCCTCGGGCTGAAGGTGAGCGTCAAGACCATCGAAACACATCGCCAGAACATCATGCGCAAGCTCGGCGTCTACAGCGTGGCCGAGCTCACCAAATATGCCTTGCGCGAGGGCCTCACCTCCCTGTAAAACGCAAGCCAGCTAAGGCTTTTCGCCCGCATCGCTAAGGAATCGCCCGATAGCATTCCACTTCGCACCACTGTATAATAACTACATAGGCTCTGATGCCATGTTGTCAACGCAGGAGAAACGTTGATGCCGGAAAACAGGGAAAACACCCCGCCCGAGTCGGTATCACGCGAAGGCGAGGCGAATCCGGCACGTCAGCTTGCCCGAATCCTGCGCCACCACGGCAGACGCTTGCAGGATATTTTTGCCGCGCCCGCTGATGCGGCCGAGCTGACCGCCGCGAAGGTGCGCCTGCTGGAAAAGGAAGTGGAAAACCTGCAATTGGTACTTGGCTTGGCTAAGCTGCTGCTGAGTGTAGAGGATTCCAACCGCGCCCGGAAACAGGAAAAGCAGGCGGCTGTCGAAAAGCAGCTTGTCGTTCACGCCCAGAAGCTGGCAAGAGATATCGAGAGTGAACTGGTGGAGCGGCCTGAATAAGGTTTTTCGAAGCCGTCTATCGGAATCTTCCCGATTGCAATACACCACACCTCGCGTATAATTACGCCATAGGTGCGATAACACTGCTCCTGTTTATCGTCCCTGCTCAGAGCGCCCTGCGTGGCCGGGCGCTCTGGGCCCCCCTATCTGTGCCGGCAAACATCAATAGGTCAAAGCCAAGGCTCCAAACCGGCAGCCGTGGTTCATCGAGCAACGACCAGACATGCGGATTGGGCCCGCTGTTTTCGGCTGCGGGAGCACGACCCGGTTCAACGAATACCAGAACCAGGTACTCGTAAGAGAAGGCGGCCGTGCTTCCGAGCCGAAAGC
>DATLAR010000132.1:0-4401 GCA_035527355.1 Planctomycetota bacterium
AACGGGCTGAAGGTCCTCACCTGCGAAAACCACGATATCCCGGTCGTGTCGTTCTGGGCGTGGTATCGCACAGGCTCGCGAAACGAGCCACCCGGCCTCGCCGGCGCGTCCCATTTCCTCGAGCACATGCTCTTCAAGTCCGCCAGCAGCGACCCCCGCAGCGATATAATGCGCCGCGTGGCTCGCGTGGGCGGCGCGGCCAACGCCTTCACATCGCGCGATTTCACGTGCTATTACGAAACACTGCCCGCCGCCCACCTTGACCTCGCGCTGCGCATCGAGCGGGCGCGCCTCGATTCAGTGATCGAGCGGGAAGCGTTCGAGTCCGAACGAACCGTCGTCCTCTCGGAAAAGGAGGGCGCCGACAACAGCCCGCACACGCTGCTCGGCGAAGCGCTCGAGGCCAAAGCTTTCCGCAAGCACCCGTACGGCCGCCCCGTGATCGGTTTGAGAGACGACCTTCTGAAGATGCGTCCTGCAGACCTTCAGAGATACTTCGCCGCGCATTACGTGCCGTCGAAAACGCTGCTCGTGGCGGTAGGGGATTTCAACACGCGGGCGCTACTCAGGAAGATCGAGCGCCTCTGGGGCGCGCAGGCCGAGCCACGGCGGCGCCTGAAGCCCGAAACGATTGCGCACGAGCCGCCGCAACGCGCCGAGCGCCGCCTCCTGCTCAAACGGCCGGGCGGCGCCGCGTACGTAGAGGTGCTCTACAAAGGCCCGGCCGCCGGCGACCCCTGCGTCTATCCGCTGCTGATTGCCGATGCCCTGCTCAGCGGCGGCAAGTCATTCGTTGGCAGCAATTGTACCGGCTACCGCACATCGCGAATGTACAGCACGCTGGTACGCAGCGGGCTGGCCTCCAGCGCCCACTCTTACTATACGCCTTCGGTCGATCCCTTCGGCCTCACAATTGGCGCCACCGCCACAAGCCCCGGCAAGAAAGAGAAGCTGGAGGATGCCTTGCTCGGTCTGTTGGATCGCTTTGGCGGCGAACGACTGGCCGATGCCGACCTTGCCCGCGCTATCACGCAATTGAAGGCCGCACAGGCATACTCCCTTGAGAGCACCTCCGGCCTGGCGGTGCAGCTCGGCTATGCCGAGATGGTTGGCGGGCATCATCTGCTTCGCGAGCATCTCGACAGGTTGCAGTCGGTAACGGCCGGCGACGTGATGCGAGCGGCGGCGAAATATCTTGTCAGCCGCAACCGCACGGTCGGCTGGTTTGTGCCCAGTGGCCCGTCATACGAGGCGGAGGGTGCGCCGGCCGAGCCCGGCGGGCCGAAGGTGTTTGCCTTCACCGGGTTCAAGCCGATGGCCAGAATCATCACCGACAACGGCGCCGCGGTGTTGGCCGCCGAAAACAAGGCATCGCCCAGCGTTGTGATCCACGGCAGCCTGCCCGCCGGCACGGTCTACGATACGCAAGAGAAGGCGGGGCTTGCACATCTCACGGCCGACGTGATAGTGCGCGGAACCAGGAAAAAGACCTACGAGCAGATTTTCACGCAGGTCGATTCGCTCGGCGCAAGCCTTAACGTTTCCGGCGGGCTTCATCACGCCAGCTTCCACATCAAGTGCCTCGCTGAACACTGGCCGGGAATGTTCGACATGCTGCTTGATATACTGCGGCAGCCTGCTTTCCCGGAGGAGCACGTTGAACTGGTGCGCGCGATGAATGACAATCAGCTACGGCAGGTGGACGACTCGCCGCAGCACGTGGCCAACCGCGAGCTGCACCACCTGATTTACCCCGTCGGCCATCCGTATCACCATTATCCGCTAGGGTATCACCACACATTGAGAGAGTTGAAACGCAAGGACCTGCTGCGGTTTCACGATGCGTGCTACGCGCCCGAGCGCAGCGTCTTCTGCATCACGGGCGGCATCGATGCTCGAGCCGCGGCCGAACGCATGGCGCGCAAGATCGAGCGCTGGCGAAAGCGCCGCAAAACACCCGCCAACGTGGACGCAACCGTCGCCCCGCGCACGTCGCCGCAACGCCGCGACCTGGCCATGAAGCAGAAGCAGCAGGCCGAGATAGTTCTTGGATTCAAAGGGCCCGCGCGTATCAGCGCCGATTTCATGACCATGGAGCAGCTCACCCAGATCACCGGCGGCCTGGGCTTGATGGGGCGGCTGGGGCATTTCATCCGCGAACGGCAGGGCCTGGCATATTACGCATACGCCTCGTTTGCACCTGCAATGGGCGAATACCCGTGGACGGTTCACGCGGGGGTGAACCCGGCGAATATCGAGCGGACCGTGGAGAGCATACTGGCGGTGCTCAGGCAGGTGCGCGAGCGCCCGGTTAGCCGGCACGAGCTTGCCGACACACAGGGCTACCTCATTGGATCGGTGCCGCTGAGGCTGGAGACGAACGAGGGGCGGGCCGGAATCCTTCATTACATGGAGTGCTACGGGCTGGGCGAAAACTATGTGGAGCGTTACCCGACATACGTGCGCAATGTAACCGCCGCCGACATCCTCGCAGCGGCACAAAGGCACATTCATATCGACGGCTATACGCTGGTAGTTGTGCGGCCGGAGGGCTAGTGCAGTGTGTCATTCCGATTGTTGACTGATGAAGGCTTGGGTTTCTGCGCTTCAGGCGCCGCCCATTTGCGGCGCGGCGGCCGGCGTGTAGGGGCAAGGCACCGCCCTTGCCCTCCGGCCGAAGTGTCAGTTCGTCTTTGACAGGGATTCGTAATAGCTCTTGAGGAGGTCTTCATAGCCTTGAGGGGCCTTTCCGCCGATCGAATCCAGAATCTCGTCCTGCACGTGCGATGGAAGCTTGCTGGACCAGTCGCGGTTCACCTTGAGCTGTTCGTTAACGAACCGCTTGGTTTCCTCGATGTTTTTCAGCACCACGTCTTTCTTACGCAGCACGGCCTGGTATCGTCCGGCGGTGAGGTCGTCTTCGATGGTTTTGAGGTCTTCGATTGTTTCCTTGAACATCGAGGGCCACTGCGCCACCTGGAAGCCGGCGGAGATTTTTTCGGCCTTGTTGAGAATTGCAGCCTGGCGCTTTGCGAGCGATTGCATTTTCATCTGCAGCTCGGGCGGAATGGGGCCTTCCATGCCTTCCTGTGCCGCGCCTGAGACTTTTCCGCCGCCGGTGGCTCCGCCGGGCGGCTGGTTTCCGGTGTCTTTGATCGCGCCTTTCTCGAAAGGATCGGGCGTGAGCCTCGTGGGCGTTTTGCGGCCGCCTTTGCCTTGGGCGGTGTCGCCCACAAACTCGCCGGACGATTTGCCGGTGCGGCCCTCACCGGCGCGGCCGCCCATTTCGCTGGTGTTGGGCAGTTGGTTGCCGGTAACGCCTTGCGCGCTCATGTTCTGAATGGGGCCATCCATCGCGTCCCAGCCGGCGCCTTTGTCGATCGAATCGGCCCAGGTGGAGGTTGCGTCTTCCATTTCTTCGAGGAGGTCTTCCTCTTCTTCAAAGAGGTCGCCCACGAGGTCTTCGAGCTCCTTGGGGAGCTCGGCCATTGGCGTTTCGTAATCGCCCAGCGATTCCTCCATTTTCCATTCGAGTCGGTCGGGCTTGTCGGGCAGCCATTTTTCGATGTGTGTTGTCATGGCTTCGGCGAGTTCGAGTCCGGCGTCTTCGAGAGCGGTGGCGAGTTCGGCGGCCTTGGCCTGCAGGGCGTCTTTGGCCATCAGCACTTCGCTCTGCACCTCGATCAGCTCCTTCAGCATCGAGGGATTGGAGAAGTCCTGCTCGGATAGCTTGCTGAAATCGCTGTATGTGTCTTTAAGGAAACTGGCCCATTTGTCTTCGATGGCGGCAAGCTCCTGGAGCTGCTTTTCGTCTTCTTCGGTGAAATCGTCGACGCCCTTCTTGGCGAGGTCGGCGGTGATGGCGATCACCTTTTTCTGTTCGGCGGCAAACTCCTTGAGCTTGTCGGCGAGGTCTTTGAGCTTTTCCTCGACATCGGTGGGCATGTCGAATCCGTCGTCGAGGTCGGGCTTGGTTTTGATCTTGTCAGCGATTTGCGGCACGACGCCGAGTATCTTTTCGATTGCAGCGATGATGGCATCCTGGTTGGCGGTGAGCTTGGCGATGGCATCATCGGAGGCGGGGAGGTCCTGCGCCCTCTCGGCACGCTCGGCATTCCTGACGGCATCGGCCATTTCGTTTCCGGTGAGGCTGAAGAGGATTTCCCTGATGCGTGCGGTGATCTTTTCATCGACGGGCATGCCTTCGGCGACCGAGAGTGTTTGCGTACGGATTTCGGTCTGGCGTTTCTTCATGTCGGTGCCGAACTGCCGGCGTGCGGCGATGCCGGGTCCGGCGGCATCTTCGGGGCGCATCTTGGCGATCTTCTGCGCCTTGAGGATTTCCTGCAGGCGGCGCTCCCAATCGGTGAGGGCCTTTTCCTTCTGGGCGAGCCGCGCGGC
>DATLAR010000133.1:0-8228 GCA_035527355.1 Planctomycetota bacterium
ATCAGACGCCATCGCACGGGCACGCGCCGCCGCACAAATCGAGCTGCACGCCGAGGGCATCGAGCTGGTCGGCCTGCACGTGAAGGAATTCTGCGCCGCGTCGGACAGCCGCCGGCAGGCCGTCGCGCGGCTCGTCCAGAAATATCAGGCAGATGCCGACGCGGTGCTGCACGACGCCGAGCAGCAGGCGCAGCTCGTATGCGCCCAGGCCGACGCAACCGCCGAGGCCGTGCTGGCGGCGGCACGCCGTGAAGCCGAAGACATCAGGGCCGACGCCGACGCACGGGCTCTGCAAATACGAAGCGACGGCTTCGAATACACCGCCGCCGACCGCGTTCCCCCGCAGAAGCTGGGCGCGAAGGTGCGCGGCTCCAAAGCCGATCAGGATTTCTTCAGCTTTTTGCAGTCCCTTGCTGCACTCGAAAAAATCCCCCTCGACAAGTCCCAGATAATCCTGAAGAAGAATCTGCTGGAAACCGTAATCGAAAACCTGCCCGAGCCCCAGCCGCTTCAATGAAAGATACGCCGCAAATGGACCTCGCACGAAAGCTCGATGACGTTCGCCAAAGGATAGCCGCCGCCTGCCGGCGCGCACACCGCAGCCCCGCCGGCGTCACACTGGTTGTGGTTACGAAGACTGTTGGGGCCGAGGTAATTGACGAGCTTGTTTCGCTGGGCGTGAAGGATTTCGGCGAGAACCGCGTGCAGCACGCAGCTCAGCAGTTCGCCGCGATTCCACGTGAAGGTTTCCGCCTGCATCTGATCGGCCACCTGCAAACCAACAAGGCAAGGCAAGCGATAACGCTGTTCGACATGATCCAATCAATCGACTCGATGCGCGTGGCGGAAGCCGTGAGCCGCGAGGCCGCGGCCGCCGGCAAACGCATGCCCGTGCTGCTGGAGGTAAACGTGAGCGGCGAGGAATCGAAGCACGGGTTCGACGCGGAGTCAGCGCGGCGGGCGGCCCCGCGTATCGCCGCCTTGCCCGGCCTCGTGCCCGAGGGGCTGATGACTATGGCCCCGCTTGGCGCGGCGCAGCCCGAGCTTCGGCAGGTCTTCGGCGGTCTGCGCGAGCTCGCACGCCGGATCGCGGCCGAATCAGGCGTTGCGATGCCGCACCTCTCGATGGGCATGAGCCAGGACTTCGAAACAGCCATCGAGGAAGGCGCCACAATCGTACGCGTCGGCACCGCCATCGTAGGCTGACACACTACGGCGCCCCGATCTCGATGAAACCCGTGCCGCCGGTCACCAGCGACCACGTCAACGTGCCGCTGCCGTCCGTCACGTGCGACACCGTTATCGTGCCGGTATTCGGCGGCGTAGTGCCTTCATTCACAGCCTGGATCGCCAGCACGTTCAGCCCGCCGGCAAGTGAAACCGAAACCGTCATATCCGAACCCGTCAGCTCGTAATTGTCCAGCAGCTTCACACCATTCACAAACAGATGAATGCGGTCGCCGTCGGGCGTGCCGAGGTTGCTGCGCACCGAAAGCGTGATATCTCTCTGGCTGACGCTGAGCTGCGGCTCATAATGGCTCGAGCCGCTGCCCACGGCCAGTGCAATGCCGCCCCCGATGATCGCCAGCCCCGCTATGCAGCAACCCAGGCGAAGGGAGCTCCAATCGTCATCATCCTGCGTTTTCCCGCCTCCGCTCAACGCGTCCTGCACCGCCTTTGGCAGCGGAAACTCGAAACGCACCACCTGAGTTTCATTCGGCCCCACCTTCACCGTCTTCTCCTTGGCCTTGCCCGTTGCAGGCACGGCCCGCACCTTTCGCTTTCCGGGCGACACCGGCACCATGACCGCCCCCTCGCCCACGAAAACGCCGTCAATGAAAATCCTGCAGGGCTCGCCGCCGGTAAGCACCGTAATCTGTGCACTTGGCGGCTGGGCCGCATCCTCCGCCCCGCCCGCCGCGGCTGTGGTGTAAACCAGCAAAAGAAACGCCGCCGCAATACGAACAATCCTGCTTCGCATGTGGAATCTCCATTGCCGCTTTCGGCTTTCCAAGCCTTTTGGCCTGTTAGCATCCTCAGGTAAACACAGGCCCCTTTTCCGCCCCGTCAGTTCCCGCACGCGCATCCTGCGTTCAGTGCGCCGCCGCGCGGAACCGCTAACCCGAGCCGATTTAATCCCATTACTATTGATGATGGGTCACGTCAGCGGTGCGTTCACGCAAGCTTTGCGCCTCTGGCGGCACCTTTCTCCGGCTCGGAGACATTTGACTGCAAGATGATGAAATCCTGGAAATCGGCCGTCGACAAGACGGGCAATTTCGCGCGGCGTATGGCGGCGCTGCTGCGCAAGTCTCAGGCTGCGCTGGCGGCACGGCGCCACCTCGTGAAAACGGTGATCTCGCTTCGCGTGCCGAGTTTGCCTGTTTCGGGGCGAACGGCGGTGGTTATCGCGCCGCACCCCGACGACGAAACCTTCGGCGCGGGCGGGATGATCGCGCTCAAGAGGCACCTGATGGCGAGGGTCGATGTCATTTTCCTCACCTCGGGCGAGGCGGCCCACAATGGCTGCTGCGAGATAGCGCCCGAAGAGGTGGCCCGCGTGCGCCGCGACGAAGCCGTGAACGCCGCCGAACGACTGGGACTCGATGCCGCCAACCTTCACTGGCTGGGGCTGAACGACGGCGCCATACCGTCGTCCGGCGATGCCGGCTTTCGCGATGCCGTGGCCGGGCTGAACCGCTTGCTGCTGCAGTTGATGCCCGAAGAGATATTCTGCCCGCATCCGTTCGATCCCTGGCCGGACCACTGCTCGGCCGGCGAGCTGGCCCAGGCAGCCTACGACAGATACGTGCCGCGCTGCGACATCATCTTCTATCTCGTTTGGCCGTGGTACAGCATTCCAGTGGCGATGTTGCAGCGTCTCGATTGGAGCACCGCCTGGCGGCTGGACATCAGCTCGGTTTTGCGGAAGAAGCAGCAAGCCATCGAAAGCTACCTGAGCAACACCGTGCCCTACTGCGGCCATCCATACTGCGGCCGGCTTCCCAAGGGCTTCATAGGGTCGTTTTCGTGGCCCAACGAGCTGTTCTTCAGCGAGCGCGTGGTGCGGGCAGTGCGGCCGATCACCACGGTGCACGAGCGCCCCAGCGTCTTTCATAGCCCTGTGGCTGCCGGCGAGGAATGACAAGGCATCGCCCGCCTCACGGGAGGTTGTATATCTCGATCTCCGACAGATAGAGGTTGTTGGCCAAGTCGCCCACCGCCATGTAACGGAGCTTCGTCGTGCTCACCCTGTCAAACCGGTGAGCATGCTTGGCGCCGGTGGTCCAGCAGTCGCGATGGATTTCCTTCCAATCGTTGTCCACCCACACCTCGATCCTGATTTCCTCGGGTACCGCGTGCGCGTGGTTGGGCGATTCCCAGGCAACGAGCGTGTTGAATTCTACAGGCTGTTTCCATGTGAACTCCCACGCGGGCGGGCTGGGCACAAAGGCCACGTACTCGAGCGAGGTGCGGTCGAACCAGCCGCCTTCCGGCGGGTCCGTTTTGCCGTCGTTAAGCACCACCGGCCGCTCGGGCTTCACGGCCTGCCCCCACCAGTTCTTCGGTTCGAGGAAGGCAACCGCCGCCTGCGGCGCGAGGTTCGGCGTGCCCGGAGGCACCATCACGTTCGGCCGATCCTGCGGCGGCACGCGGAGCGTTGGCGTCTGATCTCTGGACGTGAGCCAGTTGACCGTGCCCTCGCGCCAGACTTCCGGCGTGAGATTCACCTGCCACAGGAGCTTTCCATCGGCGGCGATCCGCCGCAGCCCGCCCTTCCAATCGCCCACGACCACCTCCGGCGTGTTGCCGAGGAACCGAATCGTAGCGCGTGAGCCAACGTTTTCCTGCCAGATGAGCTTGCCGCCAAGCTCCATAACGCCCACCCAGCCGGTGGTGCTGGCGAAGGCCACGCGGCTGTTGTCGTGCGCGATATCGAGGCCGACGACCGCGCCGCTGGGCACCATGTGCCCGGCCGCCTGCCCGCCGCCGGCCATGATTCGCAGCGTGCCGTCAACCTCGCCGATGGCATAGTGCACGGCGTTGTTGGCGAAGCGCGACGCGGTGACGGGCCTGGGTGCCTTCCAGTACCACTGCTGGGCACCGTCCTTGAACGCGAAGAACTCGCTATCGCCCACGATCAGCGAGCTGCCGTTGTAGAACTGTATGCGCCCCATCGACGCGCCGACGGGCAGCGATATCCTGCCGGTCTCGTTGCCGTTTGCAGCATCGCGGAAGATGATCACGCCATTGTGCTGCACGGCCAGCAGGCGTGCGTCATGCGTCAGGCAAACCTGCGGGAAGCTCTCGGCATTGGCGGCGGCCGAATTCTGCGGGCCGGGCGCCGTATAGCGCACGCGGTCGTCCCGCCAGATCACCTTCGATTCTTTCATGTTCCATACCGCGATCCCGTTGCCGCCGGCCACCGCCGCTACCTGGCCGTCGGCCGATAGGCTGAACGATGCCTGTTTGAGGAAGGTTTGGGGGATGACTTCGGGATGGCTGGCCGACCAGTCGCGCATGCCGCCGATACGGCGGCCAAATGCCGCCAGCCGGATGCCGCACTTGCCTTCGTTGTCGTACATCCTCAGGTACATCGTCGTCGGGTCGTTGTCGTGCTGCAGCATAGTGAAGCCGCCATTGAACGACTGCAACTGCAGCGGGAAGAACTTGCCGGCGATGTCCTTGCTGATCACCTTGCCGCTGTCGTCCACGAAGATCAGGTTGTCGCCCCAGCCTTTGAAGGCCACGGCTATACGTTTGGCATCGGGCGAGGCGGCAAGCTCTGAAATCGGAACGCCGACGAACTGCGAGATGCCGACGGCAGTCGTTTCATCCTGCCTGCCTTCGAGGGGCTTGTGAACTGCCCGCACGCGCACAGCGGCCGCACTCTTGGGCGGATTGGCGAGCGCTTTGGCCGCAAGCACGAGGCCGGTAAAATCGCCGCCTGCCAGCGAAATGGCGTCTTCGGTGTCGTAGACGGGCGTTACTGCATATTGCACGAGGCCGCGGCCGCGCCCGGGGTCGTGGGCAGTGGGCTGGATCGCCAGTGCATCGAGCGGAATCACACCGCCGGTCAGTTCGGGCGTGTCAAAGCTGACGATTAGGTCATATTTCTGCGGGCGCGTCTTGATGTCGGGCGAGACAAGCGGCCCGAAGCGGAATTTGTCCCATTGCAGAGCCGTGCGGTCGGCGAGGTAATCCTTGGCTGAAATGCGCTCGGCCTGCTTGCCCTTGCCCTTGAGGAACTGCATGACGGCGTCGACTGCCGGCCCAAGCGGTGCAAGCTGCTTCTCGTCGACCACCACGGCGATTCGCTTTGCGCTGCCGAGCGCGGCGGCGATGCGCTCCGCACCCGTCCATTCCACCGGCGGCGTGGCCGCGGCTGCGGGCAGTGCCGGCGGCTGCACATCGAGCGTGGCGATGGATTGCTTGCCGGAGAGAAGCTCGGTGACGGAGATCGTCCATTGGCCGGCGGCATCGTTTGCGGCAACGGGCAGAGCGGACGCCTGCCACACGCCGCCCTTCGCCGTGCGATAAAGATGGAATCTCGTGCCGCCTTTCGCGTCGGCAATCTTGATCTCGAGCGGCACGGCGGCGTCGACCGTTTTGCCGGGAGCGTTGGCGTTTCCAACTTCGACACGCAGGCCGAGCTTGCTGCGGTCTTCGCTTTGGCCTGCAGAGAGCCTCAGGCCCTCGATCGGCGCAGGCAGCAGAGCGATGATCGCGCCCGGATAGATGGACATGTCGGCGGTTACGAGGCGCTGCCCTGCCCTCTCCTCGGGCTTCACCATTTGGCCGGAGAAGACGTCGTAGACGATGAAGTATCCGCGGCCGAGCTGCAGCTCGGATTTTACCGGCATCCTTGTGTTTTCATAGCCGCTGTAGCGGTGCAGGTCCATCGGCGGCTGCGGCAGTCGCCTTACATTAACGGTGAAGATGTAGCGTGCGCCGCCCGATTTCAGCACGCTGATCCACGTGGTGGGATCGTCGCATTCGACTATCGGCTTCACCTTGTCGCCCAGAGCCTGCCGCAGCACGCGGGCGCCATTGATGCCGTCTTCCTCGATGCCGATGTGGCGCAGCGAATCGCGGTTGTTTTCGGCCAGAGCGTGGCTCTCGTTGAAAACGGGCCCAAGCTCGATGGCGCCGTCGGGCCGCCAGTACTTCCCGCCGGGATTATTTGCCAGCACAAGCCCGCCGGCCGCCTGGAATTCCTGCAGCTTCGCGGCGAGGTCGGGCGGCAGCGCAATCTCGAAGCTGATGATCACGGCCTTGTATTTCATCAGGTCGCCTGCGCGCACCAGGTCATCGCTGATGATCGCGGCGGTGCGATGCGCATAGAGGCAGGCCGTGTAGGCGGCGGTTGTGGCTGTGATGTGCGCATTGCCGCTTTCGGCACACGACTGATAGAAGGACCTCCAGACGGCCACCTGGTCATCTCGCTCGGCAATCGCCGACAGCCCGCCGTACGCCTGCATCAGCTTGAAGCCGGCCGTGGCAGTGCGATGCACAAGCTCGGAGCGGACGTCGCCGAAGGTGGGCAGTTCGTTTCGGCCCACACCCTGCACGCCTCGCGACAGCGCCGCCATGAAATCAGTGTACATCGAAGCACCGGTTCCGTCTTCCTGCCAGCTCGTATTGCCGTACACCCAGATCGGCACGCCGGGCCGCCGCCAGAGGTCGGCCTGGTTGGCAACAGTGACCGGATGGTAATACTGCTCTTCCATGTGCTGCGTGGAGATCAGATTCTGGTGCTTGCTCACGCGGTCGGGATCGGCCACGGCAAGCGACTGGTGCCACCACTGCATGCTGCTGCGGTGGAGGTTGGGATTCACGCGGCCGATGGCTTCGCCAAGCTCCTTGTACATTCTGTCCAGCATGGACTCCTTCGCCACATTCTTGCCGTAAAGCTCGCGTGCCTCAGCGGGCACCGTGGCGGGCACTTTCACGTCCTTTGCCCACGCCGACCACAGAGGCTCGTAGAAATCCTTGCGGGCTGCGTCGCCCAGGCCGCCGTAAGGCTGCACCTGGAGATCGTGGTACGTGAATCCGCGGAAGGCCGGGTAGGGCTGCATCTTCTGCGCAAGCAGCGCGATCTGCTGGCGCATGGCGCCGTGCTCTTCAGGAAGCACGTTGATGGGCGAGTAATGCGTGTATGGCTGGTAATGGAAGCCGACGCCCAGCCGGCTGAGGATATCGAGATAGGTGGCGTCCCATACGCCCGGGCTGACGATGTGCGTGGCGCCGAATTCGGCGTGCAGCTTCGCGTCGCGCACCGAGTCGCGGTATGAGGTGCCTATCGGGTGCATCGGCGTCTGGAAGATGGACAGCGGGTTCACCGGTATGATCTGCGCGGTTGCGCTTCCGCTGGAGACGCCGGCGGGCAGATTTGCCAGTGCAATGCTATACGTGCCGGGCCGCAGGCGCAGCGTGACGTCTTCCGGGATGTTGACTACCGCCGTCGCGGCCTCGTCTGCCTTGAGCGCCCTAAGCCCGAGCGGAGCCGTCCACAGCGGCTTGGCGGGGTCGGCTGGATCTAGCAGGGCCAGTTGTGCAGCCGCGAGATCCACGTCTGCCTTGGGCTTCGCCGGCACCGTAACGCGAATCGCGCTGCCGGCCGCGAAGCCCGTGCGGTTGCGGTCGGTTTTCGGCACCAGATGCGCAATGCTACCGGCCGGCAGGATCATCAGCTCGGTGCTCACGCCCAGCGGCTGGAAGCCGGGGATTCGCGGCGTGGCGGCAATTTCGAGCCGGTGCGGGCCTGCAACGGCCGGAATGGCGATGTTGAATTTGTTCTCGCCCGCTCCGGCTATGGGCACCTCGGTTAATGCCGGCTCGGCCAGCGGATCGCTGCCGATCGGCGCGAGCCACGCCTTCAGCGCGAGGGCCGGGCGGTTGTCGGATGGCAGGATGTTTGCCTTCGGGACGAATCCGAGATCGCGCGAGCGCACGGTGTGGGCTTCGACGGCGATCTGCGTGCCGGCGGCGGCAACGCTATCGGGCAGGGTGACGCAGAGGCGGTCGAAGTCGGCGCCCCGCGTCATCAGGATCTTGCCGGCGGCGTCGGCCACCACGTAAGCGATGTCGGGATTGAAACGCTGCTCGTTCTTCTGCGTGAGGTAGATGTTGTTGTCCGGGCCGAGAGCGGCGTCGCTCCACTCGAAACCCTCGGGGAACACGCCTTCCACTTCAAACCTGTCGCCGTCGCGCAGATAGACGCCCCA